>NZ_JABUCO010000012.1:0-152129 GCF_019835205.1 Rhodococcus sp. BP-261 | reverse complement strand
TCACAGAGTTACGGCGGCCATAGCGGAGGGGAAACGCCCGGTCCCATTCCGAACCCGGAAGCTAAGCCCTCCAGCGCCGATGGTACTGCACCCGACAGGGTGTGGGAGAGTAGGACACCGCCGTGCACAACATCACAGAACACCCCGCAACCCACGGTTGCGGGGTGTTCTGTATTCCACACCCAAACACAAAACCTGCCGGCGAACGGCATCAATGAACCATCCACGCTGACAGATCGTATGAATGCACCATTCACGCGAACACCCCCGCCGGCGAACGGCATGAATGAACCATCCACCCCGTCTACCCGCTGCCACGGACCATCGATGCGCGACTTCGGTTGCGCTGCAGAGCAATCGGCGAGCAAACCTCGTTCTGCATCTCCTCCGAGCGCCTTTTGCAACAACTCGTCGACCGTGTTCCTATATCTCTGGTAATTCGACCGTCAGGTCTCGTAGCGAGTACGGGGAGCGATCGTGTTCCCCTCCACGCGCGCAAGATCTGCTGTGCCGCAACGAATTCAAGTTGCTTGCTGCGGGTTTGCCGCGTCGGTTTCAAGTCGGCCCGTCCGTCGTACACACGTTTGTCGACCGAGTTCGGCAACACTGAGGGTCGCCGGTTCCGGGAGAGCGAACTTTCAGCATCCGGCATCGGCATGAATGGACCATCCAACCTGTCCAGAGGCTCCTGCGGGCCATCGATGCCTAAATCCGCTAACTTCCGACGCCGTAAAGGCTCCATAACGTCGAACCACCACGTCACGAAGCCTCGTGATCCAAACGTGATCTGTGCCATCTCGGCCAGGTGATCCCGCACTTATTTTCGGCGGCACACGACCGTCTTCGGACCCTGTGTCTCCGGTCCGCGTGGTCCGTCCCTGAGTCTCTACGGGCCGTGCTACCGGGGCTGTGTGCGCACATCGCGACACCAGCAGTGTGGCGAAATACCGTTGCGGCACAGAGGAATTGCGATCTGCTGACAGGTTCGGGGTTCTCCATTCCGATCAACTTGGTACTGCGAGGCGTCCTGGTTCCGGCAGGCGGCGTTGCGGCGTCGGGGAGCTGGTTTCGGTCGTGACTTACATCCATGTTGTTTTCATTACGTCAACGTGGGGCTGATCACTTCTGCTTGAAACATGTCGAGATGCGCCGTTACCTGGATGTGACCTTTTTGCGACGCGTTGGTGACCACCGCGGGTTTTACCCGACAGCACCCGCATCTCAGTCACGTACGGGCCGAAGACCTCGGCCGAAGTTTTGGAGCAGGACCTTGCACGTTTCCACATTTGCACGTCGAGTCGGTTTCGCCGCCACGACGACCACCGCACTCACCTCTACATATGCACAACGAATTCGTTCGGCCGCAGCAGCGACCGGTACGCTCGCGTCGTCGCACGCACGTCGAATCGGTATTGCCGCTGCGACGACGACCGTTCTCGCCACGAGCGTCGTCGGCGTCGCGCAAGCCGGCGACACTACCGCGATCCCCAGAGTCACGACGTCGGCGATCACAGAAGAGGTTGCCAAGAGCTTTCCGGTGGGAACTGTGCGGCTCGACGAGCCTCAGGGTTCGAGTTCCGACGAGCCAGCACAGCAACCACAGGAAGCCGATCAGTCGCAAGCAGCGCACGTCGATGCCCAGACCGTAGCGACCGACGGCAATACCGCCCAGATCCAGGCCGCAGTCGTGCCGGAGGTGGCGGTCGTCCCGCCGCCGCCCCCGACGTTCATCACCGCGGCGCAGCTCGATGCGATCGCCCCACAGGCCCCGGCGGACAAGTTGGCCACCTACGTCGCCCCGCTCAATGCGGCAATGGTCAACGGCGGAATCGACAACCCCATTCGGAAAGCTGCGTTCGTCGCTCAATTGCTCGTCGAGTCCGACGGGTTCCGCACGTTCGAGGAGTATGCGTCGGGTCGCGCCTACGAAGGGCGTTCCGACCTCGGCAACACCCAGCCTGGTGACGGAGTGCGTTATAAAGGCCGCGGCGCCATCCAGGTGACCGGCCGACACAACTACGAGCTCATGAGTCAAGCGACCGGCATCGACTTCGTTGCGAACCCCGACCTGGCGGCAGCGCCGGAGTACGCCTTCACCACCGCGGTCTGGTACTGGTCTTCGCGCAACCTCAACAATGCGGCCGACATCTCGGGGATCGTGCGGGTGTCCGAGCTCGTCAACGGCGGACACAACGGACTCCCGGAGCGCCTTGCTGCCTTCGGCCGTGGTCTGGACGCATTCACGCGGTTGTGACGTCGGGCTGCGGAGACGCGTGAGTTCGAGGTCAGGACTTCGGACAGGCCAGGACGGTTTCCGCCGAACGGCCGCGGAGGGTGACGCTGTCGCCGAACTTCCACCGCGCGGCCTCGGAGGCCGATGCGTGGTCGACGGTGTTCTTGGAGGCGAGGATCGCGCCGGGGGAGTTCTTGGCGAGTTCGGAAAGCCGTGCGGCCTCGTTGACCGGATCTCCGATGACCGTGTATTCGAACCGAGATTTCGCGCCGACGTTGCCGGCCACTGCGCGACCCGACGCCACACCGACGGCCGCGCTGCACTCCGGGACCTCGTCGAGCAACCGAGTGCTGATCGTGCGGGCTGCTGCCAATGCGGATCCGCAGTGGTCCTCGAGGTCGCCGGGTGCACCGAAGATGGCCAGGGCGGCGTCGCCTTCGAACTTGTTGATGAAGCCGCCGTGCTCGTCGACCTCATCGACGACGACGTCGAAGAACCGGTTCAGCAGTTCGACGACCTCGGTCGGTGGACGTGATGCCGCGAGTTCCGTCGACCCCACGAGGTCGATGAAGAACACCGCGATCTCGCGTTCCTCGCCGCCCAGCTCGGGATTCTTGGTCAGTGCGGCCTCGGCGACTTCTTGGCCGACGTGGCGTCCGAACAGGTCGCGAATCTTCTCGCGGTCCCGGACTCCTTCGGCCATGCGATTGAAGCCACTCTGCAGTTCACCGAGCTCCGTCCCGTCGTACACAGCGAGTTGGACGTCGAGGTTGCCCCGTTCGACCTCGGCCATGCCGGATCGAACGTTGTTGATGGGTGCCGTCGTCGCGAAACCGCCCAGCAGGGTCAGCAAGAGCCCGAAGACCAGCGTGATACCGCCGAGCGACAGGATCGCGATTGCCAACTGTGTTCCGTCGGACGCGTACGGGCGGATGAAGCTGAAGATCGCGATGATCATGAGCCCGGAGACAGGTACTCCGGTTCCGAGAATCCACGACAGGATCGATCGCCCCATCACCCCGGCGATGCGGATGCGTCGGGGATCGCCGGCTTCCAGTGCACGCGCAGCTGCCGGCCGAAGAGCGAATTCGCTGAGCAGATAGCTGAAGGCACATACGACGGTTCCGCCTGCGCCGATCGTGAACGCCACTTTGGGGATGGACTGCGGGTCGATGATGCCGTCGATGGTCGTGATGAGGGCAAGACCGCACGTCCACAGCACAATCTGCATCTTGGTCAGCTGCCATGGCATGGACAGGGTCGTGACCTGCTCCTGCCGCGTGGGTGTGCGGTCCTCGATAGCCCATCGAAGTGCGCGCAATGCGCGCGTCGTGCCCCACAGAACACCGACGGCGAACGCGCACGCGACATAAACGGGGATCACGATGAAGTTGACCCACCAATAACGGTCCAGGCGAAGCACATCCGGCCCGGGAACGACGACGGACACGAGCACTCCGACGATCAGAGCACCGATGAGATTCGCGGCGAGCAGAAATATCGTCAGCAGTATCTGAACGCGCACGCGTCGACGACGCGGGGACTCGGATGTGTCGCCGAGAAGGCGTGATCCTAGAGGCGCTACGGATCGACTCAGTTGCGGCATGGTTGTCACAGACTACTGGTCGGTCTGGCTTAGGGTGGGCGAGTGCGTCTCGTAATTGCTCGTTGCCAAGTGGACTATGTCGGCCGTCTGACCGCCCATCTTCCGTCGGCCCGCCGATTGCTCCTCGTCAAGTCCGACGGGTCGGTCAGCGTTCACGCCGACGACCGCGCATACAAGCCGTTGAACTGGATGAGTCCGCCGTGCTGGCTGACCGAGACGACCGACGACGGCACCGTCAACTGGGTCGTGACGAACAAGGCGGGCGAAGAACTCCGCATCACGATCGACGACGTCGAACTGGACTCGAGCCACGAGCTCGGCGTCGACCCGGGTCTGGTGAAGGACGGCGTGGAAGCGCACCTTCAGGAATTGTTGGCCGAACATGTCGAGACGCTCGGGGAGGGGTACACGCTCGTCCGTCGTGAATACATGACGGCGATCGGCCCCGTGGATCTGTTGTGCCGCAACGCAGATGGTGGCACGGTGGCGGTGGAGATCAAGCGTCGCGGGGAGATCGACGGCGTCGAGCAGCTGACGCGCTACTTGGAACTACTCAATCGAGATCCGGTTCTGGCGCCGGTCAGTGGTGTGTTCGCGGCCCAGGTCATCAAGCCACAGGCGAAGACGCTCGCTACCGATCGAGGCATCCGATGCCTCACGTTGGACTACGAAGCCCTGCGCGGAACCGACAGCACCGAGTTCCGTCTGTTCTGATCTTCTCTCCTACACTCGACTACGTGCCCCGACGCAATCACGACCGTAAATCGAGCCGGAAGAACTTCGGTTCGCGTGATTCGCGACCCGATTCGCTGATGGGCGGCGCCCGCGTCGAGAGCGGGCCTGCAGGCTGGTCCGACGAAGAGTTCACGACCAGGACCGTGCCGGGCAATCGCGCGACGAAGACCTATCGCTGCCCGGGCTGTGATCACGAGGTTCGCCCCGGCGTCTCCCACATAGTCGCGTGGCCGACCGCGGATCTGGGTGGACCGGAGAACCGTCGACATTGGCATACGGGGTGCTGGTCCGGTCGAGCGACCCGCGGACTGACGCGGCGCTGGTCGTAGACCAACGCCGCGCCACCCCCTACGACGACGCGTCGGCCTTCTCCTTGTCGAGCACGACGGTGACGTCGGTCGACGAGTCGTCCTTGCTCGGTGCGCCGTTCGACTCGGGTGCATCGAGCAATTCGCTTTCGCGGTTGACCGAGGCAAGCATCGCGGGCACGGAGTCGAGCTGACCACGAATTCCCAAGAGCTGCGCGAGGACACGACTACGCAGCACGCGTAGTTCCTCGGCCAGCTCCTTCGAGTGGGCGATTCGACGTTCGGACTGCTCGGTCGCGGCCTGCAGGCGTCGGGCCGCTTCGGTCGTCGCCTCTTCGATGCGGTGAGCCGCGTCGGCCTTGCTCGACGACTCCAGGTCCTCGAGTGCGGCGAGGATCTTGGTGCGACGCTCGGCCATCGTGATCTCGAAGTCTTCCTGGACCTTCGACCGCTTGGCCTCGGACTCGGCCGCCAACTGGTCGCGCTCGGCCTGTGCTGCCTCGACGATGCGTGCTGCCTCGGTGCGGGCCTGTGCCATCGTCTGCTCGTGCTCGGTCTCGAGTGCGGAGCGACGATCTTCGAGCTCGACGACGAGAGCCTCGTGACGGCCGCGCAGTCGCGCGCTCTCCTGCTCGGCGACCGACACCATTTCCTCGGCCTCGGCGTGAGCCTTTGCGCGGACCTCGGATGCCTCGTCGGAAGCCAGGCGCAGCATGCGAGAGATGCGGTCGCTCATGCCCTCCGCGGTGGTCGGCGGAACCGACAAGCGGTCGATGTCCTTACGGAGCTCGTCGATTTCGTCCCGCGCGTCGTCGAGTTGCTTTGCCAGATCGCGAGCCTGGGCCGCGGCGGCGTCACGATCGGCGGTGGTCAGCCGAAGCTCGGCGTCGAACCGCTCGAAATAGTTCGTGACCTCGTCACGGTCGAATCCTTTTCGGACTACGGAAAAGGGAAGTTGCACCCCGGTGCGCTCTTGCTCGTTGGCCATGGCGGTCAATTTACCGGTGCGTAGGTAGGAGAGCCATATGACAAGTCAGTGAATCGAGTTCGCAGCCGGCTCCACGAGTTCGACGAGCACACCACCTGCGTCTTTCGGGTGGATGAAGTTGATACGAGAGTCGGCGGTGCCGCGTCGGGGAGCGTCGTACAGCAGTCGGACGCCGCGGCCGCGAAGTTCGGACGAGATCTCGTCGATGTCGGTGACCCGGTAGGCGAGCTGCTGCAGACCGGGCCCGTTGCGGTCGATGAACTTGGCGATCGTCGACGACTGGTTCAGAGGTGCCAACAACTGAAGGGCAGCGGCGTCGGACGACGCGCCGGGCAGCGACAGCATTGCCTCGCGAACACCTTGTTCCTCGTTGACTTCCTCGTGCGTCGACACCATTCCCAGGTGCTCGGTGTACCAGGCGATTGCGGCGTCGAGGTCCGGCACCGCGATGCCGACGTGATCGATGGCAGTGACGAGGTCGGACCGCAAGGAAGGTCCGGCAGGAGCAGGCGTGGTGGAGGTCATACCGACGACGTTAGCGTCAGCTGCATCTCGTCGCGCAGCGGCCCTGGCAGTGAGACCAGAGCCACTACGCCGCGTCGTAGATCTCGGGCACAATAGTCGCCATGCTGAACTTATTCGACCTGAGCACGACGGCCAAGCGTTTTCGATTCGTCGCGGTTCTCGAGGCCTTCACCTGGCTGGGACTGCTGATCGGAATGGCGTTCAAGTACATCCCCGCCGACGGCAACGAGATCGGCGTGAAGATCTTCGGACCGATCCACGGTGCGGTTTTCGTGATCTATGTCCTCATCGCGATCGTCACCGCCGTCAAGCTGAAGTGGAACGTCGTGACGACGCTGCTCGCGCTGGTTGCGAGCATCCCTCCTTTCGGCACCGTCGTGTTCGAGGTGTGGGCCGCACGGACGGGTCGCCTGGCTGAAGTGAGCACGTCGCAGCCTGCGATTTCGAAGGGTGCGGGAGTCGCATAGCCGACCTCGCCGGTAGTGACCGAACCGGGTTAGTGACAAACTGTAGGACGTGACTCGACCCGGTTCCCGCTCGTCAGCCCGTCCGCCTGCAGCCGTACCGGCCTCCATCGCCGGCGCCGTCGATCTCTCGGGACTGAAGGATCGTCCCGCACCGCCGCCCACGGCCGACAACACCGATGGTGGGAGCGGACTGGCTCCCATCGTCGACGTGACCGCCGCGACGTTCGAGGCAGAAGTTCTGCAACGTTCCATGCAGGTTCCGGTCGTCGTCGACCTGGGTTCTTCTCGCTCACCGCAGTCGGTGGCGCTGACGCGTCAGCTCGGGCAAATGGCCGTCGAAGCGAACGGCACGTGGGTGCATGCCCGCGTCGACGTCGACAGCACCCCACAGGTCGCGCAGGCGTTCGGCGTCCAGGCCATCCCGACGGTCGTCGCCGTGGCAGGTGGGCAGCCGCTCGCCGACTTCCAGGGTTCGCAGCCGGAGGAACAACTGCGCCGGTGGCTCGACGCCATTCTGCAGGCCACGGAAGGCAAGCTCAGCGGACCTCCCGGAGCGACGTCCGAGGAGGACGAACCCGAGCCCGAGGATCCCCGCTTCGTCGCAGCCGAGGAAGCGCTCGACGAGGGCGATTTCGACAAGGCGATCGCCGCGTATCAGGCGATCGTCGACGCCGAGCCGTCGAACACCGACGCGAAAGCTGCATTGCGTCAGGTGAAATTCCTGGTTCGGGTGCAGAACCTCGACGCCGATGCGGTCACCAAGGCCGACGCCGACCCGTCGGACGTGGCTGCGCAGATCGAGGCCGCGGACGTCGAGCTGTCCGAGCAGAACGCCGAGGCGGCGTTCGATCGGTTGATCGCCGGCATCAAGCGGACCGCGGGCGACGAGCGCACGCAGTTGCGGACGCGTCTGCTGGAGCTGTTCGAACTGTTCGACTCGGGCGATGCCGTCGTGGTCTCGGCGCGTCGTAAGTTGGCCGCCGCGCTGTACTGATGCTCAGCGGTAGCGGACGTTGCACGCCTCGCGTCCGCCGAGGACTCCCGAGCGAAACGCGTCGACTCGGGAGAAGCCGCTCGGCAGCGTGACGCCGTCGATGTCACTGGCGGTCAGGCCGTCGCTCAGCAGACCCGACACTGCCTCGTCGAGGTCGCCCGGGGAAAGCCACACTTCGAGATCCGTCGCCGCGTCGATGTTCTCGGCGCTGAGACCCGCGGTGATGACGCCGGACAAGCACGCGGAACGCAGTGCCGTCTGCGGGTTGTCCAGAGGTTGTCCGGCCTCTTTCTGCACCGCAAGGGTGTAGCGCGACGCGAAGAGTACGTACGCGCTGTAGTCGCCCGACACGTTGAGTGGGATGACGTCACCCCGCCGTGGCCGCTCGGCGGTTCCGACTTCGGCCAGCGCATCGACGTCGACGCCGATCGTGTTGGTCGACGCGCAGTACGACACCGGCTCGGTCGTCGTACCCTCGGGACAGCCGGTGTCGGTGCCGTCGTACTCGACCGTCGGTGGGTTCTGCAACGCGAGCAGCTTCTCGAACGACCGCACGAACGCTTGCAGCGTCTCGGTCGTGACCGGCAGTTCTCCGTCGTCGTCGGTGTTGCTGAACTTCTGCGGCAGGTCGGCGCGTCGTGCGTCGATCTCGGCCTCGTCGATCGCGGTGCACGCCGCGGCACCGTCGGTGAATCCGATCTGTACCGCGGTCACACGCTCGAATGCCGAACCGTGCACGGAATCCGGATCGTTGGGGTCGACGTCGCGCACGGCCACTGTCGCCGCAAGGACTCCATTCAGGCCGTCGGACGTATTGATCGTGAAGTGCGGAGCATCGTTCTCGGCGACGTGCCGGATGAACGCGCCGGCGAAACAGTCGGCTTGCTGCTCGGCGACGATGGTCGGAGTGTCGTCCCCGACGAGAGCCGACTGGTACTGAATGGCGTGGCCGTACTCGTGCGCGATGACCATGACGACCGACATCGGGCCGAACGCGTCGATCAACGCAGGAAGCAGAATGGTGCGATCCCACCCGATGGTGCGGTCGCGTGAGCAGTACGCCGCATTGGGCACTCCGCCGGTTCGCGTTCCACAGAACCGAAGGCCGCTGCCCTCGTCCTCACTCGCGTCCCATGAAATCAGCTGGGACACCGGAGTGAACTTCTGGCCCTGGAACAACTCGGGATAGGTGTCGGTCCAGTAGCGCTGGATGTCGTCGATGGCGTTGGTGGCGATGAGATCGGAGTCGGTGCCCTCCGAGCCTCGGACCTCGAGCGTCGAGTCGGGTACGCCGGGACGCGGACCGCTGGGGCCGTCGGTGACCGGCAGACCGGCGACGGTGAACGGATTCTCGTAGATGGAGACCGCTCGGCCGTCGACGGATTGGCTGCACCCGGTGACGAGTGCAAGAGCTACGAGGGCGGTCGCCCACAGTGTGTGTCGGGTGCGACCGCCACTCATCTAACGCTCCAGTTTGATCCAGATCGCGCCGTTGGCGGGAAGCGCGACCTGTGCAGACGACGGTCGGCCATGCCACGAGTGCGATGTAGCCGTTACCTCTCCGAGATTGCCCACACCCGAACCGCCGTACGAGGTTGCATCGGTGTTCAAGATCTCGATCCAACGACCGGGCTCGGGTAGACCGACACGATAGTTGTCGTGTGTGACACCCGAGAAGTTGAAGATACACGCGACGACGGAACCATCCGTTCCGTACCTCAGAAAGCTGAGAACGTTGTTCTCCGTGTCGTTGGCATCGATCCACGAGTAGCCGCTCGGCGACGTGTCGAGCGTCCACAGTGACGGGTGCTCGCGGTAGACGGCATTGAGGTCACTGACCAATGTCAGCACGCCGCGGTGCAGTGGACCTTCGTCGAGTTGGTGCCAGTCGAGACTGCGCTCCTCCGACCACTCCCTGGTCTGCCCGAACTCCTGGCCCATGAACAACAACTGCTTGCCGGGGTGCGCCCACATGTAGGCGAGCATGCCGCGCATGCCTGCCGCCTTGGCGTGGTCGTCGCCCGGCATACGGGTCCACAACGTGCCTTTGCCGTGGACGACCTCGTCGTGACTGATCGGCAGGACGTAGTTCTCACTCCACGCGTACACCAGTGAGAACGTGATCTCGTGGTGGTGGAAGCTTCGGTGGATCGGATCGCGTCCGAGGAATCCCAGGGTGTCGTGCATCCACCCCATGTTCCATTTCATGTTGAATCCGAGTCCGCCGACGTTGGTCGGACGCGTGACGCCGGGCCACGCCGTCGACTCCTCGGCGACGGTGACGACGCCCTGGAACTTCTTGTGGACCGTCGCGTTCATCTCCTGCAGGAACGACACGGCCTCGAGGTTCTCGCGGCCACCGTAGATGTTGGGAGTCCAGCCGCCTTCCGGGCGTGAGTAGTCCAGGTAGAGCATCGAGGCCACCGCGTCGACGCGCAGACCGTCGATGTGGAATTCGTCGAGCCAGAAGAGTGCGTTGGCGACGAGGAAGTTGCGTACCTCCCGGCGACCGAAGTCGAAAACCAGTGTGCCCCAGTCGAGTTGCTCACCGCGTCGAGGATCGCCGTGTTCGTAGAGCGGCCCGCCGTCGAACCGCGCGAGCGCCCACTCGTCCTTGGGGAAGTGCGCGGGCACCCAGTCGACGATGACGCCGATGCCCTTGTCGTGCAGATGGTCGACGAAGTAGCGGAAGTCGTCGGGACTGCCGAAGCGCGACGTCGGCGCATAGTACGACGTCACCTGATAACCCCACGACCCACCGAACGGATGCTCGGCGACAGGGAGTAGTTCGACGTGGGTGAAGCCGGTCTCGAGCACGTAGTCGGCCAGCTGCTCGGCCATCTCGCGGTAGCCGAGTCCGGCGCGCCACGACCCGAGATGCACCTCGTACACCGACATCGGGGCCTGCGTGGGTTCGATTCCGGCGCGGGTGTCCAGCCACTCGTCGTCGGACCATTCGAACGTCGAACTCGTCACGACCGAGGCGGTTGCAGGCGGAACCTCGGTGGCGAATGCCATCGGATCGGCCTTGTCACGGACGACGCCGTCCGAGCCGTGCACGCGGTACTTGTAGATCGTGCCGGGGCCGATGTCGGGAACGAACAGCTCCCACACGCCGGTCGAACCGAGCGCGCGCATCGGGAAGCTCTGTCCGGTCCAGCCGTCGAAGTCACCGATCACGGTAACGCCCGAGGCGGCAGGCGCCCACACCGCGAACGACGTGCCGCTGACGTCGCCGTCGGGCGTCGTGTAGTTCTGCTGGTGCGCGCCGAGGATGTCCCACAGGCGTTCGTGACGGCCTTCGCCGAACAGGTGCAGATCCAGCTCACCGAGGGTGGGGAGGAAGCGGTAGCCGTCCGCCGATTCCGTCACGTGACCGCCGGGCCACGTGACGACGAGCCGATAGTCCATCAAGTTCTCGAACGGCACGAGGACGCTGAAGACTCCGTGGGCGACGTGCGTCAGCGGGTGGTCGACGCCACCGATGCGCGCGACGACGGATTCGGCGTTCGGTTTGAGCGCGCGAATGGCGGTGCCGCCCGGAACCGCGTGCGCACCGAGAATCGAATGCGGATCGTAGTGCCGCCCTTGGGCGATCAGCTCGAGATCGCCTGTGTCGGGAGGTGCGATGTCTGGATTCGTCGGATTGTCGGTCATGTAGGCTCCCCACTCATTTCCGGTTGCCGCGGTATGCCAGCTCGAGTCGCGCCGGGTAGGGGATGGGCGGAAGCGTCAATATGTGCGCCACCGCCTTCCATGGCTCCAACCTGACGAAATTCGTTTGCCCCCAGTTGAACTGCTGGCCGCTGACCTCGTCGGTGACGGTCATCGTGTCGTGCCAGTCGTGTCCGAGCTGCGGCATGTCGAGCCAGATCGTTCCCTCTTCCGGGCCGAACGGATTCAGGTTGACGACGACGAGAACCGAATCGCCCGTGCCCGGATCGAACTTGGAGTAGGCGATGAGGGCGTCGTTGTCGACGGCGTGAAAGTGGATGTTGCGCAACTGTTGTAGCGCTGGATGCGCCCGTCGGATGGCGTTCAGCGAGGTGAGCCACGGCTCGAGCGATTCACCTCGGGCCAACGCTCCTTCGAAGTCACGCGGACGCAGTTGGTATTTCTCGGAGTCGAGGTACTCCTCGCTGCCGGGGCGCACCGCCTGATGCTCGAACAGTTCGTATCCGGAGTACACACCCCACGTCGGCGACAGTGTCGCAGCGAGTGCGGCCCGCAGCGCGAACATGCCGGGACCGCCGTGCTGCAGACTCTCGTGCAGGATGTCCGGGGTGTTGACGAACAGGTTGGGCCGGGCGTCGTCGGCGCGTCGTGCATGCTCCTGCGCGAACTCGGTCAGTTCCCACTTCGCGGTCCGCCACGTGAAATACGTGTAGGACTGGGTGAATCCGCGCATCGCCAAGCCGTACATACGAGCCGGTCGCGTGAACGCCTCGGCCAGGAAGAGAACGTCGGGATCGCTCTTCTTGACCTCGGCGATCAGCCACTCCCAGAAGTCCGGTGGCTTCGTGTGTGGATTGTCGACTCGAAAGACCTTGACTCCCAACGAGATCCAGTACCTGACGACGCGAAGAACCTCGTTGTAGATCCCTCGGCGGTCGTTGTCGAAGTTGACAGGGTAGATGTCCTGGTACTTCTTCGGTGGGTTCTCCGCGTAGGCGATGGTGCCGTCGGGCAGAACGGTGAACCACTCGGGATGCTTCGCAGCCCAGGGATGATCGGGAGCCGCCTGCAACGCCAAGTCCAATGCGACCTCGAGATCCAGCCCCCGTGCTGCGTCGACGAACGCGCGGAAGTCGGCTTCGGTACCCAACTCCGGGTGGATGGCGTCGTGCCCACCGTCCTTCGACCCGATGGCCCACGGTGAGCCGACATCCTCCGGGCCCGGGGTCAGAGTGTTGTTCGGACCCTTGCGGTTGACGGTGCCGATCGGGTGGATCGGCGGCAGGTAGACGATGTCGAAGCCCATTCGCGCGATGCGGGGCAACTGCTCGATCGAGGTCGCGAACGTGCCGTGACGCGGACTGCCGTCCTCGTTCCATCCGCCGGTCGAGCGGGGGAAGAACTCGTACCACGAGCCGTTGAGTGCGCGGGCACGATCGACCCAGATATTGATGGCGTTCGAGCGCGTGATCAGTTCGCGAAGGGGATACTCGTGCAGTAATTCGACGACACCGGGCGCGAACGCGGGGGCGACGCGTGCCGGCAACTGACGGTCGGTATCGCGCAACGCCGCGGACACATCCTGCAGCAGGGACCTGTCCCCGCGCGGAACACCTTTCGCGGCACGCTCGAAGATCTGAGCGCCGACCTCTAGATCGTTCGCGAGATCCGCGGCGCTCTGGCCGACGCCCAGTTTCGCTTCCACCGCGTGCCGCCATGTGGCGACGGGATCGCTCCACGCCTCGATGCGACAGATCCAGTAACCGGGTGTCGTGGGTGTGAACACCGCATCGAACGTGTCGGGCTCCCGGCCGGGCGTCATCGTGATGCGCAGGGGAGTGCGTATCCCCGGCCCGCGCACGGCAAGCGTTGCCGCCACCGCGTCGTGGCCTTCTCTCCATACGTCCGCCGACACCGGAAATGCTTCGCCTACCACCGCTTTCGCGGGGTACTTTCCGGTAGTCGTGTCCGGAAGGACATTGTCGATACCGAGTCGACCTGTCACTTCACGCTCCGTTCTTGGCTAGGGGCTGAGCCACACTCGGTGCGGCCGTTCGAGTAACTGTTGGTCGGCGTGTTCTCAGAGACAACCGTAGTGCAGTGACCTCGCCTTCGCTCTCGTCGCACGGACAGGCCGACCGTGCAAAGAGGCGTCGACAAGTCGGTGCACGGTCGCCTCGGGGTGGGTAGGGTTCGACCCGTGAAAGCTTTGCGTCGGTTCACTGTCCGAGCCCACCTGCCCGAGCGCCTGAATGCCCTGGCCGAGTTGTCGACAAACCTTCGCTGGTCATGGCACCCGCCGACGCAGCGGCTGTTCGAGGACATCGACCCGAAGCTGTGGTCCGAGCTGGATCGCGATCCCGTCGGGCTGCTGGGTGCCGTCGGACCGTCGAGGCTGGAGGAACTGGCGTCGGACGCGGAGTTCGTCGAGCGACTCGGTGCATTGGACGCCGACTTGCGTGACTACCTCTCGCGTCCGCTCTGGTATCAGAAACTGCAGCAGTCCGACGCGTCGATGCCGTCGAGTATCGGCTACTTCTCCATGGAGTTCGGCGTCAGCGAAGTGCTGCCCAATTATTCGGGTGGACTCGGCATCCTTGCGGGTGATCATCTCAAGGCTGCGTCGGATCTCGGCCTTCCGCTCATCGGTGTCGGTCTGCTGTATCGCTCGGGATATTTCCGTCAATCCCTGACGGCGGACGGTTGGCAGGCCGAGCGGTATCCGTCGCTCGATCCGCAGGGGCTGCCCTTGCGATTGCTGACCGATGCGTCGGATGCGCCGGTTCTGATCCACGTATCGATGCCGGGTGGACGCGTGCTCCGGGCGCGAGTCTGGATCGCCCAGGTCGGCCGAGTCCCGCTGCTGCTGCTCGACTCCGACATCGCCGACAACGACCCGGAGTTGCGAGGAGTGACCGACCGTCTGTACGGCGGCGACCAGGACCACCGCATCAAGCAGGAGATTCTCGCCGGGATCGGCGGCGTGCGCGCTATCCGCGCCTACACGAACGCACACGGGCTGCCCGATCCCGAGGTGTTCCACATGAACGAGGGACACGCAGGCTTCCTCGGTGCCGAACGCATCCGCGAACTCGTCACCGGTGGAGGGCTCGATTTCGACGCGGCGCTGGCGTCGGTGCGGGCAGGGACCGTGTTCACGACGCATACTCCCGTCCCGGCCGGCATCGACCGGTTCCCGGCCGACCTCGTGCGTCACTATTTCGGCAGCGACGACGGCAGCGCGGAGTCGGCTCTGCTGCCCGGGCTGCCGATGGATCGCATTCTCGCGCTGGGCGCCGAGGCGGACCGTTCGGTCTTCAACATGGCGCACATGGGGCTGCGGCTCGGCCAGCGCGCCAACGGTGTGTCGAAGCTGCACGGCATCGTCAGCCGCGAGATGTTCAACGATCTGTGGCGCGGATTCGACGCTGTCGAGGTGCCGATCGGTTCGGTCACCAACGGTGTCCATGCGCCGACGTGGGCCGCGCGGGAATGGCTCGAACTCGCGCAGGAGACGGTCGGGGAGCAAGCCCTGCAGGAGGCGCGCGGCTGGGAACAGCTCGAGAACGTGTCGTCGGCAACGCTGTGGAACACGCGGAATGCGTTGCGCGCTCAGCTCGTCGACGAGGTGCGTCGACGCGTCCGCCGTTCGGCGCTCGAACGAGGATCGACCGAGGCCGAAATAGGCTGGACCGCAGGTGTTTTCGATCCCGATGTGTTGACGGTCGGCTTCGCCCGACGGGTGCCGACCTACAAGCGGCTGACGCTCATGCTGCGCGAGCCCGAGCGGCTGCGCCGGTTGCTTCTCGACCCCGACCGCCCGGTTCAGCTCGTCGTGGCCGGCAAGTCGCACCCGGCCGACGACGGCGGCAAGGCTCTCATCCAACAGATCGTCCGCTTCGCCGACCAGCACGACGTTCGTCATCGCATCGTGTTCCTGCCGGACTACGACATGTCGATGGCCAAGTTCCTGTACTGGGGATGCGACGTCTGGCTCAACAACCCGCTGCGTCCGCTCGAGGCGTGCGGCACGTCGGGGATGAAGTCCGCGCTCAACGGTGGGCTGAACCTGTCCATCCGCGACGGGTGGTGGGACGAGATGTACGACGGCGAGAACGGTTGGGCCATACCGACTGCCGACGGCGTCACCGACGAGAACCGTCGCGACGACCTCGAAGCCGCCGCGCTGTACGAACTGCTCGAGCAGTCGGTGTTGCCGAAGTTCTACGACCGTACCGACGGCATCCCGACGCGGTGGATCGAGATGGTGCGTCACACGCTGGAACATCTCGGACCGCAGGTGTTGGCCTCGCGTATGGTGCGCGACTACACGCTCGGGTACTACGGACCTGCCGCGCGTGCGGCGCGCACCGTCGACGCCGACGGGCACGTGGGTGCGAAAGACGTTGCGGCATACCGTCGTCGCCTGGAAGCGGAATGGGATGCGGTCGACGTCGTTCAGGTGGACAGCGAGGGGCTGCCGGACACGCCGGTGATCGGTGCGAAACTCACTCTGCGAGCGTACGTCCGGCTCGGCGCGCTCGAGCCGTCGGACGTCGTGGTGCAGGCCGCGATCGGCTGCGTCGACGCCGAGGACGAACTCACCGACGTACGGTACGTGGAGATGGTGCACACCGGTACCGATGCGCTCGGCGAGGCCTTCACGGTCGACACCGAGCTGCCACTGAGTGGTGCCGTCGGCTACACCGTCCGGGTTCTGCCGCACCATGAGCTACTGGCGAGCGACTCCGAACTCGGCCTCGTGAATTCGGCTCGGCCCTGACGGGCCGTTCCTGATGGGTCGTTCCTGCAGGCTCCACTCCCGGCCCTGACGGGCCTTTCCTGATGGGTCGTTCCTGCAGGCTCCACTCCCGGCATCAACGGCTTTGGGCCAGCCGGGTCAGAGCCCTGCGCACCACCTCGGGGTCCGACGTCTCCCAGAACGGTGGGAGCGAGGCCCTGAGGTAACCGCCGTAGCGGGCGGTGACGAGGCGTGAATCGAGCATCGCGACGACGCCTCGGTCGTCGACGCTGCGCAGCAGTCGACCCACACCCTGGGCGAGCAGCAATGCGGCATGATTCGCGGCGACCGCGAGAAAGCCGTTGCCGCCACGGGATTGGACGGCTTGCTGCCGCGCCACGAGCAGGGGGTCGTCGGGCCGCGGGAACGGAATGCGGTCGAGGATGACCAGGCTCAGTGACGGACCGGGCACGTCGACGCCCTGCCAGAGCGACAGCGTGCCGAACAGCGACGTGGCTTCGTCGTCCGCGAACTTCTTCACGAGCGCGCCCGTCGAGTCGTCGCCCTGACACAGCACCGGGGTGTCGAGGCGTTCGCGCATCTCCTCGGCTGCTGCTTTCGCCGCGCGCATCGACGAGAACAGCCCGAGCGTCCGGCCACCGGCTGCGGTGACGAGTTGTTCGATCTCGTCGAGGTACTGCGGTGACAGGCCGTCACGCCCGGGTGGCGAAAGATGTTGCGCCACATATAGAATTCCGGCTTTCGCGTGGTCGAACGGAGAGCCGACGTCGAGTGAGTTCCAATGGATCGACCCCGTGTCCGACGGCGCCTCGGTGCCCGTCGCCGTCGCCGTGTCGCTGCGTCCGGAGTTCTCGGCGGGTAGCCCCCAGTTGACGGCCAGGCCGTCGAAGGAACCGCCGACGGTGAGCGTCGCCGACGTCAGGACGACGGTGGATTCCGCGAACAGGCGGCTGCGCAACAACCCGCCCACGGACAGCGGCGCCATGCGCACGGTCCGTTTGACCGACCCGCGAAAGTCGTCGACCGCGTGCCAGACGACGTCCTTGCGCTTGGCCGGATCCGGCTCGTCGAATGCGGTGAGTACGCGCACGGCGCTGTCGTGCACCTCGTCGACGGCCACCAGTGCCGCGTTGCGAGCCGCGGCTGCCTCGGGATCCATCGTGGCCTGTCCACCGCGGCTCGGGCCGATCGCCGTCCGCACTGCCCACGCCGAGTCGCGAATCGATGCGAGCGCTGCGTCGACGCCCTCCGGCAGCGCCGCCCACCGTCCGGGTGGCATGTCCTCGAGTACGGCAGCCCAGTTCTCGGCAGCCCCCTCGAGCGCGTCGACGATCTCTTCCTCGATCAGCTTGTTGCTGCGGCGGGCCGCGGCGGTGATGGTAGAGGCGGACAGTTCGGACGTGGCGACTCCGGTGACACGGTCGACGAGTTCGTGTGCCTCGTCGATGACCACGACGTCGTGCTCGGGGAGTATCTGGATGCCGGTGATGGCGTCGATGGCCAGAAGCGCGTGATTCGTGACGACCACATCGACCTGCGACGCCTCGGCGCGGGCGCGTTCGGCGAAGCAGTCCTCGCCGACCGGACACCGGGATTTGCCGAGGCATTCGCGTGCGCTGACGCTGACCTGCCGCCACGCTTGGTCGCTGACGCCCGGAGTCAGATCGTCACGGTCCCCGGTGTCGGTGTTCGACGACCACTCGGTCAACCGGACGACTTCACGGCCGAGCCGCGACACGGCGAACGCGTCGAACAGTTCGGCTTCCGGTGCTTCCTCGGACGCGCCGGTGTGAATCTTGTTCATGCACAGATAGTTGTTGCGGCCCTTGAGGATCGCGAACCTCGGCCGGCGTCCGACGGCGTCCTTCAACGCGTCGGCGAGCCGGGGGAGGTCGCGGTCGACGAGCTGACGCTGCAGCGCGATCGTCGCCGTCGAGACCACGACGGTGCGTCCCGACTCGACCGCGTGTCGAATGCTCGGCACCAGATACGCGAGCGACTTGCCCGTGCCCGTGCCTGCCTGCACCGCGAGATGTTGCCCGGTGTCGATGGAATGCGCGACGGCCGACGCCATCGTCAGCTGGTTGGTCCGCTCCTTGCCTCCCAGCGCGTGCACCGCGGTCTTCAGCAATGCGGGCACGGTGGGGAGTTCGGTCGAAGACGGCACCGGAGCAGACTACTGCCCCACGAGTGCGGCTGCGCCGCCCGTGCGTGCATAGTTGGACCCTGGCCCAACTATGCACGCACGGGCGCGAAGCGCATCAGACGAACCGCGTCGGCAGCGCCGGTTCTCCCTGCGACAGCTTCAAGCCCTCCCACGGCAGGCTGACGAGACGTCCGGCCAGCAGTTCGCGAGACTCCTTCAGCGTGGGCCGGTCCGCGACGAGTTCACCGCCGCGCACCATCGGCACGCTCAGTTCGACGGCCGTCAATCCGGCGTCGACGGTCGGCGCGCTGCCGAGTGGATGCACGATCTCTTCGACGGCGGTGCCCGTGTCGCGGGTCGTGCGCGTGGCGGCCTTTCTACCCCCGCGTGATTCCTTGTGGCTGCTGCGCTTGGCGACGGGACGGTCGTCGACCGCGACGAGCTTGTAGACCATGCCCGCGGTGGGCGCGCCAGAACCCGTCACGAGGGAGGTTCCGACGCCGTAGCTGTCGACGGGTTCGGCGCGCAGGGCTGCGATGGCGTACTCGTCGAGGTCGCCGGAGACGACGATCTTCGTACGGGTCGCCCCGAGATCGTCGAGTTGCTGGCGCACCTGACGGGCGAGGACGCCGAGATCACCGGAGTCGATGCGGACGCCGCCGAGTTCGGGTCCTGCGACGGCGATGGCGTTGGCGACGCCCTGCGTGATGTCGTAGGTGTCGACCAACAGCGTCGTGCCGACCCCGAGGGTGCGGACCTGGGCTGCGAACGCGGCCTTCTCGTCGGGTCCGTCGGGGCCGGTGTGCAGCAACGTGAACGCGTGCGCCGACGTACCTGCCCCCGGAACGCCGTGTCGACGAACGGCTTCGAGGTTCGACGTCGCGGAGAAGCCGGCAAGATACGCCGCCCGCGACGACGCGACGGCCGCCTCCTCGTGGGTGCGCCGCGATCCCATCTCGATGAGCGGTCGGTCTCCGGCGGAGGTGACCATGCGCGCGGCCGCTGAGGCGATGGCGCTGTCGTGATTGAGGATCGACAGTGCGAGCGTTTCGAGTACGACGCACTCGGCGAAGGTTCCGCGCACGGACAGCACGGGTGAGCCGGGGAAGTAGAGATCGCCTTCGCGGTAGCCGTCGATGTCGCCGGTGAAGCGGTAGGACGACAGCCAGTCCAGTGTCGTGCGATCGAGGAACGACGACACGGTGTCGAGTTCCTCCTCGCCGAATCGGAAGCGACTCAGCGCACTCAGAAACCGGCCCGTTCCGGCAACGACGCCGTAGCGGCGGCCACCGGGCAGGCGCCTCGCGAAGACTTCGAAGCTGCACGGCGTATTCGCCGAACCGTCGGCGAGGGCCGCCGACAGCATCGTCAGCTCGTACTGGTCGGTGAACAGCGCGGTACTACGCACCGTGCCCGTATTGTCGGATTCGTCCGTCGAGGGTTGAGACACAGGGACAACAGTACGAGGCGCGGGGGTGAGGGTGTGTACTTCGTGCATCGCGTCGTACGCTGTTCCCATGGCTTCATCGACGGCACGAGTGACCGTGGGCAGGGTGGGCGCATCGCCGACGCTGGCCGCTTCACCCCAGGCGGTACCCGCCGAGACCGAGGCCGTGGCGAGGGACGAGGCGCAGGATGTGCCCTGGGTGACCATCGTCTGGGACGACCCGGTGAACCTGATGCACTACGTCACCTTCATCTTCCAGAAGCTGTTCGGCTACAGCAAAGCCAAGGCCACCGAGCTCATGATGCAGGTGCACTCCGAGGGCAAGGCAGTCGTGTCGAGCGGTGAACGCGACAAGATGGAGAACGACGTGCGCAGGCTCCACGCGGCAGGTCTCTGGGCGACGATGCAGCAGGACAAGTAGCGCGAATCCGAACGCGGATTCCTTCGATGCACCAGAGACGGGGTTCCAACAGCTGTGCGCACGTGGAGTAGGAAGAATTCACTCGGCGGACTCAAGATTCGTTCGGAGATGGATGCGCGCGAGGCAACCGTGCTGCGCTCGCTCGTCGAATCCGTCCTCGGGTTGTTGAGCGAACGTTCCAAGAACGCACCGACCGACGAACTCGCGCAGCTGACCGGTCTGCGCACCGGGCACAGCACGCCGCCCGACGACGCGGCGCTCGCACGTCTGCTGCCCGATTTCCACCGCGGCGACGACGAATCCGCCGACACCGCCGATCTCAACGGTGCGTTGCGTGGCCTGCACGAGCCGGAGATCATCGACGAGAAGCTCGCCGCGGGAGCCGTCATACTCCGCACCCTGCCTGCCGACGGCGGGAAGATCGCGCTGACACCCGAGCAAGCAGACGCGTGGCTGATGGGACTCAACGACGTACGATTGGCCCTCGGAACGACTCTGGGTATCGACGCCGACACCCCGGAAGTTCTCGACGAGGGCGATCCGCGAGCTCCGCACCTCGACGTGTACCACTGGCTGACCTGGATGCAGGATTCTCTGGTGCAGGTCCTCACTCCGTAGGAGCACCTCTTGGGGGCAGGCCCGAAGGATTCACTGACCGACGTCGCCGGCCTGCTCGTCGGGCACCATCACGAGATCGATCCCGACGCGCAGCTCGGCTCGGGGGCGGCAACAGGGTGTACCGTCGTGCGCGCGCTGGGAGGCGCGGTGGCCGCGGTCGACGTGCGTGGCGGCGGACCAGGAACTCGTGAAACCGATCTGCTCGATCCGAGTCATTCTGTGCAGCAAGTCAACTCGGTGTTGCTGACCGGAGGCAGTGCGTACGGACTCGCCGCGGCCGACGGTGTCATGCGGTGGCTGGAGGAGCACGGTCACGGCATCGCGATGGGCAGTCCCGACCAAGTCGTGCCCATCGTTCCTGCGGCCGTCGTCTTCGATCTTCCGGTGGGGGACTGGGCCGTTCGACCGACGGCCGAGTTCGGCTATCGGGCCGCCGCGGCTGCCGCGGAGGATTTCGCCACCGGCTCGGTCGGCGCGGGCACCGGCGCACGCGCCGGCGTACTCAAGGGCGGCGTGGGCACGGCGAGTATCGTCGTCGAGGGTGGGCCGGCGGACGGCGTCACCGTCGGTGCGCTGATCGTCACCAATCCGGTCGGCTCGGTGTTCGACCCGCGCACCGGATTGCCCTGGGGAGTCGGTTCGCAGGGGGCCAAGGCATTCGGCATGCGCAAGCCCGACGTGCACGAGCTGTGGAACGCGAACGCTCTCGCACCGAAGGGAACCGCACTCAACACGACGATCGGCGTCGTTGCAACCGACGTGGATCTGTCGGCGTCGGCGTGCAAACGCGTCGCAGTCGCCGCGCACGACGGGCTCGCCCGTGCGATCAGGCCGGCTCACTCGCCGCTGGACGGTGACACGATCTTCGCGTTGTCGACCGGGACCAGGTCGGTGGTCAGCGAGACGTCGATGCCGACGGCGTTCATGCAGGATCTGCCGGTGCTCGACGCGGTCACGGCGGTTGCCGCCGACGTCGTCGAACGTGCCATCGTGCGTGCGTTGCTCGACGCGACGACGATCGCCGGTATCCCGACGTACCGTCAGATCTTCCCGTCCGCGTTCGAGTCCTGACCGGCAGGCGGCTCACGTCGGTAGGCTGAACCGGAGACCTGGTCGACATGGACGAAAGGCCCGTCGTATGACCGCGAACCCGTATCTGCCTGCCCCGACGCCGAAGCGCCCGGTGTGGCAACAGGCCGCGATGGTCGTCGGCGGATTCGTCGTATTGCTGTGGATCATCGAGCTGATCGATGTCGCGTCGGGAAGTCGTGTCGAGGATGCGGGGATCAACCCTCGCACCGTCGACGGCCTGTGGGGCATTCTGTTCGCGCCTGTGCTGCACGACGACTGGACGCATCTGATCGCGAACACCGTGCCCGTTCTCGTCCTCGGGTTTCTGGTGTTGCTCTCCGGAATCGGTCGTGGACTCACGGCCACCGGCATCATCTGGGTTCTCGGAGGCGTCGGAACGTGGTTGACGGCGGGAGCGGGCACCAACCACATCGGTGCGTCGATTCTGATCTTCGGGTGGATCACCTATCTGCTGACGCGCGGCATCTTCGCCCGTAACCTCGGTCAACTCGCCATCGGTGTCGTGGTTTTCGTCATCTACGGCGGCGCCCTGTGGGGTGTGTTACCGACCGATGCCTTCGTCTCGTGGCAGGGGCACTTGTTCGGCGCCGTCGGCGGAGTGGTTGCCGCGTGGACGTTGTCGGCGGACGCACGTCAGGCACGCAGGCAGAACTCTTTGTCCTGACTCGTAGCCACGGTGTCGCGGACGGACGTTCGATCGTGGTGGCCGCCCGAGAACGAAGCGTCGAATTCACGCTGTGAAAACTCGCCGATCGTTTCGGCGCCGGGCAAAGTCGTGGCAGCATGACAGACATGCGAATTACCGTCCTGGGATGTTCCGGGAGTGTGTCGGGACCAGACTCTCCGGCGTCGGGCTATCTTCTCGACGAACCGGAAACGTCACCGGTGGTTCTCGACTTCGGCCCCGGCGTTCTCGGCGCATTGCAGCGGTACGCAGATCCCGGCGACGTCAGCGTTTTCCTGTCGCATCTGCATGCAGATCATTGCCTCGACGTTCCTGGTCTTCTCGTGTGGCGTCGATACCATCCGAATCCGCCCGAGGGTCGCGCTGTCGTCTACGGCCCGAAGGACACTGCGTTCCGGCTCGGCGTCGCATCCGCCGAGTGCGGCGGCCAGATCGACGACATGTCGGACACTCTGGATCTTCGCCGTTGGGCCGACGGGCGCACCATCCAGCACGGCCGACTGACCGTCCACACCCGGCAGGTGTACCACCCGCCGGAGTCCTACGGAATGCGCATCACCACCGGCGAGGGAAAGATCCTTGCCTACACCGGCGACACCGGAATGTGTCAGGCGGTGCGCGACGTCGCCCAGGGCGCGGACGTGCTGCTGTCGGAGGCGTCGTGGACGCATGCCGCAGATCGTCCCGTGGGAGTGCACCTCTCGGGTACCGAGGCAGGCCAGCTCGCGCGTGAGGCGGGAGTCGGTGAGCTCCTGCTGACACACATTCCGCCGTGGACGTCGCGCGAGGACGTCATCGCGGAAGCGAAAGCGGAATTCAGCGGACCGGTGCACGCCGTCCTGCCGGGGGATGTCTTCACCGTCTAGGCAGGCGGGCAGGCGGGCAGGCAGGCAGGCGGGAGTGGAGCCTGCGGAATGACCCAGGTTGCAGCAATCGCTAGGGTGGCAAGCGTGTCGAGACGAGAAGACGGAAGAGCGGACGACGAACTCCGCCCCATCAAGATCACCCGCGGTTTCACCAGCAACCCTGCAGGTTCGGTGCTGGTCGAATTCGGCAACACGAGAGTGATGTGCACGGCCAGCGTCGAGGAAGGTGTTCCGCGGTGGCGTAAGGGCTCGGGCCTCGGCTGGCTCACCGCCGAGTACGCGATGCTGCCCGCCGCGACTCACACGCGCAGCGGCCGCGAGTCCGTCAAAGGCAAGGTCGGCGGTCGCACCCAGGAGATCTCGCGGCTCGTGGGGCGTTCGCTGCGCGCGTGCATCGATCTCGCGGCCATCGGCGAGAACACGATCGCGTTGGACTGCGACGTTCTGCAGGCCGACGGTGGTACCCGCACGGCCGCGATCACCGGCGCGTTCGTCGCGCTGTCCGACGCCGTGACGTACCTGCGTGCTGCGGGCCGTCTCGCGGATCCGCAGCCGATCTCGTGTGCCATCGCCGCGGTGAGCGTCGGTGTCGTCGACGGGCGAGTGCGTCTCGACCTCCCCTACGAGGAGGATTCGCGCGCCGAGGTCGACATGAACGTCGTCGCCACGGACACCGGGACGCTCGTCGAGATCCAGGGCACCGGCGAGGGTGCGACGTTCCCGCGTTCGACGCTGGACAAGCTGCTCGACTCCGCACTCGCGGGCACCGAGAAGCTTTTCGAGGTGCAGAAGGCCGCGCTGGCCGAGCCGTACCCCGGTGTTCTGCCCGAGCCCGTCGCCGAGACGTCGAAGAAGAAATTCGGTGCCTGACGTGAAGCTGCTCGTCGCGAGCCGCAACGCGAAGAAATTACGTGAGTTGCGGCGCGTTCTCGACGCCGAGGGAATCTCCGGCATCGAACTCGTCGGATTGAACGAGGTGCCCGAGTTCCCGGAGGCGCCCGAGACCGGGGCGACATTCGAGGAGAATGCGCTCGCCAAGGCCCGCGACGGTGCTGCGGCGACCGGGATGCCCTGCGTCGCAGACGATTCCGGAATCGAAGTGGATGCGCTGAACGGGATGCCCGGGGTGCTGTCGGCGCGGTGGTCGGGGGCGCACGGCGACGACGACGCCAACACTGCTCTGCTGCTCGCTCAATTGCAGGATGTGCCCGACGAACGCAGGGGTGCGGGGTTCGTGTCCGCGTGTGCCCTGGCGGTTCCCGGGGGTAACGAGAGCGTCGTGCGAGGGGAGTGGCGAGGCGTGATCGCTCGAACTCCGCTGGGGGAGAACGGTTTCGGCTACGACCCGGTATTCGTGCCCGAGGGCGACGGCCGATCCGCAGCCGAGCTCGGTCCCGAGGAGAAGGACGCCGCGTCGCACCGCGGTAGGGCGCTCCGATTGCTGGCACCCGCACTGCAGGCGCTGACGAAGTGATGCGCCGTCGCCGACGGTGAATTACCGTCGGCGACAACAGGTTCAGACGCCGAAGTCGCGCTTGACCTGCTTGGTGCGGATGTGCTCCACGTAGAACGACAGGAACGGAATGGTGCCGGCGAGCAGCGTGCCGATGGTGCGCGGCGCCGCCCACCGAACCTTGATCGCGAGATCGATCGTCAGGATGAGGTAGACGAGGTAGACCCAGCCGTGTACGACGGCGATCCAGCTCGGAACATTCTCGACCTTGAAAATGTACTTCGCGACCATCTCGCCGGTCAGCACGAGCAGCCAGATGCCCGTGACGTAGGCGAGAACCCGGTAACGCAGCAGCGCCGACGCGATCTTCTTGGTCCTGTCGGTGGATGCGGACTTCTCCGGTGCCGTGCTCACGTAGTACTCCTGTCGTGACGTTCGGAGCGATCGAGCTCCGCGAGATAGCTGTTGTACTCGCGCAGTTGGCGAGCCTCGGGGTCGCTCGGGTCGGACTCGACGCTGGGGGCCGGGCGCTGGGGAAGGAGGTCGGCGGGTATCTCACGCACGACGTCCTCGGTGACCGCCGCGTCGACGGTGTCGTCGTCGGCCTTGTCCTCTTCCAGCCGGACGAACTGCCGGTAGGCGTACACGACGAACGCAGCGAACAGCGGCCACTGGAAGGCGTACCCGAGGTTCTGGCCGTCACCACCGACCGATTCGAAGCGTTCCCATTGCCACCATCCGAGCGCAAGGCATCCCAACGCCGACACGACGACCAACACGATCAGTGCAGGCCGGTGATGAGAGCGGGATTTTGCCACACCCCGACGGTACCCGAGGGGCTACTACATCGGGTAGTTCGGTGGCGAGAGCAACAAGTGCGCGAGGGGGGACTTGAACCCCCACGTCCTGAGACACTGGAACCTAAATCCAGCGCGTCTGCCAATTCCGCCACTCGCGCGAGTGCTCGGCAAGTCTACAACGCCATCTCGGCGCGAACGCACGTGCAGTTGCCGGAGGGATGGGGCGGCCGCGGTCGGCGTACGGCGTACTGTGCAGACGTGGTGAGCAAGAAGGAATCCGCGTTCGATCCCGCGCGTTCACTCGAACTGTTGTGGCGGACGAACGAGAAGCCGAGCCGGTCCGGGCTGACCGTCGATTCGATCGTTGCCGCGGCGATCGAACTCGCCGACGCCGAGGGACTCGACGCAGTCTCCATGCGTCGGCTTGCCGACGCGCTCGGTGTGGGCGCGATGTCGCTCTACACCCACGTCCCCGGAAAGGCCGAGTTGACCGACCTCATGGTCGACAGCGCGCTCGGCTCGCTGTATTCGACGGTCGACGAACCGAAGGCTGCAACCGAGGGGTGGCGCGAGGGTCTTCGATTCGTCGCCGAGCGCAATTGGACTCTCTATCAACGTCATTCGTGGTTACTCGACGCTCAGGGGCCACGTGCCGTTCTCGGACCGCACACGATCGAGAAGTACGAGGCCGAGCTCCGCGTCATCGACGGCGTCGGTTTGTCCGACGTCGACATGGATTCGGTGCTGGCCCTCGTTCTCACTCACGTGACGGGTACCGCCCGAGCACTCGCCCGGTTCAACCGTGTGCGTGAGGAGTCCGGCATGACCGACGCGCAGTGGTGGGAATCGACCTCGCCGGTGCTCGAACGAGTCATGGGCGACGACCGTTATCCGTTGGCGTCTCGTGTCGGAACCGCCGCGGCGACGTCCTACGACGCCGCGAGCGATCCCGTCCACGAGTACGAGTTCGGAGTCGAACGAATTCTCGACGGTGTAGCCGCGTTGATCGACCGCGCTTAGGCGCTCACCTTCTTTCGGGGTGCGGGTCTGCGCAACACCCTCCAGAGGGCGTGTTCCACGCTTGCCGCGTCGGTGTCGAGCGTTGCTGCGGCGTCGCCGATCAGCTTCAGCATGGCGCAATCGTCGACGTCGTGGCCGACGGCCGACGAGACGAAGCTCGTCAGCAGCTCGAAATCCTGTTGCCTGCGTCGACCGGTGAGAAACAGAAGGCAATCCCAGGTCTTGGTGCCGATGCCTGTGATCGAGGTGAACGCGTCGTGTTGTTCGTCGTATTGTTCGGCGCGCTGTTCGTCCCACGGATCCACGAGGTCGTCGGTCCGCGTCGCACCTGCTGCGATCAATGCGGCCGCCGCGCGTGCGGCTGCCTCGGCCTTCGTCGTCGCGTTGCCCGCAACGCGCTGGCGGTTACCGAGAATGTTCGCGAGAGCATCCGGATCATCGACAAACGAGGCGAGCATGCCGAGATCGTCCAGCGACCCACCCCCGCGATGCGCTCGCCACTGCGCGACGACACGACGGACCCCGCTGTTCTCGCCGCCGTACGAGGCGCGAGCCGAATAGACGGCGTCGAGCAATGCCGCTTCGATCTCCTGTGGCCACCCCGGGAACCAGAACGGCGTTGTAGCGCGCGGCGCGAGTTTCTCGACGCGTGACGCGACCGCCTCGACCACCGACCGGTAGTCGTTCCGACGCGAATCGATATGTGTTACTGGCGAATACATGAACCCCCCTGTTGGTTGTGTGGCGCGGAAGCTACAAGAGGGCACCGACAAGTTCGGCGATCGGCCGACAAGGACGTTCCGGTGTGGCGAGCTTCACATAACGAAACAATAACGAAAAATCCGAGGGTTTCCTCATGTTCGTCGGCGTTCGATCTGCGCTGTGCCTGCGCCGATGGTGGTTACCGGCGAGTCGGTTCAACGCACGGTAAAGGCGTCGCGAAACGCTTACTCGCGGGTAGCAGTTGGACGTCAAACGAAACGTGAGGATTTCCTCATGATTTTGTGCCAACCTGGTTTCACGCGGATGGAGCCACTCGTTGCCAGCGGGTCTCGCTCGAGAAGCATGTCGCTGTTCTGCGCGCCGGTCACGGCACCACCCGACGAAGCAACCTCGACCCCCCGAGTTGCTCACGAGAGGAATCTTCCACCTTGACGATCAACGAGAGCACGCCTTCACACGGACAGGGCGCGGGCAGATCACCCAGGAGCGGTGGAACCCCTCGTACCCTCGCCGATCGCTTCGCGGCCGGCGAACCCTATGCCCTCGCATTCGGCGGTCAGGGGTCGCCGTGGCTGAGCTCCCTCGAGGAACTCGCTCGTGACTCCGCACTCGAACCCGAGCTCACCGATCTCGTCAACGAATCCGCAGCCATCCTGGCTCCCGTCGCCGACGATCTCCTCGTCGTGCGCTCGGTCGGATTCGACCCGATCGGGTGGATGCTCGAGCAGGATCTCGCCGACGACGAAGAGAGCGTCGCCTCCTTCGGTCCCTCCGAGGCTGCGCTGACGTCCGCTGCCGTCTCGCTGCCCGGCGTCTTCCTCACGCAGGTCGCTGCGCTGCGCGCGCTGAAGCTGCAGGGTCTCGATCCCGCTGCGGCACCTCCGGTGTCCGTCATCGGCCACTCTCAGGGCCTCATCGCCGCGGAGTCGGTCGCGAGCCACGGCGGCGAGGACGCGCGTCTTCTCGCGGTTGCGCAGCTGATCGGTGCCGCGGCGAGTCTCGTCGCCCGTCGTCGCGGCATCATCGGTGCCGCCGACCGCGCACCCATGGTGTCGGTTTCGGGCGTCGAGCCGGAGCGTCTGCAGGCCATCGTCGACGAGCTGGCCGTCGACGGTGCCCCCGAGCGTTCGGCTGTTCTCGCCATCCGCAACGGACGCCGCCGCGTCGTCCTCGCCGGACCGCCCGCACAGCTCGCCCGCGTTCAGGAACGCTGCGAGCAGATCGCCGCGCAGGAAGAGCGCGAGCGTGAAGCGAAGAAGCGTGGCGGTTCCACGTTCGCGCCGGTCTTCGAACCGCTCCCGGTCGAGGTCGGATTCCACCATCCCGCTCTGGCCGACGCCGTCGACCTCGTCGCCGCCTGGGCGCAGCGCACCGGTCTCGACGTCGAGGTCGCGCGCAGCCTCGCGCAGCGCATTCTCGTCGACCCCGTCGACTGGGTCACCGAGATCGACGGAGTGATCGACGCAGGCGCCGAGTGGATTCTCGACCTCGGCCCCAGTGACATCCTCACCCGCATGACGGTGCCCGGCCTGCGCGGCCAGGGCGTCGGAATCATCGCGGCGTCCACTCGCGGCGGCCACCGCAACCTGCTCACCCCGGGCGCCGCTCCCGAGGTTCAGCCGGCATGGTCCGAGTTCGCGCCGAAGCCGGTCACCCTGCCGGACGGCCGCGTCGTCGTCGAGACCTCGTTCACGAAGCTGACCGGCCGTTCGCCGATCCTCCTCGCAGGCATGACGCCGACGACGGTCGATCCCGCGATCGTCGCAGCCGCAGCCAACGCAGGCCACTGGGCAGAACTCGCAGGTGGCGGCCAGGTCACCGAGCAGATCTTCGCCGATCACGTCGCGAAGCTCGAAGGACTGCTCGAGCCGGGCCGCGGCGTGCAGTTCAACTCGATGTTCCTCGACCCGTACCTGTGGAAGCTGCACGTCGGTGGCAAGCGTCTCGTTCCGCGTGCCCGCGCTGCCGGTGCTCCGTTCGACGGCGTCGTCGTCACCGCCGGTATCCCGGAGCTCGAGGAAGCCGTCACGATCATCGACGAGCTGACCGAGGCCGGCTTCAGCTACGTCGCGTTCAAGCCGGGTACCGTCGCGCAGATTCGTGCGGTCATCCGTATCGCGAGCGAGGTCCCGTCCTTCCCGGTCATCGCCCACATCGAGGGTGGCCGCGCGGGTGGACACCACTCGTGGGAGGACCTCGACGACCTGCTTCTGTCGACCTACGCGGAGCTGCGTTCGCGCCCCAACCTCGTCATCTGCGTCGGTGGCGGCATCGGAACGCCCGAGCGTGCGGCCGAATACCTGACGGGCCGGTGGTCGCTCGGCGCCGGATACCCGAAGATGCCGCTCGACGGCATCCTCGTCGGCACCGCGGCGATGGCCGCTCTGGAAGCCACGACGGCTCCCGAGGTCAAGCAGCTTCTCGTCGACACCCCCGGAACCCCCGACTGGGTCGGCGCGGGTACCGCGAACGGCGGAATGGCCTCCGGCCGTAGCCAGCTCGGCGCGGACATCCACGAGATCGACAACGCGGCATCGCGATGCGGTCGCCTGCTCGACGAGGTCGCCGGCGACGGTGACGCGGTCGCCAAGCGTCGCGACGAGATCATCGCAGCGCTCGACGGCACCGCGAAGCCGTATTTCGGCGACGTCGCGGAGATGACGTACGCGCAGTGGCTCGAGCGGTACCTCGATCTCGCGATCGGCGCCGACGTCCACCGTGAATTCGACTGCGGTGGTGAGTTCACCGACGCCATCGACGAGGCGACCGAGTCCGTCTGGATCGACGTCACGTGGCGCACCCGCTTCCTCGAGATGCTGCAGCGTGCCGAGGCTCGCCTGCACCCGGTCGATCGCGGACCCATCCCGACGCTGTTCTCCGACGTCGACACCCTCGAGCGTCCTCGCGCTGCACTGCGCTCCCTGCTCGCGCAATTCGCCGACGCGAACGAGGTGGTTCTTCACCCCGCAGACGTCACGTTCTTCACCGCGCTGTGCCGGATGCCGGGCAAGCCCGTCAACTTCGTGCCCGTCGTCGATGGTGACGTGCGTCGTTGGTGGCGCAGCGACTCGCTGTGGCAGGCACACGATCCGCGCTACTCCGCCGATCAGGTCTGCATCATTCCGGGCACCGTCGCCGTCGCGGGCATCACGCGCGTCGACGAGCCGGTCGGTGACCTGCTGAACCGTTTCGAGAAGGCTGCCGCCGACGAACTCGTCGCCGAGGGAGCCGAAGCACTGTCCGTCGCGAGCCGTCGTCACGCCGACATCGCACCGGGGCTGCTCGGTATCGTCCTGGCCGCACCCGACGTCAACTGGGCCTCGCGCATGACGCAGAACCCCGTTGCGCGGCTGGGTAATCCGGCCGAATGGGTCGTCGACTCCGATACCGTCGCATCGCACCCGCAGACCGGGTCGACTCTGACGGTCCTGGATTCGGATCACGTCGAGCTGACGGTTCCGCTCGCACCGGGCAAGGAGGTGCGCATCCGCCTCACCGTCCCCGCGTCGACGATCGACGGCGGCGCACCCGTCGTCACGGCCGAGGACGCGCAGTCCTCGATGTCCGATCTGCTGGGAGTCGCTGCAGGACAGGAACTTCCGAAGGTCAAGAACGGCGTCGCCTTCCTCAATCTCGCGTGGATCCCCGACTTGGTCGCCGACCACGCAGGCGTGACCGGATCGGGACTGCCCGAATCGCTTGCGGTCAGCGGCAAGGCTGTTCCCGATGTGCTCGTCGGCGCTTGCTGGCCTGCTGTCTTCGCCGTCCTCGGCGCCACGAAGACGCAGAGCGGCGTGGACGTCATCGAGGGCATGCTCGATCTCGTTCACCTCGACCACACGGTGAACCTCGTCGGCACGCTGCCCGAAGACCCGTCCATCCTCGTCGTCAAGGCCGCGGCCGGTGACGTACTGGACACCGACATGGGCCGCGTCGTCGAGGTCCGCGTCGAGATCGGTGCGGCACTGGGCGAAGGTCTGGACGCACCGGCCGTCGCAACCCTGGTGGAGCGCTTCGCTATTCGCGGACGTACCGGCAAGGGCGAGCTCGCGGATCCGGCTCCTGCCGGTGGTTCGGTCTCGGCGGAGGCCAAGGACACCCCGCGTCGCCGTCGTCGCCAGACCACGATTCTCGCGCCGCGGAACATGGCTGCGTTCGCGCAGGTCTCCGGTGACCACAACCCGATTCACACGTCCGACCCGGCCGCGCTGCTCGCCGGGCTCGGGAGCCCGATCGTGCACGGCATGTGGCTTTCGGCTGCTGCCCAGCAGGTCGTCACCGCAATCGACTACGCGGACACCAAGATTCCGCCGCGTCGTCTGACGGCATGGACCACGCGCTTCATGGGCATGGTTCGCCCGGGAGCGGAGATCGACGTGCGCGTCGACCGCACCGGATTCGACCAGGGTGCCGAGATCGTCGAGGTGTCCTGCCGCGTCGCAGGCGACCTCGTCATGGTCGCCACCGGACGGACCGCGGCACCGAAGACCGTCTACGCGTTCCCCGGCCAGGGCATCCAGCGTCAGGGCATGGGCCTCGACGCTCGTTCGCGGTCGAAGGCCGCCCGTGAGGTCTGGGAGCGTGCCGACAAGCACACCCGCAAGGCTCTCGGATTCTCGATCCTCGCTGTCGTGCGCGACAACCCGACGACGCTCAAGGCACGCGGCGTCACGCACAAGCACCCCGACGGTGTTCTGCACCTGACCCAGTTCACGCAGGTCGCCATGGCGGTCCTCGGCGTGGCACAGGTGGCCGAGCTCCGTGAAGCCGGTGTGTTCGTGGAGAACTCGATCCTCGCCGGACACTCGGTGGGCGAGTACAACGCACTTTCGGCAGTCGCCGGTGTGCTTCCGCTCGAAGCTGTTCTGGAGGTCGTCTTCCAGCGCGGCTCGGCGATGCACGCACTCGTGCCTCGCGACGCGGCAGGTCGAAGCAACTACCGCATGGCCGCGATCCGGCCGTCGCAGATCGGTCTCGCCGACGACGACGTGCAGGCGTTCGTCGCCGGTGTCGCCGAGGAGACCGGCGAGTTCCTCGAGATCGTCAACCTGAACCTGCGCGGCTCGCAGTACGCCATCGCAGGCACGGTCGCCGGCCTCGACGTGCTCGAGGAGAAGATCGCGATCCGTCGCGCCGAGTTCGGTGGCAAGGCAGCGTTCATCCTCGTTCCCGGCATCGACGTGCCGTTCCACTCGACGGTTCTGCGCGGTGGCGTCGCGGACTTCCGCAGCCGCCTGCAGGCGCTGCTGCCGGAGGACCTCGATCCCGAGATCCTGATCGGCCGCTACATCCCGAACCTGGTTCCGAAGCCGTTCTCGCTCGAGCGCGACTTCATTCAGGAGATCGCGGATCTGGTTCCGTCCGAGCCGCTCGCGGAGGTCCTCGCGGACTTCGACTCGTGGGCAGACCGCACGCACGACCTGTGCCGCGTCGTGCTGACCGAACTGCTCGCATGGCAGTTCGCCAGCCCGGTGCGGTGGATCGAGACCCAGGATCTGCTGTTCGCCGACGAGTCCGAGGGCGGACTCGGTGTCGAGCGATTCGTCGAGATCGGTCTCAGCGCAACGCCGACCGTCGCCAACCTCGCGTCGCAGACGCTGAAGTTGCCGGGACGCTTCGGCTTCCCCGTCGAGGTTCTCAACGTCGAGCGTGAAGCTGCAATCGTCTACGGCACCGACACCGATCCGACGCCGGTCGAGGAAGACGAGGTCGCACCGGTCGAAACGGCAAGTGCCGCGCCGGCTGCTGCTCCCGCCGCCGCTCCGGCGCCGGCCGCGGCGCCGTCCGGTGGACCGCGTCCCGACGACATCGCCTTCAGTGCGGCGGATGCCACGAAGATCCTGATCGGTCTGTGGACCAAGCTGCAGCTCGATCAGATCGGCCCCGCCGACACCATCGAGGCTCTGTGCGACGGTGTCTCCTCGCGACGTAACCAGCTGCTCGTCGACCTCGGATCCGAGCTCTCGCTCGGTGCGATCGACGGTGCCGCCGATGCCGACATGGGCGCACTCTCGGGCACGGTCAACAAGTTGGCTCGTACTTACAAGCCGTTCGGCCCCGTGCTGAGCGACTCGATCAACGACCACCTGCGCAAGGTGTTCGGACCGTCGGGACGTCGTCCGGCCTCCATCGCGGACCGTGTCAAGAAGACCTGGGAACTCGGCGACGGCTGGGCATCGCACGTCACCGCCGAGGTTGCCCTCGGCACCCGTGACGGTGCGTCGGTGCGAGGCGGAGCGCTCGGTGGTCTCGCCGACGGACCTCTCGCAGACGGCAACGCGGTCGACGCGGTCATCGACTCGGCAGTCGCCGCGGTCGCCGCACGACGCGGCGTCGCAGTGTCGCTTCCGGCGGCAGGCGGCGGAGGCGGCGGAACCGTCGACGCGGCTGCTCTCGGTGAGTTCACCGAACACATCACCGGTCGCGACGGTGTGTTGGCCTCGGCCGCTCGCTTGGTGCTCGAACAGCTCGGCCTGTCGGAGGCGCCCAACGCCGTCGTAGCCGAGAATGCCGACGCGGAACTCGTCGATCTCGTTGCAGCAGAGCTCGGTTCGGACTGGCCGCGCCTCGTCGCACCGGCGTTCGACTCTCGCCGTGCAGTCCTGATCGACGACCGCTGGGCCACCGCCCGCGAGGACCTCGCGCGTCTGTGGCTCGGTACCGCAGGTGACCTGGCAGTCGAAAGCTTCGCCGGCGCAGGCAAAGCCGTTGCAGCGCAGGCGCACTGGTGGAAGGCCAAGGCGGACGGCGACGGCAAGGCCGTTCTGTCCGAGGTGTACGGCCGCATCGCCGATATCGCAGTGGCCGCCGACGAGAAGGGCCAGTGGTCCGACGAGGTCGCCGTGATCACCGGTGGCAGCAAGGGATCCATTGCTGCCTCGGTCGCAGCCAAGCTGCTGGCCGGGGGAGCGACGGTCTTCGTCACGACATCGCGTCTCGACGACGAGCGACTCGGCTTCTACCGCAGCCTCTACCGGGCGAATGCCCGCGCCGGAGCGTCGCTGTGGGTCGTGCCCGCGAACATCGCGTCGTACACCGACGTCGATGCGCTCATCGAGTGGATCGGTAGTGACCAGGTCGACAGTGCCGGTGGCGCAAAGACTCTCGTCAAGGCAGGTATCACCCCGACGATGCTGTTCCCGTTCGCCGCGCCTCGCGTCGTCGGTGAACTGACCGATGCCGGTGGCCGCGCCGAGATGGAGATGCGCGTGCTTCTCTGGTCGGTCGAGCGCCTGATCGGTGGACTGTCGAAGATCGGCTACGACAGCGACATCGACACGCACCTGCACGTCGTGCTGCCCGGTTCGCCGAACCGCGGCATGTTCGGTGGAGACGGTGCGTACGGAGAGTCCAAGGCTGCCCTCGACGCCATCGCTGCGAAGTGGGGATCCGAGAAGAACTGGGCCGAGCGTGTTTCCATTGCTCACGCCCACATCGGATGGGTTCGTGGAACGGGCCTCATGGGCGGCAACGACCCCATCGTCGAGGCCGTCGAAGCCGAAGGTGTTCGCACCTGGTCGACGGACGAGATGGCAACCGAGCTGCTGAAGCTCTGCGAGGCACCGGCTCGTCGTCAGGCTGCCCAGGCTCCGGTCGTCGCCGACCTGACCGGCGGACTGGCGAACACGAAGCTGAACCTCGTCGAGCTGGCTCGCGAAGCTGCTGCCGCTGCGGCGGACAAGACGGAGGAGGTACTCGACAGTTCGGTGATCGCCGCACTGCCCGCACCGCCGCGTCTCGCTGCGACGACGGCTCCCGCATGGCCTGCGCTCGACGTCGACCCGAAGGATCTGGTCGTCATCGTCGGCGCCGGTGAGCTCGGACCGTACGGTTCGGCGCGTACCCGCTTCGAGATGGAGGTCGACGAACAGCTCTCTGCTGCAGGCGTTCTCGAGCTCGCATGGAACACCGGTCTGATCGCGTGGGAGAACGATCCCAAGCCCGGCTGGTACGACATCGAGTCCGGCGACCTCGTCCCCGAAGAGGAGATCGCCGATCGCTACCACGACATCGTGGTCGAGCGGTGTGGCATTCGCACCTACGGCGACGACGGCGCCATGGTCGGCAACACCGCACCGCTGATGACCTCGATCTTCCTCGACAACGACCTGACGTTCGTGGTCGGAAGCGAGATCGACGCACGGTCCTTCGCGGCAGCCGATCCCGAGCACACGCTGATCACGCCGGTCCCGGATTCCGGCGACTGGCAGGTGACGCGCAAGGCGGGTACCGAGATTCGCGTTCCGCGCAAGATGAAGCTCACCCGCACCGTGGGTGGACAGATTCCGACCGGATTCGATCCCACCAAGTGGGGCATCTCGGCCGACATGGCCAGCTCGATCGACCGCGTCGCGCTGTGGAACATCGTCTGCACGGTCGACGCGTTCATCTCCTCGGGCTTCAACCCGTCGGAGCTGATGCGGTGGACGCACCCGACGCTGGTCGCCAACACACAGGGCACCGGCATGGGCGGCATGGAGTCGATGCGCTCGCTGTACATCGACACCCTGCTCGGCGATGCTCGTGCGAACGACATCCTGCAGGAAGCACTGCCGAACGTCGTTGCCGCGCACGTGGTTCAGTCCTACGTCGGTAGCTACGGCGCGATGGTTCACCCCGTCGCCGCGTGCGCTACCGCGGCCGTCTCGGTCGAGGAAGGCGTCGACAAGATCAAGCTGGGCAAGGCGCAGCTGGTCGTGGCAGGCGGTTTCGACGACCTGAGCACCGAAGGCATCATCGGCTTCGGCGACATGTCCGCCACCGCGGACTCGGCTGCCATGTCCGCCAAGGGGATCAGCGATCGCCGCTTCTCGCGGGCCAACGACCGCAGGCGTGGCGGATTCGTCGAGTCGCAGGGTGGTGGCACCATCCTGCTGGCACGTGGTGACCTCGCGCTCGAGATGGGCCTGCCGGTCCTCGGTGTGGTCGCGTACGCACAGTCCTTCGGCGACGGTGTGCACACCTCCATCCCGGCTCCCGGGCTCGGTGCGCTCAGTGCCGGTATCGGCGGCAGGGACAGCGCGTTCGCATTGTCGCTGAATGCTCTGGGCGTCAACGCCGACGAGGTCGCCGTGATCTCCAAGCACGACACCTCGACGGCCGCCAACGACCCGAACGAAGCCGAACTGCACACCCGTCTCGCCAAGGCCATCGGCCGTAGCGACGGTGCACCGCTGTTCGTCGTCTCGCAGAAGAGCCTGACCGGACACTCGAAGGGTGGAGCCGCAGCCTTCCAGCTGATCGGCCTCTGCCAGGTGCTCGCGAACGGCGTCATCCCGCCGAACCGCAGCCTCGACTGCGTCGACGACAAGATGACCGAGTTCGAACATCTCGTCTGGGCGCGCGAACCGCTGAAGTTCGGCGATTCGGTGCCGCTGAAGGCGGGTCTGCTCACCTCGCTCGGCTTCGGTCACGTCTCCGGACTGATCGCCGTGGTCCACCCGCAGGCGTTCCTCGAATCGGTTCCTGCCGATCGGCGTGATGCCTATGTGGCCAAGGCCAACGAGCGACGCGTCGCCGGTCAGCGCAGGCTGATTTCGGCGATGGTCGGCGGCGACGCCCTCTACGAGCGTCCCGACGACCGCAGGCTCGGGCACGACGGGACGCCTGCCACGGCGTCGCGCCAGCTCGAAGCGGACGTACTGCTGACCGAGGCCGCACGCCTCGGCGACGACAACGTCTACCGTTCCGGCCTGCCGGGGTGCAAGTAGATGGCGATCCTGGGGGTCGGCTTCGACCTGGTGACGGTGTCCGACTTCGCCGAGCAGATGGAAAAAGTCGGAACGACGATGATCCGCGACAGCTTCACCGCAGGTGAGCGTCGACATGCGGCGACGAAGTCCTCCGATCCGGCCCGCCACTATGCAGCACGGTGGGCCGCGAAGGAGGCGGTCCTCAAGGCCTGGGCGACGTCCAGGTTCGCGAGGCCGCCTCAGATCGGCGACAACCCGTACCCGCTGATCGAGGTCGTCAACGACGCATGGGGTCGCCCGTCGATCAAGCTGCACGGCATGGCACTCGAATTCCTGCCTACGGTGAAAATCCACCTGTCGCTGACGCACGACGGTGACATCGCCGCAGCCGTCGCGATTCTGGAGGAGTGACGCAGTAACGCAGAACGCCGGTCCACCCGAGGGTGGGCCGGCGTTCTGCGTTTACCCCCTGCCGCCGGACCGAAGGTGACATCCGGTCACTCGAAGTGACCGAGGGCGTCCTTCGGTCACCTGGGGTCAGTTCGTGGTGGGCAGACCCGACCGCCGGGACTCCTTCTCGGCGACGAGCAGGTATGCCGCCATGATGCGCTTGAGTTCGGCGACGGCGTCCTCGTGGCTCTGCCCGTCCTGGACGGAGAAGTTGAGCATCGAGTAGACGACGTGCACGAGCACCTGCGCCATGAGGTTGCGTCGCGCACGAGGTGTGCGCGGCGTCAGAGGCCCGAGCATCTTCGCGACCTGGTCGGCGAATTCGCGTTCGTGGATGACGCCGGTGGCACGCGTCGACGGCGTGGACTGCATCGCGAGCCAGACTTCGCGGCGTGATGGGTCGGACATCCAGAGTCCGGCCATGTGGTCGACGAACTTGTTGAGGAACCGCAACCAGTCGAGTGACGGAACCTCGCCGTTGAATTCGGCGAGCTCCTGCTGCACACCGACGAGATCCTGCCGGTTCAGCTCGCAGACGATGACGTACTTGTTCGCGAAGAACTGGTAGAGGGTCCCGATGGGTAGCTCGGCGCGGGCCGCGACCTCTTCGCACGTGAACGACTCGAAGCCGACGTCGCTGAGCAGCTCCCGAGATGCGGTGAGCAGGGCGTCGAACTTGCGCTTGCTGCGTTCTTGGGTGGGACGCCGACGCGGCATGAGCTCCTGAGTCTCGGCCGTCGATTCGAGCGCAGCGTCGAGACGTCTCGCAGACTGGGCGCTAGCAGAGGAATCCACCTGCTCAGGCTAGCGGCCTAGGGCGCTTTCGTTCCACAACGCGCGAAAGTCTCTCTTCGACAGAACAGGCAGTCTGTAGCGAAGCCGGCCGTCGACCTGCGGCGCCGGAGTAAGAGCTGGTGACAAGTCATAGGTTGTTTTCTGGTCAAAGAAACGGTCTTTCGGTATGGTTCACAACACCAGGTTACGTATTCGTGCAGGGTGAGCGTCGTCGATCGCGCGTCGGAGACGTTCATGTCGGGAGCCTCACCCCTCAGGCACAGGAGAAGCGCGTGGCAACCATTGGACTGTCCTTGGAGTCCGGCTCGATGTATGCCGTCCTGTTCGACCCACGGGCGGATGCCGTCGTCGCCAACAGAATGACGCCGCTCGACGGTGGCGTCGCTGACACTGTGCCTGCCGCACTCGACGGCATGCACGCCGCCGCCAGGCGGCGAAAGCTGACCGTCGATGCGGTAGGCGTCGTGTACTCCTCCGACGCGGAACGCACCGCACTGCAGAAAGTTTTCGACGACTGCACGACGCTCGACGTGTCGATGGTTTCCGCGTCGTCGTCCTTCCTCGGCTGGCTGGGCCGCTCGTCGGATTTTGCCGACGCGCACCGCGTCCTTCTCTATTACGTGGGTGACGCGGGGGTGTCGATCTCGTTGGCGGACATTCCCGGTGCGACGCTCACGCCCGCCAAGACGGCAACCCTGGCATCGATCGAACCCGAGAAGATCGGCAGCACGGTTCCGCTGGCGTGGGAGGTGCTCGACGAGGCCGGCGTCGAGGCCGATTCGGTCGCGTTGTTCGGAGATCGGTCCGAAAGTCGCGATCTCGTCGACATTCTGTCGCTGGGCCTCGAGTTGCCTGTCATCCGAGTGTCCGATCCGGACCAGGTGGCCGCGCGGGGTGCCGCGTTGCTTGCAGCCGCGTCGAAGCCGGTGAAGCCGGTCGATCTCCGCAAAGCTGCGCCGACTCCGGCCGCCGTCGAGGCCGAGCCCGAGAAAAAAACAAGGGCGGAAGCCGAGGCCGAGCCTGCCGCATCGCAGGCTGCGACAACCATTTCTTCTTCCTTGAGACGAACTCCACCATCGCGCAGGAAGATCGTTCTCGCCGCCGCGCTTCTGGCCGCGGTGTTCTCGGGAGGCGTCGCGCTCGCGTCGACACTTCCCGGTGAGCCCGAACAGGCCGCTGCGCCGACGACGGCCCCGTCCCACGATGCAACCGAGATCGATACCAGTCTTGCGGGGGCCACGTCGTCGGTCGTGATCGCGGCGCCGCCGGAGACGACGACTCCCGCTCCCGCCGCGCCGGAGACGGTCGACGAGCAACCGGTGTACGTCGAACCGGTACCCGTCACGTGGGAGTCCGTCGACCCGACCGTTCCGGTTCCGTGGACCGGGACGGTCGAGACCATCACTCCTATTCCGGCGCAAGCCATTCCGCCGAATGCAGCAGCAGTTCCCACCACGGTCGATCCGCCTCAGTTCACCATCCCGCCGGTCATTCCCGAGCCGGGCAAGTCTCAGGAGCAGCTGGAGCAGGAAGCATGGGATCGTCACTGGCAGCACACCGCAGAGTGGTTGGAGCAGGAGATCGTCGGTAACTGAAGCGGTGCCCGGTGACAGAATGGGCGAGAAAGCGTCGCCGATTGCTCGTCAGGAGAACCGATGTCGGATGTTCGATCGATTGTTGCTGCCGACATGCCGCGAGCGCGGCGTGAACTCGCAGAATTGGTGGCCTTCCGGTCGGTGCACGACGAACGTCAGTTCCCGCGCGAGGAGTGCGTCGCGGCGGCCGAATGGGTTCGGGCGGCGTTCCTCGATGCAGGCATCGACTCCGTCGACCTGATCGAGACGACCGATGGTTCGCTCGCTGTCGTGGGCCGCACGCCTGCACCCGTAGGTGCTCCGACGGTTCTGCTGTACTCGCACTACGACGTCCAACCGCCCGGTGAGCACGCACTGTGGGGCAGTGATCCATTCGAACTGACCGAACGCGACGGCCGCTGGTACGGCCGCGGTGCTGCGGATTGCAAAGGCAATCTGATCATGCACCTGCTCGCGTTACGGGCGCTCGGCGGCAACCCGGGAGTTGGCATCACCGTCGTGGCCGAGGGGTCGGAGGAGGTGGGGACCGGGGGACTGGAGGCACTCGTCGAACAGCGCCCCGAGTTGTTCGACGCCGACGTCATCGTGATCGCCGACACCGGCAACGCAGCCGTCGGCCAACCCGCGGTGACGACGACTCTGCGCGGCATCGCCAACGTCGTCGTTCGCGTCGACACGCTGGAAGGCGAGGTGCATTCAGGAATGTACGGAGGGCCGGCGCCGGACGCACTCGCGGCTCTCGTGCAGCTGTTGGCGACGTTGCGACACGAGAACGGCGACACCGTCGTCGACGGCCTGGAATCGACGCAAACGTGGGACGGCATCGATTATCCTGCGGATCGATTCCGTTCGGATGCAGGCGTTCTGGAGGGTGTCGGGCTGGCCGGATCGTCGTCGGTTGCCGACGCGGTCTGGGCTCGCCCGGCGTTGACGATTCTGGGTATCGATTGCCCACCGGTCGTCGGTTCGGCAGCAGCGATATCGCCGACGGCGTCTGCCCGCCTGAATCTGCGTGTGCCGCCCGGAATCGACGCGCAGGAGGCGCAGGACGCGTTGGTGGCTCATCTGGAATCTCACGTGCCGTGGGGCGCGCGCATCACGATCGAGCGTGAGGCCATCGGGTCGCCGTTTCGTGCCCGAACCGACGGTCCTGGTTACGCCGCGTTGTCGGACGCGTTGAGCGAGGCATTCGGTGCGCCCGTCGCAACCGCGGGGCAGGGTGGCTCGATCCCGTTGTGCAACGCACTCGCCGAGGCGTTTCCAACAGCAGAGATCGTATTGATGGGCGTCGAGGAGCCTCAGTGCCGCATTCACGCCCCGAACGAGAGCGTCGACCCCAGCGAGATCGAGAATCTCGCCGTGGCCGAGGCTCTGTTCCTGCGGACGCTGGCCGCGTCAGACCGATAGGTCGCGACGAAGCTTGGCGACGTGGCCGGTGGCGCGGACGTTGTACTGGGCCACCTCGATCTTGCCCTCTTCGTCGACGAGGAACGTGGATCGGATGACGCCCTCGTACACCTTGCCGTAGTTCTTCTTCTCGCCGAACGCGCCCCACGCCTTCAGCGTCGTCTTCTCGACGTCGGACAGCAGCGGGAAGTTCAAGCCCTCGTTGTCCCGGAACTTCGCGAGCTTTGCTTCCTTGTCGGGAGAGATGCCGACGACCTCGAGGCCTTCGCCGTTCAACTCGGCCAGGCTGTCACGGAAGTCGCAAGCCTGCTTCGTGCAGCCGGGTGTGCTGGCGGCTGGGTAGAAGTACACGATCACCTTCTTGCCCGCGTAATCCGACAGCGAGACGGTGTTGCCGTCTGCGTCGGGCAATGAGAACGCCGGGGCGGTGTCGCCGGGCTCGAGCTTCTTGTTGTCGGTCACGTGACGAGAGTATCGAAATGGGCCCGTGCTCTAGGCTCGACTCCGACAGACATGGTTTGCGACACGTTGGAGGACAAGTGGCCAGGGACACCGACAAGATCGAGCGCGAGATCGAGGCCGCTCGTAATCAGCTCGCCAGCACCCTCGACGAGCTGAGCGTTCGTGCCAGCCCGAAGCGGATCGTGGAGAGCACGAAGCAGTCGCTGGTCTCGAAGCTGAACGAGCCTCCGGTCAAGTACACCCTCGTGGGCGTCGGCGCGGTGGTGGCCGTTCTGGTCGTCCGGAAGATCTTCAGCTGACGCGACAGCCGGTCTGACCAGGCGATTTCACATCTGGCGGTTTGTGCTGTTAATGTTTCTTCCGCACCGCAGAGAACACGCGGTGCGGATCGGCGCCATTAGCTCAGTTGGTTAGAGCAGCTGACTCTTAATCAGCGGGTCCGGGGTTCGAGTCCCTGATGGCGCACCCAGAAACACCCCGTCACCAGCGTAAAGCTGGAGGCGGGGTGTTTTGGTTTTCGGCGATTCATCGGAAATCCGACTTTTACTCAACCTTTTGGCGCCAAAGAGTCGAGTGCCCTGGTCAGGTCGGGGGCGACCGTCACTCGCTGGATGTAGTGCGCTTCCGTCACCCGGGTATTGGCGTGACCGAGTTGCATCTGGGCGGCCTCGACTCCATAGGTTTCCTTGACAAGAGTCGCGACGGTCTTCCGCAACGTGTGCGGTTTCACCCAATCGAAGTCCGCTCCTCGGGCGGCTCGCCACGAGCGTCGGATATTCGCGGGCGAAACCCAGTTTCCGGTCGCGGTCACAAACACGGCATTCGACGGGTTGATCTGGACCTGGTTTGCTTGACGCACTCGGAGCCCGGCCGCGGCAAACTCAGGTAGTACCAAAGTCAGCGGCGGCGATTCACCTTTCCTGTAATCCTGGCGGATCAGTCGTTCACCCGCCGCACGTGGGACCACGAGAGTGGCGTCGATGGTAATTCGCGGGACTGCGGACTCGAGGTCGAGCTGAGACCACGTCAGGGCGAGCACCTCGCTGATCCTCGCTCCCGTTGCCAGCAGCAGCATCAAGATGTCTTCGAGATCGGCGCCGGGCCGTGGCCCTAGCTTGGGACGGACAGTTCCATCGTCCCCAATTGTCTCGTGCCGGCAGTAGCGTCGTATGCGTGATCGAAGTTCGTCCAGCTCTGCCGGAGTCAGGGCTCGAACGGCACTCTTCTTGATAGTGGGTCGAGGGACCTCCCGAACCGGGTTGTGGTCCATGAAGTCGAAGCGGACTGCAGTGCCCAACATTCCAGACAGAATGATGCGTGCGACTCGTGCCCCGCTGGGGGTCCGTTCGGTGATGTCCGAGATGAGGGAGTCGATCTTGCCCGTCGTTACCTCGCGGATCAGAATCTCGCCCATCGGGCGGCTGCAATGCGCCCGCCAAGCCTGGTTGTATCCAGTAATAGTCTGCGGCGCAACAGTTTTGGATTTCTGGAGAATCCAGTAATCGTACAGCTCCGACATTGTTGAGCTATTGGTGAGCTCCCGCAACCGATCCGTCGACGGAACTACGCGGTCCGCCAATTTGTCTTGCAGATTTTTGCGAGCATCAGCTGCAGAACGGCCACTGGCTTCGACGGCTCGCTTTACACCGTCGGTGTCGCGTATTCGAACCCGCGCGACAACCCGGCCGCCCGACTTCGTCGTTGTGATCTTTCCCCACTCGCCCAGCCGGAGTCGTTCCCTAGCCATTCGTTCCGTCGTCTCCAATGTCCATGTTCAGCTCGGTCATCTGGCGGAAGAGCTCTTCAGAGCGCTTGCGCGCTTCCTCGTACATGAACTGCATTGCCTCGATGTGTTCGGCGGACTCCTTCTTCGAGAGTCCGTTGCGTAGTTGCACGCGGGCCTTCCGCATGGCTTGGAGAGCTTGGAGCCAATCACGGACAATCGCTATGCGGTCGTTTTTAGGGTCGAACTGTTCGCGCACCCACACTTCGATTGGCTCGCCATTCTGGCCATCGATCCAGTCGTCAGTGGGCTTCATCAGGCCCGCCTCGCCGCTGAACCAACGCAGCGCGTCGTGCGATTCCTGGTCCAGCCCAGGGAGTACCTCAACGTTGCCCTTGGGGAGGTCCGGATAGACCAGTTGTGCGGGTGAGACGCCCAGCGCGGCTGCCAGGACAAGCAGTTCGGAGATATCCAGGCTCTTCTTGCGACCGTTTTCCAGGTCAGCAACAACGGATCGCGAGATTCCGTAACCGATGTCGTGGGTGCGATCGGCGAGCTTCGCGGCTGAGAGCGCCGAGTGCTCCTTACCTCGTAGGCGACGGACCTCGCCCGCGATGCGTGCGACCACATCCTCTGCCCAAGACTGTGTCATGGGTACGCAGTCTAGATCATTTGCGGACAGGGTTGTGGGATCGGACCGCAGTTGTTAGCTTGTGGTGGTGCTACTTGGATATCTCGTTCTGAGTGCCGAAAATGTGGTTCAGTAACGCAACATTCGAAGGAAGGAAATCTCATGTCACGACGGCTGTACTCGGTTCCGGAAGCGATGGAACGCACTGGACTCGGACGTTCGAATCTGTTCAACAAGTTGGCATCGGGCGAGATCCGAAGTGTCAAAGCCGGCAAGCGTCGCTTGATCCCGGACACTGCAATCGACGAGTACATCGAAGGACTCGAGGAGGCAGCGCGCACGACCTCCGTCGTTGCCTGACATGGCCTTGACTAAGGACCCCTACGAAATCGGAACGCCCCCGGCGATTTTCGGTGTTACGAGCACCGAGGCCGGGGGCGTTGTCGAAACCACTACCTTGCTGGGAGGAGTTTCTTCTTTGGATACTAATCGGTCCCGATACGCCTTTCAAGGCGCTTTGCAGCCTCCACCCGTACTCCGGTCGGCGTTTTACGTCGACGGCTGAAGGCGGAGCGCTGCTACTGAATCTCCCGTAGTGACGGTGAATCCACCTGTGTGTGAGCTTCTATGGTACCGACAGTCGACGTAGATGTGTCGTGCCTCCGTCAGCTCCCGCAGCGTCGTTTTCTGGCAGAGCCCGACGTACAACCAGCCTGCCGCCGGCCTGTGCACCCTTGTAACCCCTCGGAGACCGGCCCCGAGGCACCACTGGTTTGACTGATCATCGAGCAAGTGGCGATACCGATGAGCCACGCGTCCACTGCGACGCGGGGCCATTGGGCGTGGAGCGGACAACGTGGGTGCGGACAAGTGGGGTTTCCCATGGGGGGTCCGAGAGAAGCAGAACGAAGTCCCGTCTCTTCGATACGTAACCCGTCGGAAAGGTAGTCATGTACGACCTCAATCAATTTGGTGAAACAGACTTGTTAGCAGTGAGTTCGGAAGTTGGCCACAGGGGAAATCCCCTATCTCGGGTGGTATCCAGGTCAGTGACTGAAGTGTGCTGCCCTCATGCCAGCTCCGACGGCCAGGCGTTCGTGCAGTGGAAGTTCGGTCGCCCAGACGGCAACCAGGTCAGACTGGCCTACAAAGCATTAAAGCTGCTGTCGTACAGCCCCCTCCAGGGATCGTGCAGATCTGTGCGGCAGCGATCCATGCGTAAAATACCCGTATCGGACGCCGTGGACGTACTACACCCACTGCACGTCACACACCCACTGCACGTCACACACCTAATGCATCTCACGGACGTGTTGGACGCATCGGATGTGTTGTCAGTCAATGCATCCAATGCATCCCAAAGGTGTGATGGGCGTGTAGTCCGGCATGCGGGTGATGGACCCGAAGCGTGCAACGGATCCCTGGCAAGTACTGCGCACTACTCACCCCTTACCAGCACAACGTCCCTTTCACCCGTCACCCGTATTGCATCCCATGGAAGTGAGGCCCGCTATGTCCGCTGATGTGCTCGCGTTCTGCAATCAAAAAGGGGGAGTGGGCAAGACGACGTCGGTCTTCCACCTCGCCTACGCCGCATCCCGCGCTGGCATGCGGGTGCTGGTCGTCGATATCGACCCTCAGGGCAATCTCAGCACCGTTCTCGCGCAATACGAACTGGCACGCGACGACGTTGGCGTTGCAGATGTGCTGTCGGAATCTTCGCCCGCATCGATTTCTGACGCGGTCGTGCCGACCATCTGGCCCGGTGTCGATCTGGTGCCGACAGTGCCGGAGAACGAATCACTCGCCTACGTGCGCGATCAGTTGGTCATCGCAGGCGCGGGACGAGAGCGACGATTACGAGACGCAGTGGACGCGGTAGGCGATCGATACGACGTCGTCCTCGTCGATTGCCCACCGAGCTTGGACTTGTTGACCATCAACGCCCTTGTCGCGGCACGAAAAGTGGTGATAGTGAGTCAATCCGCCTTGTTCTCGGCAAACGGCCTCGCGCGGCTGCGTCGGACGATCGAGGCGGTCAAGCGCAGCTACAACCCGGACCTCGAACTGCTCGGGGCGATGATCAACCTGCACGAGATCAACACGATCGCCGGCCGCGAACAGCTCATCGAAATCGCAGCGAACATCAACATCCTTGGAGACGCGGTCCCGAAGCGCGTCGTCATCAAGGACTCCATGGAATCTCGAACCAGCCTTCCGGACTGGGGCACCAGGCAATCGCGGAGCCTGTCGACGATCTACCGCGACACCGTCGCGATCCTCACGAACGGAGCACAGTGATGCCCAGGCCCGAACGCATGAAGAGCGCACTAGTGGGATGGAGTCCCGTCGACCCGCCGCAACAGACGGGCACCGTTGCGCAACAGGAGCCCACCGCGAGCGCGGACGAGCCGGACCGGACGAAATCGAAGCGCTCGTTCTACCTGTATCGCTCGACCGTCGACGAACTCCTGAACGCAGCCGAAGCCTTGGCAGCAACACCGGGAGCGCCGCGCGGCCCATCCGATCTAGTCAACGCAGCAGTCGAGGAGTATCTCGAGACGTTGCGCAACAGGTTTAACGAAGGTGAACCCTTCCCACAACGCACCGGCCCACTCGCGAGAGGACCGAGGATCCGATGACCAGCCACGCACACACCAGGGCGACCGGCGTCGACGACGCAACGCCGATCCACCCGCGAGTTCTGCAGTGGGCCCTCGCAACAGCGGTGTTGTTGGTGATCGGTATTGCGGGCGCATCGTTCTGGCTCAGCTTTGCCGCGTTGCGCGAGCTCGCGATCATGGGCGGCACCAAAGCCGCACAGGCCTGGGTGATCCCGGTAGTTCTCGATGGGGCGATCGTGTCGCTGACCGTTACAGCGATTGCGTTGTCGAACCATGTTGACCGGCGCACGGTGCGAGGCCGGCGTTTCGTGACGTTGCTGCTCAGGGTGGCGGCGGTGGCGTCGATTGCCGGAAACTCCTATCACGCAGTGCTGAGTGCAACGCTGCTGCCAGCGGTGGTGTCGGCGGGTATTGCCTCCATTGCGCCCATTTCGCTCCTGTTGATGACCGACGTCCTGGCCGTGATCCTCCGCGCGCCCCGATTGACGCAGGATCAACCGGCGCCTACCGACGGCAGTGCAGCGGGCGAATCGCCCACGGCGATGGGTGACTCGACGTCGCGGCCGGCGATCTCCGACTCGGAAGCGGCGGTGACCGCAATGCCGACTTTGCCCCTCGGTGGGATCGATGAGGATGAGGACGTCGACGTCCTGTCCGGTGTGGTGGCGGAGACCGTTCGGCTGCGGCAGGAGCACCCGGAATGGTCCTGGGCGCGGATCGGGCAGGAGACCGACGGGGTAGTGGCCTCGACCGCGATGCGCCGGTTCCGCAAATGGGAGGACAGTGTTTTCGAGTCTGCGACGCACACCGCGCACTGAGCGCGCGAACTACAGCTCGCTGTGCGAGGCTGTCGGGCGCGCGGCGAGCTCCGCTCGCAGTGCCGTGATCTGTTCAGTCAGTTCGGCGACTTGGTGTTGCGTCACAGTCTGATTGGCCTCGTCCTGCTCGGCGACCTTCTGCACGAGCCACGATGCCAGCGTCGCAGTGAGGACACCGAGCAACGCGATCCCTGCGACCATCAGTCCGACCGTGATGCATCGGCCTGTTCCAGTAGTGGGTGCATAGTCGCCGTAGCCGACCGTCGTCACCGTCGCGACAGCCCACCACAGATCGTCGGGGGAAGTGCGAATGTCCGCAGTCGGTGAGCTGCGTTCTGCGTCCAGCATCGCCAGTGCTGCAACCCAAACGAGCAGGAGGGTTCCGGTGACAGCATAGGTGACGACGCGGCCGCGAAGCGCACCGCCGACAGAGCGTTGCAAGAAGCTCACCAAGGTGAGGGGTCTCAGTAGCCGCAAGGGGCGCAACACCGGCAGCACGACGATGGCGAGTTCGTGCAGATGCAACGCGAACCACCGCGTTCGTCGTTGCGCGAGCGCCAAGCGCACAAGGTAGTCGAGGCCGAACACGGCCCAGATTGCCAGCACCGCATACTCGGCGACCTGTGCACCGGCACCGACGGGTTGTGAGAGGACCGTCCAGGAGTAGATCGCCAGAAAGGTCAACGCGGCGCCGGCGAAAGGCCATTCGGTAAACCGCTCCCACCGTTCGTACGTCAAGAGTGGACAATGTACTGGCGAAAACTGTTACAGCCCGTGGTGATCCGAGCGATCCAAGGATGACGTCTTGCACACGTCGGTCGTTCGAATGAATCTGCTCTGCGAAGCCTCGGAGGATACGAGGCCGCCGTTAGTCTGAGCTGTTCATGGCAGTCCGACCAGGAGCGTGCGTTCGTGAGTTCACCGATTCTGACCAAAGGCCAGAATGTCCCGTTGCCGACTGAGACCACCGAACTGGATGTGATCGTGTCCTGGGTCGACCCGGAACGCGATCTCGATGCATCGGCTCTGTTGGTCGACAATACCGGCCGGGTGCGTTCGGATGCGGACTTCGTGTTCTACAACCAGCCCGAGTCCGCCGAAGCTTCGGTCCGATACCTGGGCAGCAGCAGTACCGATGAGGGCAAGCAGGAACGGATCTCGATCCACCTCGCGTCGGTGCCCGCGGATGTCGTCAAGATCGTTGTCGCCGGCAGCTCCGGCGAGCAGCCATTGGGGGAGTTCGGCAAACTGGCGTTCCAGGTTCGCGATCAATCCGGCTCGGTGCTGGGTGAATTTGCGACGGCCGACGCATCGTCGGAGCGGGCGTTGGTGTTCGGGGAGGTCTACCGCAGGGACGGAGCCTGGAAGCTGCGGGCCGTCGGGCAGGGATGGGAAACCGGCCTGGCCGGACTTGCACAGGATTTCGGGGTCGATGTCGACGACAGTGAATCGGATGCTGCTGACGACGTGGTGGTCGTCGAGGTCGTCGAGGTCGTCGACGCGACGGCGCAGGCCGTCGCACCGGACGGCGAAGTCGTCGATGTCGCGATTGTCGACGTCGATCGCCCGAAACGTGGTGTGCGGACGAAGAAGCCAGTGGTGAAGAAGGTAGCGTTGCCGCAGTTCACGTTGGCGGGCGGTGAGGGGTGGAACACGGCGCGGCTGTTCTCGGTGTCCGGGGTCGGGTCCGGTGAGGAGCAAGAAAAGCGTGCGACGTCGGCGCTGATCGCGACGATGCAAGCGGTGCGGCCGTTCGCCCGCGCTATTTGTTCTCGCGCCGGTGCTCCGGCGGGCCCGTTCGAGGGCTATCTGGAGGTTCCATTCGTCAAGGGGGAGGGCAAGGTTATCCCCGACGGCGTATTCCGTGTTTCGCGAGCTGGACACATCTGGACGGCTTTGCTCGAGGTCAAGACCGGTACGGGCAAGTTGCAGAAGGAGCAGCTCGAGAACTATCTCGACGTTGCGCGCCGGCACAAATACGAGGTCGTGCTCAGCCTGTCTAACGATATTCCGGCGTCGGCTGGAGAACTGCCGGTCCAGGTAACCAAGACCAAGCTGACGAAGGTTGGGCTGCGCCATATCTCGTGGTCCGAGGTCATTCACGAAGCACGCATGGTGCTGTCGCACGGTGAGCTTGCAGATCCACTGCAAGTGTGGATTCTGAGTGAGTTCATCAGGTATCTGACGCATCCGAAGTCCGGTGCTTCCGAGTTCGTCGACATGGGCCGGCACTGGGTCGCGGTGCGCGATGCGGTCACTGCGGGCACGGTGCGCAACAGCGATGCCAAGGCGTTGGCGGTGGCCAACACGTGGGCGTCACTGTCCCGGCACTTGGCGTTGCGGATGACCGCCGAGCTGGGTGCAACCGTCAAACACCACCTTCCGAGAAGGGTGGCGAACGACCCGCAGGCACGCAACGACTACCTCGTCGACCGACTCGTCACCGGTGGTTGTCTGTCGGCGACGCTGCGCATCCCCGACGCAGCAGGGGATCTGACTATCGATGCAGATCTGCGCACGAACAAGATTCACTGCACGACCAATGTCGAGGCGCCGAACGAAGGGACGGCGTTGCGTCGAACGAACTGGCTGCTCCGTCAACTCAAGAATGCCCCGGCGGACATCCTTGTCGAAGCGGTCTTCAGCGACGCCAGCGAAGTGTCGTGCGAAAACTTGGCGACGGTACGTGCGGATGCGAAATCGTTGACCGCCGGCCGCGTCAGCACGTTGGAGCGATTCACTCTGACGTCGTCCACGAAAATGGGCAGCAAACGGTCAGGGTCGGCCGCAGGCTTCATCGCCAGTGTCACCGACGGCCTCGACAGCTTCTACCGCGACGTACTACAACCGTTGAAGCCATGGGTACCGTCGGCGCCTGAGGGCGCCTCCGAAGACGGCAAAAGTGAAACGGCGGGTAGCTGACGTCGGCGCGTGACTCGGATTGCGACTGGGCACCGGCGGCCTCGCGTCCGCAAAGCCAGCGCATTGAGTGGCTGATTGGCTCCGTGATCGTCGACCGCAGTCAGCTTCGGTTAAGACGATCTTCGCATGGGAGATTGCCACGATCACACCGAGATTGGCAGAAGTATGGGAGACGAACGAGGGATAGGCTGGCACCGCGAGGCGCGGCGCCCGGGCACCTGCACTCTGCCCGGGCGCCTCGCCCTTCGGCATCCGGTGGCGAAATGAAGCGGTGCTCGTCGATCGCCCACGCCCAATCACTGGCGGTTTCGAGTGGCGGAGCTGACGCGCTGCGGTCGGCGAGAGGCTCCGCCCCTCGGGCTCCCCGCAGCCGGCTCCTAGGAAGCCCTCTGCACTGCTGCGGGCTTCTGCTACATAGTGCTCACCTTTGCCGCGTCAATGAGCGGCGTTGTACGCCTCTTCGATGTCAGCGGGAATACGGCCACGCTCGCTGATCTCGTATCCCTCGTCGGCGGCCCACTGCCGGATGGCCCGAGTCTGTGCCGGATCGCGTTTCGTGGACGTCGCGGGCGCTTTGTTGGAGGTCTTGGAAGCTGGCGCTGTACCCGCTGCAGACGGCTTGCGGCGACGACCGCCGACCCGGGTTGCGTACTCGATGTAGTAATCCAGCTTTCGGTGAAACTCGTTGGCGTTCTTGGTCTTCAGGTCGATAACGTATTCGACTCCGTTGACCGCGAATTCGATGGATTCGCCTGAACCGTCATCGATTGCCGAGCCGTCGATATCGTCGATCAGTGAGGTAATGAGTTGTCTGGCCACAGCTCGTGTGCACCTTCCGATATTCGTCGTGTGTGATGAGTACGAGAGTAGCTGAAATATAGGAGAACTCCGGCATTGATGTGGCGAACAACGGCACCGAATCGGCCATCTGTCACACGGGGAGCGTATTTCACCATCTCCGGCTCGTTGTCGTGGTGAATTGTTCCGCCACCGCCAGAGGGCGAAGGGGACGGTGACTTCATTGGCAATTTGCGTGGATTGGTACTGCGCGGTCTGGAAATAGATTCGACCTATTTGGTCGATCGTTGCGAATTGGGGGAGTGTCTGTAAGGAGACCGTGAACCGTGAATTAGCCGCGGGGTAGGCGTAACCCGTCGCGCTGCGGGTTTCTCGAGGCGCTCGGGGAGATGATCGCGGCTCGGTGACTTGCACTCGTTGCGGTGGTGGCGGGCCGATGCTTCCCAGCAGCCGGGGGATGGCTACATCATCGACCCGCCGACGGCCACGCTATCAGCTTTCGAACGCATGTTCTACTCTGAATGGATGGTCAGAACTCGACGTGCGAACCCGCTCAGGATCGTCGATCCTCCGGTTGGCGTCTTGATCGACTTGTCCTATCTCTTCCCGCGAAAGCCCCACCACCCGGTCGTCTATACCGCTAGAGGGATGAAAGCGTCAGGGCTTGTGGACGGCAAACTGAGCATGATCGGTGTGACCGCCGAAGGCATCGGCTGGCCTACGTGACCTATCGGATCAAGTTCGCAGGCGACAGTGCACCCGTGACGCACTGGGTCCCGGAATGGGTGTTGAAACGTCAGAACAGGCCGTGATCGGCTCCTTCCTGGAGCAAGCTGGAAAACGGTGCGATGGGCGGCGCTGCCCGTGGGGTGCGTACTGGCCCATGGCCTGGATGGACGCGGGGGAATAGCAACAAGTGCTACCGCGACACCGGACGTGGTACAGATCCGTCGCTCCCGCACAGTCACGTCGAGCAGTACCCGCGTTCGAGGTAGCAGCGCTCGCAATATCTGTCGGTGATCCCGCCTGCGGCGGTGCGGGCCACCCTTCGGGTGTCCACCTGATCGAGCTCCGCTTCGCTCCGCCCGTTGAAGAGCATCAAATTTCTTTCGGCGCATCTGGCTACAGGCGAGCTTGCGTCCGCCGTGTCCGCCGCCGCAACCGCTGGCGGCTGACGCCGGCACAAGGCCCCGAAAACTCTCAAAGCGCCTTCGGCTGAGACTTTCCGGTCCAGCAGTTGCACCGTCGGCCCCGTCGACCGCCTTCTCTCCCTACGCCAGATGAGGCGAAAGAAATTGGCAGGGCGAAGGACCCGGTCACCGTCCGACGGAAAGGTCACCATGAGCACCGATGCACGACGACACCGCGCACTCGAGCAGATCACCCGCGCCACCGCACGCCTGGATGCCGCTATGTGCAGCGGCGTCACCGTCGACGTCACCGACGTCTGCCGCGCACTGAACGCCTGGCACGACCACGCCCGCGAACTCGGCGCGACCGACGAACAGATCGACGCAGCGCAAGCCGCCGGAATCTCCTGACTTCAAGCAACTCTCACGCCATCCCACCTGACGAAAGGCACGCCATGACCAACCACAACGGCCCCGCCACCCGCCTCACCTCGACCGCCGCGGTTCTTGCAGCCATCCCCGCGATGCTCGGATTCACCCCCGAGAACTCGATCGTCACGATCTTCCTCGGCGACGCCGACGCGTCGACGACGTCGGTCCGCGCAATCGTGCGATCCAACGTCGCCGACGGCGTAGGGCCCGCTACTGATGTCGCCGACGCCGCCCGCGTCAACGACGTCGCCGCAGCAATCGTGATCGCCGTTGCCGACCCCGGCCAGTCAGGCGAGGCGCTCACCGCTCTGGCGGCGTTGCGTGCCGCACTCGCCGATGCAGGTGTCAGCGCCGAAAGGTCGCTCCACACCTATGGTTTGAGCACCGGCGCCGCCTTCATCGACCTCGACACCGGCGCCGTCGGCGGGTTCCCGGACCCAGCCACGACGGAGCTCTCCGCATTGACGGTGTTCGAGGGCCGCCGCATCGAATCGAGCCGATCGGTCATCGAGCAACGATTCGCCGAGCGCGCAGAGGTGCCCGAATCGGTCGGTCTCGAGGTCGCCGCGAGGCTGGGCGAGTTGTTCCTGCCACAAACGTTCGAAGAGCTGGCCGCAGTGATCTATGCCCGCGAAGTTCCGAGCGACGAGCTCGCAGCCAGGGTGGGGCTCACGTTGTCCGGCCGAGGTCTCGACGTCCGCGATTCGTATCTGCGACTCGCGGTCTACGGCGAGGATCACGCCGTCGAGGCAATGACCCACATCGCTGGTGCACTGCGCGGCACGGCCCGAGCACAGGCGCTGACAATCGCAGCGTTCTTCGCCTACCTCGCCAATCACGGCCCCGCCGCCGGAATCGCGATCGACGCAGCCCGCGCCGCAGCGGCAAGCGCGGACGTCGAAACGCCGTCGTTTGCCGTTCTGATCGACCGCGCGCTACGCGTCGGCATGGAACCCGAACAGCTCCGCGCATTGATTCCGAACGCCGACTTCGTCCGCGAGCGCACCGGAGCAAATTTGCCAGGGTGACCATGTCCGCCGGACGCACCTCGACAGGGGCGTCCGGCGGCCCAGCGCGGGGGGGCGGTGCATCGGGCATCGAGCCCTCACACCGACACCGCGAATCAGCAGGGCTGCCTGCCCGAGAGGGCGTGTTCAGTCCGGCAGTGGGTGATCGACGAACGCGACATCGACTGTCGGGGCTCCGGCGGCCATATCGTCGGCCAGTTCGCCGTCGACCACTCGCTCGATCTCGGCAGCGGACAGCGCTCGTGCCGGCCCAAGTTTCTCGGACAGTCCACGTTCGGCATCGGAGGTGCTCATGATGGCGACTCTAGCTGTGCACCCGTTCGCCGCAGACTCCCGCTTCCGTTCGCAAGATCGGGAAGGGAAGTAAATCATCCCATTAAAAAGCGCTTATTGCGTGAATGGGGTGTAATTCCGTATCGGTGCTTGATTGTGGTCAATCGATTTTTTACGAGCAGAGTGTACGGATGGACCTACGACAACCGTTGCGAAGAAATAACTTTGACAAGAATTGTTGTGAACAGAAGAGGCCTTAGTCGGACGGTAAGGCAGCAAAATTGATAGACTCGAGGAAACTTGAACACACAAAATCGCAGCGCGGACTTTTCCTCGAATCGGATCGATAACACCACAGAAGCTTCAACAGGAAGAGGCGAACTCATGTCAGCTTTGCGGGCAGTGCAACCGGTCGAGGTTGCCGACGAGTATGCCGACCTGACCGATCACGTCGAGACCGCTCCCGAAGCGCTGGTGATCTGCGCACTGATGTGGTCGAGAGACACTGTCGAAGCCGAGCGCATCGCCAACGCCTTGCAGGCCGAGGATTTCGCAGATCCGGTGTACCGCGAGCTGTACAGCATTGTGCAGAAGTTGATCGCCAAGAATGTGCCGCACGATCCCGCGAGCGTGCTTGCAGTCCTCATTCGCTCGGGGGCGGCCGGACACCGCGGTGCGCTCCTGCGCCGCGCACTCACGGACGTGACGACCGCGGGCGCCTGCGGTGCGTCGGCGACCGTCTACGCCGGCACGGTCCTGTCCGAAAGCTACCGCCGCAGTTTCTACGAGGCGGGAGTAAAGATCCAGCAACTCGCCGAAGAGGCACCGGAAGAATTCTTGTTCGACCAGCTCGTCGATATCGGGCGACGTCAACGGTCAGCGATGAATCGCCTCAACGCTTTCCGCGCGGGGGAGAGTGCATGAACGACAAAGCGCAGCGTCGCGACGCGATCGCACGCGCCGGCTTCGACGCAGCAGACGTTCGAGATCACGACATCGACGCGATCGATGAACTCGCAGTCGGCCGCGACGTCGACACTGCCCTCGACGCCGGGTCGTCGACCCGCGACATCGCTGAGCAGACCGGCTACACGGAAACAGTTCTGCTCGATCTGCAGCACCGCTACCGCACGTTCCGCGACGAGTGCGCGGCTCGGGAGCAAATCCCGTTGTTCTGAAACAAATTTCACGATCCGCCACACTCGACGCGAAGGGCCCACTCATGACGAACGTCTGCATCGACACCGACCGAGGTGCAATCTACGGCCTGACCTTCAGCGGCACGCTGGCTCACTTCTTCGGGAAGAACCAGCGGCCGAATGGGACTGCCACCAGCTAGCGGCCGGCTACCTGGACGGCAAGCAGGCACTGTCGACGTCGGTGCGTGTGCAGCACCGAGGCCAATGGATCGCCGCAGCAAGAATATTCGGCACACAGACAGGCGACGCAATTCCGGGCGATGCTCTGTCTAGCGAATCCGGATACGCGGCGGCTTCGTTCGACGCACCGGCACTACCGCACTGGGTGTACGAATGGGCGCAACGCCTGCTCATGTAATACGCACACTCGGGGTACGAGTACTGCAAACTGCACAATTGCTGATCGGTGTGCGGTGCAAGGCAGTTATGGACGCAATTTAACGCGAAGCAAAGACGACCGACTGCGTCGCCCCATCGTCCAACGAGGTGCGACGCATCCAGCGACAGCGCCCAGCGCGTCAGAAGTTGCTACGCAACGCCCCGCCGACCGCTGCGACAACGAATGCAAGCACCAGCGTCGCAACGATCAACACGATTCGAAACGCAAATCCAACGACGAGTCCGGTCGCGCGCAACGGAGCGAATCGCCAACCAGTTTCAGTCTCGCCGGCACGCAGCAACGCCACCGCGACGACGACACTGATCACAGCAATCCCGATCATGTGTTTTCACCCCCTTCCGTCGATGCGTGCCATTGAACACCCGAGCACCGACACGTTCTGCTCGGTCTGGCGCCGCAGACATTCTCGGCTGCAGCGCCGTGTGAATCTTGCACTGCCAGTGTGTGTTGCATTGACGCAACAGAAGCCGATGCGTGCGGAACCAAAGCTGGGTCATCGAACGTGCTCCGTTCATGCGATGTCCCGCTCGTCCGCGTCGCCCCGCTGCGACTCGCCGGCCACTGCGGGTTCCGGAGACTCGGATGTCGACGCTGCTTCGACCTCGACCGCGGACGAGTCCGTGCGCTCATCCGGTGACGGTGTTTCGCCCGCGCCGGCATCGTCGCGCGAACCGGATGCCGCCGCGGACTTGACGAGTTTCGTCGTCTCCGGAACCGGCAGACCGACCAAAGCCGCGATGCTCGAATATGTTTCACCCCGCGACTTCAACGACGCCAGCGCCTGCGCCCGCCGCCGGCGCGTGGACTCGAGCTTTGTCTGCGCCTCCCGCTGCAGCCGCTCGATACGCTTCGCGAGATCGTCGGCGACCTTGTCCTGGTCGCGGGTGGCGTCGAAATACGAAATCAGGTCCTGCTCCTGATTCTTGAGTCGCGATTGCGCGTCCGCGAGGCGCCGGGCATTGGCCTGTCGCGCGCGTTCCCGAGCACTCACCGGAGCATTGTTCGAGGAAGTCATACACCGCAGGCTACCGCCGACACGCGCGCCGGCGAAAGACTTCGGCGCACCACGCAGTTTCTCGAAACCGTTGCTTCGTAGCCTGTTTCGTCCTCGTCGGTCCATCTCAGTTCGTAGTCGTTCGAAAATCAGATATCATCGAATCCAGATTCGTTTCTATTTCCACCGAAAATCTCCATCAACCGTCACACACCTCTTGCACTAATAGTGACTATGGGCGCGGCAGCGTTTATGGTGGCGTCATGATGACCGTCCACCCACTGCACGCGGGCGACGGATACACCTACCTCACACGCGAAGTCGCCGCCGGCGACGCAAAAGTCGAACGCGGCCAGAACCTCACCGACTACTACACCGCCGAGGGCACACCACCCGGGATGTGGGGCGGCAGCATGGCCACCGAACTCGGCGTCAGCGGGCAGGTCCGCGAGGACCAGATGAAAGCACTGTTCGGTGAAGGACTGCACCCCGACGCCGTCAAGCTGACCCAACAGCTCATCCGGGACGGCGCCACCGCCGACGCGGCTATTGATAGCGTCCGGCTGGGACGCCGATTCGCGATGTATCGCAACGACGTAGCGCTGATGAAACGCATCCGCGCCGAAGTCGAGCATGACCGAAAGGCAACCGGCACCACTCTGACGGCCTCGCAGTGCCTGCAGATCCAGTACCGGCTGGCGGCCACCGAGTTCCACCGCGAGGTCGGCCGATCCCCAGCGACGGAGGCAGAACTCGTCCGCTACCTCGCCTCGCAGAAACGACGTGAACGCCAACCCGTCGCCGGCTACGACTGCGTCTTCACCCCGCAGAAATCAGTGTCCGTGCTGTGGGGACTCGGCGACCACGACGTCCGCCGCGCTATCGAACAGGCCCACCACGACGCGGTATCGGACGCGATGGGGTGGGTGCAGGACAACGCCTCGTATACGCGCGTCGGCAAAGCCGGCGTGGGGCAGATCGAAGCGAAGGGTCTGTCGTGGGCGCGGTTCGATCACCGCGACAACCGCAATGGCGACCCGAACCTGCACACTCACGTCACCGTGTCCACCAAAGTCCAAGGCGTGGACGGCAAATGGCGCAGCCTCGACGGCCGCATCCTGCACAAACTCGCCGTCGCTGCATCCGAGCGCTACAACACCGCCGTCGAAGAAAACGTCACCCGGGCTCTCGGCGTCGTCTTCTCGAACCGTCCCGACTCCCGCGCAGACAAGCGTCCGGTACGCGAGATCGACGGCATCCCGACGGAATTGCTGCGCGAATTCTCCCGCCGCACCGTGATCGAACGACGCTTGGAAACACTCGCCGCCGAATACCGCAAGGCACACGGCAAGGACCCCTCCCGGGCGGTACAGATGCGCCTCGCCGACCAAGCAACACTGGAAACCCGCGCAGGCAAACCTCCACCGAAATCACTGGCGGCGCAACGCACCGAGTGGCGCCAGCGAGCTGTCGCGCTGATCGGGGAACGCAGACTGAACGCGGCCCTGTGCGCGGCCGTCGGACGCGATGCGCAACCCATCGACGGCACCGACATCAACGTGCACGAGGCGGCGCACGCGGTCGTGCACCGGGTCAGCCGCGAGCGTGCAACGTGGACCCGCTGGCACGTAGAGGCCCAAGTGCAACGACACCTGCGCGGACACGTCTTCCCATCTCCGCACGACCGAGACGCTGTGACCGAACGGGTCATTGAAGCAGCGCTCGGCGCGCACTCCATCCGGTTGACGCGTCAGGTCGATGCCGCGCCGGTGGCGTTGCAACGCAGCGACGGCGCCTCCATCATGACCGTGCACGGCAACGAGACCTACACCAGCCAGGCAATGCTCGACGCCGAACACCGCCTCGTCGGCGCCGCCCGAACACCCACAGCAGTCATGGCAACGCATGAGTCGATGCACGCCGCACTCGCCGCGCACGTGCACCGCACGGGCTGGGATCTCGGCGCCGACAAACAAGCACTCGTCGAACATTTTCTGTTCTCCGGCACGCTCCTCGCTGCTGGGGTCGGGCCGGCAGGAACGGGCAAGACGACTGCGATGCGCGTCGTCGTCGACGCCTGGCGCGGCACCGGCTACGACGTGATCGCCCTCGGACCGTCCGCAAAAGCAGCCGGCGTTCTCGGCGACGAACTCGGCGTGGAAGGCCGCACCATCGCCGACGTCCTCACCCGCCACACCAACGGTCTCGACACCGGCATCACGTCAGGCGCACTAATTCTCGTCGACGAAGCCGGCATGGCCTCCACACACGACCTGGACCACCTCACTGCCGCGGCCGCCGAGGGCGGCGCCGTCGTCCGGCTGCTCGGTGATCCACAACAACTCGCGGCCGTCGACACCGGCGGCGCGCTACGACTCATCGCACGCGAAAGCGGCGCACCGGAACTCGTCGAAGTCCACCGATTCCGGGACACCGAAGAAGCCGAGATCTCCCTGCGACTGCGTGACGGCGACTCCTCCGTAGCCGCTTGGTATGCGGCCAAAGATCGCGTCCGGTTCGGCATGGCTGATGACCTCGCGGAAAAAGTCTTCGCCGCATGGTGCGGCGATGCGGACGCCAACACAACGTCGCTGATGATCGCCAGCAGCAACGACACGGTCCGCGGCTTGAACGACCGTGCCCGCACCGACCGCATCGCGAAAGGTCTTGTCAGTAGGGGCGGCCATGAACTGTCCGACGGTCTCCGCGCCAGCGCGGGGGATCGCATCGTCACGCGCCGCAACGACAGCGACCTCAGAGTAACCGGAACACAGGGGGAGCGGGTCCGCAACGGAGACCTGTGGACGGTGGAAACCGTGCACCGCGACGGCTCGATGTCGGTGCGGCATGTCGACCACGACGGCCGCATCCGGCTACCCGCCGACTACGTCAGAACGCACTGCGAGCTCGGATACGCGACGACGATTCACCGCTCCCAAGGCATGACCGTCGATACCGCTCACGTCCTCGTCGACGACGGGATGAACCGGCAAGCCCTCTATGTCGGCTTGACCCGCGGCCGCGGTAGCAACAACATCTATGTTCCGGTCGACCGCATCGTCGACCCGCACCTGATCCACGTGCACCCGGACAAGAAGATCGCCGACGAAGTCGTCCGCACCGTCATCGCCCGCGACGGATCCGACACCTCCGCCACCGAACAACAGCAAGAAGCGGCGGTCGCACACCGCAAGCTCGACTACAACGTCGCCGGCTACGGCTACGCCGAAGACCTGATCGACTCCCACCGCATCGAAGCGATCGTGCGCGAGCAGATGGGTCCGGAGCGGGCAACGCAGATGATCGGGGAGGCGGAATGGGATTCGTTCGTGCGCCAGTTCCGGCGCACCGAACAACTCGGCCTCGACGCCGTACCGACCCTCGCCGCGGCCCGCTCCGAACGGGAACTCGGCTCGGCAGATTCGTTGTCGTCGGTGATGCATTGGCGTCTGCAGCGGCGTATCGACGCCGGTGCCGAGGAGATGGCTGCGTGGCGGCAACGTTTGGAATCGACGATGCAGGAGCGGTTCGGCGTGCACGCCCAGACGATCCTCGCCGACGAGCGCAGCTGGGAGCGCCTCGCCGTCCACTTGCGGGGTGTCGAACGCTCCGGCAAGGATCCGCGGGCGGCGATCGCGCAACTACGGCGCAGTGTCAGCGAACCCGAACCGACCGCCGGCGATCTGCTCGCCGATGCCGAACGACGCTGGCCGCTTGGTCGTGACGCCCGCAACCCGAGCGCCCCGAGTTGGATCCTCCCGCCGATGCAGGGCCGCGACGGTGTCGATCCGGAACTGACCGCATGGAGCCGGCGCCGCTATACCGAAATAGCCGACCGCACCCGCGAACTCGGACAACACGCAGTCGACGACCAACCCGACTGGACTCGGCACCTCGGCCCGATCCCCGAGAGCCCGGCTGACAAGTTGGCCTGGCAACTCACCGCCGGGCAGGTGGGCGCCTACCGCGAACAGTTCGGCATCGACACCGGCCGCACCCTCATCGGCGATCGCCCCGAACACGGTGACGCCGCTGCCGCATGGATTCAGGTCAACGCCCGCATCAACGCACTCACGGTCCGCGACACCGTCCCCGCAGGACATGGTGCACAGACCAGCCCCATGCCGGCCGTCGACCCGGCCGTGATCTCCGATCGCGCACGCCGAGACGCCGCCGAACAACGCGCACACGAGCAACACCGCCTCACCGAACAACGCAAAGCCGAACGACGTGAACAACTCCGCCGCGACCACGCACGGCGATTAGGACCCGGCCCGCGACCGCGCATCTAGACCATCCGAAGCCCTCTCACCGACGCCAGCAGCCCGACCACGCCAGCAGCAACCCCAGCCAGAAGCACGATGCCGCAGCGTGGACCGGGCCCCAACCGGTTTGCGCTCACATCTGACGTGAGGAGCAATCGACCATGGCGCACTACATACCCGAACAGGACCCGTACCGACTGGAGCAGCTCACCTCCGACGGATCCGACCGCCCGATCCACCAAATGGATGCCGCATTCCGGGAAGTCACCGCACCGGACGGGACCGAGCTCCTCCTGTGGAGTAGTCGGCCACAATTGACAGACACGCTCTATGCGCACGTCGAAGAGGTGGTCCGGCTGCAGCGCACCCACAAGCACTTTCCGTCCGCGGGGGCGTTGTCGATGCCGACGTTCCACGCGTACGTCGAAGGCTCGTCCTACCGGTCCCCAGCGGACGGCGAGATAGTGCCAGGAGAGCAATGGGTCCACATGGGCAGCCCCGGCGATCTGGCCGACAACATCCAGCTCGATGTGGGAATAACAGTTCCTCCATCCGTTCTCGCCGACCTGCAGGCCGATTCCACGCTCGCCTGGTACAGCGACCTCCACGTCGACCACATCGGCCCTGTGTTTCAGATGGAAGCACTGCGGCGAGACTGCGCATACCTCGATTACAACCCCAGCACAGGGGTGCCGGCCGAACAGCGCGCGGCACTCGGTCACTATGCCAGCGCGCTGGGTCGAGACCTCCACGAGCGCCGTCTCGATTCCTGGACCCGGCGCTCGGCACCGGATCAACTCATCGGAGGACAAACCAGCGACTGGACCGAGCAAGCACGCATCCAGGAATTACGGACGTGGCCAGGAGGTGAAGCCACCCAGAAAGTCATCGGCGAGCTCGACCAAGCCGTGGCAGCGTGGCAACTTATTCTCGACAAGCCGTGGACGATCGCGCCCGACCGTTCCGAATACGACCTGCATGACGACCAGTTCTACCGGTCACTGCACTTCTCGACCGACATGTCCAAAGCACGGGTGCAGGATTGGGCCGACGCCGCGAAAAGCAGGACCCTGACCCCGCATTAACCGCTCCCTGCCATGGAACTGACCGAACGCGACTTACGCCGACGCGCCGAGCAGCACAACATCGACCGCGGCATCCGCCGCGAACCCACACCGCCACCACCACAGGTGGCGCCGGTCGCTGAGCGTCAACCGCAGCCGCGCAGGGTCGACCCCGCCCGACCGCACGCCTTGGAATACCGGCGTCCTTCGATCTAATTAGGTGTCGCCCCCGCATCAGACAGATGCTCCGTACTCGACGCCAATCGAGTGCGGAGCATCTGTTCCTTCGACCGTCGGTGTTCACACGGGTCCGGGCGGGTGGACACGCATGCACCATAGTTCGACGGCCCCTACGGCCCGAGCTGCAGCGACATCTACCGGTGCATGTCGTATCCGGGCGGGAAATACGACGACCGACAGATCGCCGTCGTTGCAGACTGGGCCGTGGCTCAGAGATGCCGCGTCTATACGGCCGGCACCCACGCCCCCAAACGCGTGCTGTAGGTCCATTCGATGTCGTCGAACGTGACTGCGCTGTCGGGGTCGGCGGGGTCGACCGGTTCGGCGAGGCCGGCCTCGATGGCGGTCTCCATATCCGCCTCCGGGATCGACCGCACCTCCTGCACGGCACTGATGGCGGCCGCCGGAGCTACCTGTTGCGGTGTCTCGGGTTCGGGTCGATTGTCGATGTCGGCGGCGGTGAACTCGCCGAGTCCGGCGAGCGTGGTCGGTGTGCGTGGGGAAGCGGTGCAGCGTTCGTGGGTGCAGGTCTCGAAATCGGTGATCGTGCGGATCCGTCCGACCACGGGCCAGAACCACTGTGTGTGCCAGGCGGTCAGATCGTCGCGGTACTCGTCGCCCCGGTAGTAGGCATCAGTCCATGCAACCATCAGCGCCGACAGTTCCTCGACGACCGGCCCGTGCCGATACCAGCAGGGTGGGATCTTGGTGTCGAGCTCGTAGCGTTGGCGTATCCATGTGGTCCAGTCGGTCAGCTCGTCCCACAACTGCCGTGCCTGCGCGCGGTCGAGGTAGCGCCACGCGAACCTGGACGGCCGCAGTTCCTGCTCATCATCGCCAGCGGTCGTCACGACAGCTGCACTCCGTCGCTGACCTTGTCGAGTTCGACTGTGCCAAAGCTACTGTCGCGGCGCGGCAGATACCCGTCGGTGGCGATCGAATCGAAGGCCTTCTGCGACTTCAGGACTGCTGTGCGGGTGTGCTTGTCGTCCCACACCGATGGTAGGTGCACCAGGATCGGGGGAGCTCCCCGGTAGATCAACAGTCCGTGATCGGGTTCCATCGTCCGGATCTCGGCCGGTGACATGATCGGAACCTCCCGCAGCGTCGGACCCGAGTGGCGGCTACCGGAGGGCTGCCACTCGAACCGGTCACCGAGTAGTCGTGAAATTGACTGCAATTCCTCGCCTTTGAGGCCAGGGAGGATCAACCGGGCGGGGGAGTTGTCGGCGAACATCTTGCCGGCCACCTGCCCCCAGCGGAGTTTGTTCTGCTCTTCGTTGTGGGCGTAGGCGTGGATGGTGATGCCGCGGCCACCCGAATCCGACATCAGATCCGGCAGGCCGGGAATGGGTGCGACGTTGTTGACCTCGTCGAGCTCGAAGCGGATCGGCGGGTCGAACCGGCCACCGGGCAGGGTCTGCGAATGCCGGTCGGCGAGATAGTGCACTTCGGTGGCCAGGGCAGCGACGAACGGGGCAGCGGAGTTGTCTTTGCCTTTCGACACCAGGTAGAGGGTGTCGGCGCCGGAGCGGATGAACTCGGCGATGTCGAATGACTGACTGATCGGCACGTCGACGGACTCGAGCAGTGCAGGTGAGGCCAACGGTGCCAGCAGACGGCTGGCGGCACCGATCATGTCGTCGGAGGAGTCCGAGCCGGAATCGAGGATCTGCGCCAGCTCGCTTTCCCAGGCCGGCATCGTACGGGCGAGGATCTCGCGTGGCTCGCGGCCTTTGCGGGAGTTCACCCAAACCCGCAGGGTGCCCAGTCCGGCTCCGCTGACGGCGGCAGCGTGCAGGTAGCAGCGCAACAGCACCACGGCCTTGTCTTCCCAGTAGCCGCCGTTCTTTGTGTCGCCCATCGGCATCGCCGAGACCAGGCCCTGGGCCCGGCGGATCGCGACGTCGGGATCCTGGCAACCGGAGAGGATCGACCAGCGGATCGGCTCGGGCCAGCCGGTGATGTTCTCCGGGTCGAAGATGGCAATGGTGCCCATGTCGGATCGGCGGCTGTAGGTCGCGGAGACGAGGTCGACTTTCGTCGTCGTCACGAGCAGAGGCCCGGGGGCGTCCATGCAGCGTTGGTAGGCCAGACGCCAGGTCTTACCGGAGCCGGTGACACCTTCGACGAGCATGCAGTCGTTCTGCTTGAGATAGACGGTGCGGTCGGGGGCGACGACATTGGCGCCCAGCGCAATCGCCACCGCGGCCGCGTCGAGAGACGAAGGCCTGACGTCTTTCAGGGATGCGCGGGTCGCGACCGCCGCCTTCTGGACACTCTTCTCGTCGATGCCGGCGCGGGCGAGATCCTTTCGGGTGGCGAAGCCACGCTCGGCTTGTCGGCGGCGGTAGTGCCAGTCGTCGATCTCGGAGCTGAACCACAACGCGACTGCCGCATACGCGGCGGCGAGAACGAGGATGCACGTCCACGTCACCCAGGCAGGACCCGGCTGGGCACCGTCGGGCCATCCGGCGGCCGGATCGCCCGGGTGGGTGACCAGGCCGAGGAAGATGCGCGCGATCTCGGCACCGCCACCGGGCATGGCGACGACCTTGCTCGAGACGATCGAGGACACCATGCCGCCGCCGACGACGGCGAACAGCGCGCCGCCTACCAGTGCTGCGATGGTGAACGCCTCGGCCGGGATGATCGGGTCATGGGGCCGCGGGGGCGCTTGTCGCTGGCTCATCGGACCGGCCCTGTGGATGGCGAGCCGATGTTCGTAGCCGATTCGTCGGTCCCCAGGGTGAATGCCGCCCAACCGCCGTCAAATAGGCGCATCACTAGGCCGGCAACCTGCCAGTCGTGAAGATCGTCGATGACGTCTTCGTCGAAACCGCAGTCTGTCAGCCAGCCCCTCGCCTCGCGCATTACCGCGGTCGGGGGCACGGCGGTGAATCCGAGGTCGCGCCAGCCGTCGGAGCTGAGGTGTTGCGGTGCAGTGGGATCGGTGCTCATGCGGATCTTGTTCCTTTCACGGCAGTGTCGGTGTCGGTCAGTGCGATTTCTTCCGGGGAGCGGACGTGTTCCATGAGGATCGGGTCGGCGGAGCCGATCTTGACCAGGCATTCGCCTTGTCCGAGGCCCATGATGATGTCCACCGATCCTGGTGGCAGGTGGTACATTTCGGCGGTTTCGCGGGCGTCGTCATAGCGTTCCTGTGCGAAGAGGAACACGATGCCGGCTTCCTGCATCAACGCCCTCGCGGGGGAATCCTTGGACATGTCCGAGGGGTGATGGAACGCCGATACGGTCGACAAACCCAGGCCGCGTGAGAGTTTCATGTTCGATCGGAACACGCTGCCGGTGCGCCCCTCGGCGACGTGCCAGCCTTCCTCGACGATGAGGATGGTCTGGCGCGAGAGCGATGACCGGGCGGCGAGCAGGTTCGACAGCCAGGTGTTGATGACGGTCATCACCACCCGCAACGCCGGCCCCTCGGTGGGCAGGGCCGAGACGTCGAAGTGTGCGAACGGATGCTCGAGAGCAGCCCGGACTTCCGGGGAGGTGGGGGCGTCGACGAGGCCTTTGAGGTCGCGGTCGACCAAGCGCAGCAGCGCCAGGCCGGGTTCGTTGCCCCACTCCAGGGAGCGCTGCGCCCAGCGATCACCGAAGTACTCACCGTCGCCGTCGTGCGGTTCGACGAGCCGGCGGGCGAGATCTTCGAGGACCGGTTCTCGTTCCGTGGCCACGGCTTCCTGGTTGACCAGCTCCAGGGCACGGCCGACTACGCTCTTCTCCGGTGTGGACAGGGGGCGTTCCATCGTGTCGGCAAGGACGGCGAGCACGAGCGCTTCCTGACCGGCCGGGGTGACACCGTCGAGGCCTCCGGCGTGCTCACCGCCGGTGGTGATCGCCGGGTCGAGCAGGTTGAGCCGTGCCCCGCCGCCGCCGGTCTTGAAGCGCACCGGTTCGACACCGAGGGTGCGGGCGAAAATCGAGTATTCCCCTTCGGTGCCCTGGCGTTTCTTGTCGATGACAACCACCTGACGGCCGAAAATCAGCTGTCGCCAGCATGATCCAGTCTTGATGAGTGAGGACTTGCCCTTACCGATATCACCGACGACGCAGACGTTGATGTTGGAGATGTCGGTGCCGTAGAGCTCGAACGGGTCGGTGATCACCAGATCGTTGGAGATGCGGTTGAGGCCGGTTACCGGCCCTTGGTGGCGGACGCTGCGGCGGCTGATCGCGAGGTTGAGAGCTTCGGATTGTCGGGTGGTGCTCCACGCCCCTTCCTGGCGGGGCTCGTACCAGCCGAAGCGGTCGAGCAGTTTCTTGCGTTTCGGTGCCCGCCGGCGCGGCACGGTCGTCTGCGTGGCGGTAGCCGGTTGGTTGGGGGTCTCGGGGGATGTGGGCGCAGCGCCGGTCGCGAAGAGTCGGCTGCGGGTGCGTGCCGGCGGCCGCGCATGAGCGGCAGATCTGGTGGTGGTGTTCGGTGCCATGTCGAATACTCCTGGGCTACTTGGTCGAACGGGTGACGGCCAATCCGCGGCCGAGGGGCAACGTGACGAACAGGGCGACGTCGTGGTTGTCGTCCTGCCAGTCGATGGTCTTGATCGCCGAGGCGTCCGCGGACTCGGTGACGCGCATGCAGGCGCGCTCGAGGTCGTCCGCGTCGCGGCCGGTGACGGCGACGGTCATCGAATAGATGACGCCGTGATGCCCGGATCCGGGCTTGAGATCCTCGCGGCGACGGGCCGACGCGGTCGTCATCACCTCGGTCGATCCGTCGCCGGTCTTGCCCTTCTTCGCCTGGGAGGTCTGTGCTGCAAGATCCTGGGTGAAGTCTTTCGCTGCGATGTCGCGGGCTATCTTGTCGCGGACGAAATCCATACGGACGCTGATGGTTCGGATGGTCGGCGATGGGGCTGTTTCGTCATCACCCGGGTCGGGTGCGACGTAGGTGAGCAGCGGGGCGAGCCAGAGCGGCCCGAGCTCGACCGGTTCGATGCTCGCCGGCGGGATCACGCCGACCCGTGTGTGCCAGTGCCCGGAGATCACGGCGGCGTCGGCGCCGCCGATGTAGGAGGGCCAGCAGTTGGACCACCGTGCGCCCTGGTGGCGGTCGAGGCGGTAGCTGGGGTCGATGAACGCGCGGATCACTGCGCAGGTTCGTTGCTCGCCGAGCACTTCGACACGCCCGAATCCGGCCGAGACGAGCCTGCTGACCGCGCGCATCGTCTCGTCGCGGATCACTTGCGCGACGCCGCCTTCGTAGCGGGCGTTCTTACCGCCTGCGGCTCGCAGCGCAGCGGCGTCGAGCTGGTCGGTCTGCGGGAACTTGAGCACCACGTAGGCGCGGTGCTCTTCGGTGTGCGGGCGGATGGTGTCGAGGAGATTGCCGTAGGAGGCGACCGGCGCGGCCAGACGCATATCGCCGAGCCCTTCGACCTGCTGCTCGACCCAGTCCTCGTGCATTGTCAGATCGGCCGGGATGGAACGGTGCAGGATCTGTATCCCGCGGACCAGGGAGGTCTGCTTGGCCAGTGAGGCAGTGAACTTTCCGAATTTCTCCGACGTGCTTGCCCACGCCGCATCGGTGCGTAGACCACCCGCGAGGCCTTGCACGGCGAGAACGACGGTGTAGTACGGGCGTTCGCCCGGGTTCGCGGTGCGGACGATGAACATCTCGTCCAGGCCGGTTCCGGCTACGTCGAGCGGCTCGGTTCGTCCGAGCGGTACCGGGAACTCCCAGCCGGGATCGAGCCCCGGCTCACCGTACGCGGGGTCGGCCGGGTGACGAAAGATGTGCTCCCCGCGCCGCATTCGCGTTTTTGTACGCAGTACGTGCAGTCTTCCGGCGGCATAGGACGGACCGTTGAACTCGAACGTCGCCAGGAAGACCGTGGCGTAGAGTCCCGCGACAGCGCCGACCGCGAAGGTGCCGCCTCCGATGACGAAGTAGCCGACGATCCCGAAGACGAGGGTCACCGACCAGGCGATCAACACCGGTAGGGCAATGCCGGTCATACCGCGGCGCGCGATCTCGCCGCCGAGGATCGAGGTCCGTTGAACGACGTCGTATGCAGTGTCGGTACTCATGATCGATTACCTGCTTTCGGATTCTGTGGCTGCGGTTTCGGCACCGGCCTTGGCTTTGTTCATCGCCGCGGATGCGGACTGCGCCGCGATGGGTACCGCCACAGCAGCTGCGGTGACCAGACCTCCGGCTGATCCTTTGGCGAGCCTGCCTCCCAGCCGCCCTGCCATGCCGAGTTTCGATGCGCTGCCCCTGGAGGAGCTGTGAACCTCGGACCCGGGTGTGTGGCCGCCCGACCTGCCCGCAGCGCTCGCGTGAGGGTGAAAGGCGGCCGAGTGGGGCGCATGTCCGGTGGCGGCCAGACCGCTACCGGATGGTGTCGAGCGGCTATCCCGGCTGGTTTTCTCGCTGACCCTGTTTCCGCCGCCGCTGCGGCCACGGAACAGCGCCGAGCTGCCCAATCCGCCGATCACACCTCCGGCGATGGAGCCACCACCGGACCCGAAGCCTTCGGAGTCCGCTCTTGTCGGCAGGATCGGCGCCCACTTGAGCAGCGCCCACGGTGCGAGACCGACCAGAACCATCGACGCTGCGACCAGTGCGAGCGAGCCGAGCGAGGTCAGGTCACCGGATCCACCGCCGCCGGAAAGCAGCGAATTGTTGGCGCCGGTGAGCACGATAGCGATCAACAGGAACAGCAGCGGTTTGCTGAACACCAGGCCGACGAACGTAAGAACCGGGCGTAGCGCCTTGACCCGCCAGGTCGGGTGCACCCACATGCCGTACCCGATACCGGCGACGCATGCCGCCAGCGGTAGCCCGATCTGATGCAGTAACAATCCGATGTAGACCGACAGTGCGCCGAGCAGCAGCAGGCCGAAGAAGATCAGTCCGACGATGGATCCGCCGACGACGGTTTCGTTGTTCATCGCCGACATCGAGTTGTAAATGTTGTCGACCATCTCGGTGACCGTCGTACCGCTGGCTGCGGTGATGCCGTCGGTGATTGCTTTCGCGAGTTCGAGCAGGAATTGTGCAGCCACGAGGGAGAACAGCATCATCACGATCCCGGCGGGTAGGTAGCCGAAGACGTTTGCGACGAGCTCGGCCGGTGATCCTTTCTGCCGCGAGCGGGTGATCGCGATCAGGACGGCGAACGACATCACCATCATTCCTAGACCGGTCGAGGCCGCGTACCAGGTCAGAAACCACGGCTGGGTGGGATCGAAGTCGCCGGTGGAGGTCAGTCCACGCAGGACCGCATCGGTGAGCGAGAGGGCACCGGATTTGGTCGAGTTCGCCCAATCGTCGATCACGGTGGCGGGATCTTTCACGAAATCGACGACGTCGCCGGCCGCGCCTGCGACCCAGGAGAAGGCCTGCACGTATGCCTTGCCGAGTTTGTACTGCGGTGTCGCCTGAATGACGCGGCCGAGGGTGTCCTTCACGCGGTCGAGGAAGCCGGTGTTCTGGTCGATCCAGTTCGCGGTGCCGGCGAACAGCCGCCCGATCGAGAGGTTCCAGTCCTGGCAGCGACTGGCGTCGGCGCGCTCCGCCTGAGCACAGTCGACGAAGAAGGCGTGCATGCAGTACTGGTCGCCCGATCCTTCGGCACACGGGTCCGACCAGGCGCTGCCGGGCACCGTGTCGGCGCCGGGAAGCTCTTTGATCGCGGTCAGAGAGTCGGCGTCCGGGCTCGCCGTCCACGCGAAGCCCCAGGTGCTCCATTCCTTGGTGCCCCACCGGGCGAGGTCACCGGCGCAGGTGCCGGCCGGTGGATGAAAGCTGGTGTCACCGGCAGGGAAGACCGTCGGCAGTGCCTCCTCCGGCGGCTCGGTGCCGTCGGCGACAGCCTTTTCCGCTGCCTCGACTGTCCCGACAGCGGCGCTCTCGCTGCCTGCAGTGAGGGTGGCGCCGCCGACCATGTCGACTTTCTGCTCGTCCGACGCCGTCCAGTACAGCAGCCGGTTCTCGTTCGACAAGGCTTCGGAGATATACAAACCGAGGTCGCCGCCCTGGTCTCGGCATTTGCCGGTGAACCACGGACCGTTCTTGAATTCCTCTGTGCCGCCGATGAACTTGCGGAGGTCTTGCGGGAAGTTGTCGGGTAGCCGCGACGCCGACTGCTGGCCGGTGACGGCCCCCGGCTCCGGCGTCGGGACCGGCTGCGCTGCCGCGACCGCGGCCGGGCTGAACAATGCAGCGAGCGCGGCGGCGACGACGATGAGAACGTGTCGGCGAATCATGTTCTCTCCTAGTCGATGTAGAAGGTGTAGTAGCCAGCCGTTAGCTGGCCGCCGAGCGTGGAGTCGGAGGCCGGGTAGGAGGCGTCCTCCGGGCGTGGGCCCTGACGGTAGGACCAGTCCTGCGCTTTCCAGTCGCCGTCCTGCCACACCAGCGAGATGTCGGTCGTGGCCCACAGGGTGCTGACGGCGACGGTCCCGGTGCCGTTCAGATCGGACTGTGTGGTGGTCATCGACCACACCGAGATCTGCGCTGTATCGGGGCTGAACGACGACACGTGCACCGCGGCAGGCAGCGTGTTCATCACGTCGTCGCTCTCGTCACGGTTGCTGCCGAGTTCGATCTCGCGGGACAGCGCATCGCCGGGGTCGGCGGCGATCATGGTCGAGCGAACATCGTTCATGTCGATTCGGCCCTGGCTGGCCTGATCGAACGCTTGCAGGACATTCACTGCTGCGGTGGAGGCACCCTGTTCGTCGCGGGTGTAGCCGCTGGGGACACCGTTGTTGACCGTGGTCGGGCCGTGCACGGCGCGGATCGCGTCGGTGCCTGTATCGCTGCCGCCTCCAGAACCACCGGTGACGACGACAGCAACAAGTGAGAGCACCAGCACTGCGACACCGGCTATCGCAACGAGGACGGGGCCTCGTCGCCAGCTCGGACGGTGCGCTGATTGCTCCCGCCCGGAGGTCGGTGGAGTCGGAGGAACAGCGTTGTCGGCATTGACGTTGCGGTAGTCGGTTCCCATGAGCTGCTTCTCTTTTCCGCGGCCTCGGCCGCTCTGGTGGGGTCGAGCGACGGATAGTCGAATAGGGTCACGCGGCGGGTTGGATAAGGAACAGCATGGCGCCGAAAATTGGCGACACCCCAGCGACACCGGCAATGCAGTAGAGGGAGGCCTTCACATCCTCGGACGCATCGGACAGGTCATTGGACATGCCTCGGTTACGTGCTTTTCTCAACTTCAGAAACGACGTCACGAGGTAGAGCCCGGCAGCTGCGAAGCAGCCGCCCCACACTGCGGCCAGTATTCGTTTCCACGTCGAGTTCAGCGCCGGACCCAGCAAACCGAGATCGGGGCTGACTCCGTCGAACGGATTGGCTGCCTGCGCGGAAGCAATGCCGCCGGCGAGGACGGTGAACAGTGCGGTGAGGGCGAGGATGCCCAGGAGCCGACGAATGCCGCGGGGACGGGCGGAGGGTGGTTGAGTGGAACTGGTCATCGGGGATCCTTTCGGAGAGTGTGTCATTCGAGATGTCGGCGTGGTCATTTGTCTTGAATGCGGCTGACCTCCCATCCGGCTTCGCCGCGGCGTAGGACAACGGCGGCGATGGACTCGTGTGCTGGTGTGCCGTCGATGGTTTGGGTGACGCGGTAGGCGCGGTAGGCGACCTCGTCGGTCTGCGGCGGTGTCGGCTCGTCGTCGACGAGGAGTGACGGAGTCAGCACGGCACTGTGTGCGGCCCAGGACAGCCACTGCGCGCCGGGGCTCGATTGCGCTGTGGTGGCAGTGATGTCGCGGGCGTACGTGTCGGTGAGCAGTGGTGCGGTGCGTGCGGCGGCGTCGTTAGGGCCGGCGTCGACACTGGTGTCCCAGGTGAACCAGATCGTGAGTGCAGCGGCCGCGACCGAGTCCGGATCGCCGCGGTCGACGTCCCCTGCGGCGGGCGGCAGTGCACTTGCGGCTGTGGCGGGTGAGCGGATCGGATCGCTTCCCTCGGGTGGCTGGTCGCCGGGGTTCCACTGCTGCGCCGGGATACTCGGCGGTTCGGGTAGGTGCGATCCTCGGTCCGAGCAGCCCGCGAGTACGGCAACCGCTAGAAGGAGTGCTGTGATCGCCGCAGTGGTGGTGTGGTTCATCCGAATCTCCGTGCGGTCAGCCCGCTGGTGGGCGGGGTCCAGTCCGAGATCTTGACGACGTCGCCGGACTGCGGGGCTTCGACGACTTGGCCGCCTCCGAGCCAGATGAAGATGTGGCCGGAGTGCGGTTGGATGATGTCGCCGGGCTGCAGGTCCGCGGCTGTGGTGATGGCGCGCCCGCGTGGGTCGGCGATCTGTGCCGAATCCTGGTGCGGGAGAATGATGGAGCCGCCGGAGGCTTGCGCGACGGCGTAGAGGACGAGTCCGGAGCAGTCGAAGCCGACTTTGTCGAAGTCGCCGATCATGTCGGCGCGCCCGCCGCCGTCGCTGACACCTTTGGTGGGTCCGTTTCGGTCGCCTCCGCCCCAGGCGTAGGTGGTGCCGAGCCATGCCATCGCGGCGGCGACGACGTTGGTGCCGAACGGGCCTCCGGGCACCAGGCCGGGTCCGTTGTCGGGAACGGCGACCGCGAACTTTTCGGTCGCGGTTTTCGGAATCTTCGCGACGTAGTCGAGGGTTTCGGCGTTCTGGCAGACCTGCCCTTGGGAGAGGGTGGCGCCGGGGCCGCAGTTGTACATCGACAGGTACAGCTTGGTCAGATCCCCGCGCAGCTTTCCGGATGCGAGGCCGTCTTTGGCCATCCCGGCGAGCTCGCACTCGTAGCTGGCTTGTGTCGTCACCGCGTCGGCGATGCTGCGGGTGTCCTTGCGGCCGTCCCCGTCGCCGTCGACTGCTTTCGCCGCCCAGGTCGCGGGCATGAACTGTGCCGGGCCGTCCGCTCCCGACGACGGGTTGCGGGCCTGGGTGTTGAAGCCGCTTTCCTGCTCGAGCTGCGCGGCGAGGATCGGTGCGGTGACCTCGGCGCAAACGGTGCCGGCCTTGACGATCCACGGCTCGAACTCCGCTGGCACCGACCCCGGTCGAAGCCCCGTCGTCCCGGCGGGCTGCCCGCAGCCGGGCTTGACCGCGGCCGCCAGAGCTATGTTGCGGCTCGATGCCCGCTTCGGTGCCGAGACCGTCCAGGGCGTAGTCGTGGCGGGTTCTGCGGCGAGCGCGGCGGTATCCGGTGCGGCGGGTGCGTTTGCGCCGGCGGATGCCAGCCAGGCGACCGGATCGACGGCGTGTGATCCCGATGCCAGTCGGGTGCCGGGCCAGACCTCGAAATGCAGGTGCGGGCCGGTGGACTGACCGGCGTTACCGACCGCGCCGATCGGATCGCCGGCGCTCAAGATCTGACCTTCGGTGACGTCGATGCCGTCGTCGTTCATGTGTCCGTAGACCGTCGACACGGACTGCCCGTCGACGACGCTGTCGATGATGATCCAGTTCCCGAACCCGTTGGCGGGACCGGCCTTGACGACGGTGCCGTCGGTGGCGGCATAGATCGGGGTGCCTGCCGGCGCCGAGTAGTCCTGGCCTTGGTGTCCTTCGTCTTCGCCGGTGACGGGGTTGATGCGGGGCCCGAACGGGCTCGTCGCCTGGTAGGTGCCCTCGCGCAGCGGCATCACCACTGTGCCTGAATGCGGTGCGGTGCTGGGCCCGGCGGGAAGGCAGGTTCCTTCGTCCGCTTTCGGTGTGCGGTCACCGGAGAGCACACCGAACATCGCGATCGCTGCAAGGACGGCGATCAGCAGGACAGACAGTGTGCCCGCTGTCTTTCCTGAGATGTGGCCGTGTTCTGCCATCGGTGCATGTCCTTACGATCGTGAAGTGATCGATGCCCGCCCGGACACCGTGAGGAAGAGTGGTTGTCGCTGGTCGTGCTGCCCTGGTGCCCGCCCGGCCCACTGGCAGCATGTCCCGCGCGCGTGCTGGAAGGTGTTCAGCCTCCGATCTTTTGGGTGAAGAAGTCGATGAGCCAATGCAGGGCGCTGCGGCCGGTGGAATCGACTTGGAAGTCGGCGTAGGACTGGTGCGCGCCGGAGGCGAAGAACGTCGCCGCGTCGATCCCGGCATCGACGAGTTCGGTCAGATCGCTCGCGCCGGGGGAGGAGGCAAGGGAGACCAACGAGCCTGCGAGACCGGCGAAGTCGCCGGTCGAGGCCTGCTGCCCGATCGCCGCGGACTGCCCGGACACCTGGGTCCGGGCACCGAGCTGATCGACACTCGTCTCGCTGGCGTTGCCGGTTATCACCCCGGCCGCGACGGAGGCGAGGTCGAGTCCGATCGGAAGCAACTCGGCGGCGGCGGCGAGGTTGCCGGTTTCGAGGATCTTCCACCCGACTTCCTGGATGGCGCCGACGTCGTTCGCGAGTCGGATAACATCGACGTTGCCGAGCAGGCCGAGCACGAGGGAGGCGATCTGCGCCGACCCGGACGGGTCCGGAATCATCGCCACCAACGCCGCCAGGGTGTGCAGATCGACACCGGCAGCCATCTTCACGATCGGTGCGAACTGATTGTTCAGCTCGCCTGCGATGCGGTGCGACTCGTGCACGTCGAGGGCGGCGACCCTCTGCGGCAGCGCAATCAGATTGGCGATGATGCCCTGGTAGTCGAGCGAGGAGAAACCGGTCGCGACGTTGACGATCTGACCCACCACCGTCTTCGGCTTGAGCAGCGACAACACCCGCGTCGCCGAGGTCAAGGCGTCGGGTGCGACCGCCTGCAAGGGTGCGATCTGACTGGTCAGCGATGTGGCCGAGTCGGCGAGTCCGGTGGTGGCTGCGGTGCCTCCGAGGATCGACGATGCCGAGTCGGCGATCGACGTCGCGGTGCGGGTGGTCGCGGGTACGTCGATCTGGTCGAGAGCGTCGAGGACGGTAGCGGTCTGCCGCTCCGGGGTGCCGTCCGCTGCGGTATCGAGGGAGGAGCGGATGCCGGGGTTGGCGGAGATCACCGATTGAATGTCGGCGACCGGGGCCAGGGTGTTCGCCACCGACGTCGCCGAGGCTTCGACGCCGGCGACCTGGGAGTGAGAACGGTTAGCCCCGATGGTCTCTGGCAACGCGGCGATGCGATCGGACAGGCCGGCCACGGTGCTTGTGGCACCGGCGAGGTCGACGCGGGAGAAATCCGAGACCAGCGAGGACCCGAAATCACTGCCTGCACCGGTCGTCGCTGTGGTGCCTGCCTGTCCCGTAGTCGATGCCGCCGACGCGCCGGTCACTCCGCCTTGCGTGGTCGCGCCGCCCGTCAACGACGTTGGCACCGAAGTCGTGTTCGCGCTGTCGGTGGGGTTAGCAAGAACTTTGCCGAGTCCGGTGATCAAACCGTCGGTGCCGGTGTTCGTCGAGCAGTACAGGTCGGTGGGGGCGCAGAGCTGGCGCACGAGCGGGGCGAGGGAGCCGAAACCTTCGGGGCGGACTCCGCCGATGCCTTGGCCGTCGACCTTCGGGCCGACGAGGGTGCCGCCGGCGGTGCCTTGGTGCGGGTCGGCGACGAGACCGACACCGAGGATCCTCGCAGCGGGAATCACGCCGCGGCCGTTGCCGATCGCGGCGGCGACGTCGCCGGCGGCATCCGCGCCTTGGGAGTAGCCGGCGAGCAGGAACTTCGAGGTGGCGCAGGCTGCGGTGAGGATGTTGTTGATCGAGTCGATGCCGGTCTGCTTACTGTCGGCGTAGGTGCGGCCCTGGTCGAACGCCGACGCCGAGTAGGCGGGGTAGAGCACGTCGATCTGGTTGCCGTACTTGGCTTTCAGCGCGTTCCCGACCGTTTTCAGCATGCCGACCGGAACCGTGGGGTTGGCGGCTGCGTTGGTCTCCCAGGTGCCCGGTGTCATGACCGCGACGTATTTCGCGCACGCTGCCGCGGAGGCCTGTGCGGGCGCCGCACCTGCCGGGGCCGCCGTGGCCACCAGGGCGATCGCAGCAAGTACCGCACCGAACGTGACAGCGGCTCGGCGTCGGGGTGCGCGAGCGGTCCTGCGTGACATGGCATCTCCTACAAACAAGAGTTGGACGGGCGGGTGGAACGGGTCAGGCTCCCCGGCGGGAACGGCGGCGGTCGAAATGCGAAAGCTGCGGGAGGCTGCGCTCCGGGGGATGGCGGTGCAGCGACTCCGGGGAGTGCGGGTCGGTGTACTCGAACGCCGCCGCACGGCGCGCATCACCGAGAGCGTCTGCGACCAGCGCCGTGACGTTGGTGTAGCCCTCGATCGTCGCCGCCGGGAGGTCCTTGTAGACGATCCGGCCGCCGCGTGCAAGCGCCGGCTCGTACGGTGCTTCGACGAAGTTGCCCGGTGCGATCCCCAGGTCGGAGAGGTCGTCGAAGATCACCTGAGACAGCTCGGGCGAGGAGTCTGGAGTCATGCAGGTCACCACGACCGTCGAAGCCAGCAGGTGTCCGTAGCCGCGGGCGGCGATCCCGTCGAGCATCAGATACACCTGCTTGGCGATGTCCATCCGCAGCGGCAAGGGCACGACCAGGACGTCGGAGTGCTGCACCGCCCACTGCCAGTTGTCGGCCAGTGGGTTGTTGCCGGTGTCGACGACGATCAGATCGCGGTGTCGGCGCAGTACCGCCATCACCGCGGCGCACTCGTCCCAGCCGATACTGCGGGACTGGGTCGTCGAATTATCAGCTGCGAGAATGTCGTCCATCGTCGGCTGGCGGCGCAGGAAAGCATTCAACGAGCCCGACACCGCCGAGGTAGATGCGAGCTCGCCTGCATGCTCGAGGAGATCCCACACGGTGAGTTCGGGGTCGGTGGTGCGGGCGGCGCGGTCACCGAGGCTGCCCGTCGATTCACTGGCATCCCACACCGCGACGCCCTGGCCACGGTGTGTGCCGAACGTCGCGCCGAGCATGAGCGCGGTCGGAGTTTTGCCAGCGCCGCCTTTCGGGTTCATCACCGACACCACCGAGCAGCCCGGAAGTGGTTGCTGCACAGTGTGAACGGACTGCCGGAAGCGCACCTCGGGTGTGTTCGGTTTGGGCCGCATGTGTGCACCGAAGGCGGCGTTGACGCGTCCACGCAGTCCCCACGTCGCCGGTTCTGCGGTGAGGTCTTCTTCCACACGGTCGAACATCCGAGCCCGGTAGAGGGCGTCCGGATCGACTTCGGGGGCATCGATCGCAGCGAGCGCGTCCTGGCCGACGCCGTACGGGTCCGGTGCCAAATCTGAGTCCGCGCTTGCGGTGTCGGTCTCGTCCGGCTGGGGGTCGGGTCGGCGTAGACGCTGGCTGCGCAGGTTGACTGCCGATTCGGCTTGGTAGTCCGCGACCGGGTTCACCTCGTGATCGTCGGCGGAACGTGCGGGGTCGTGGGTGCTCATCGGCTCATGCCTCCGCATCCTGGTGACCGGCACCGGTGTCGACGAGCAGGTCGGTCAGCCGGATCGCTTGCCAGGCGCGGTGGCCGGGGACCTCGCACCACACCGATGCTGGGTTGTCGTCGGCGATCTCGAGCTGTTCGAGGTGCACACCGTGTTTGGCGGCGATCGCCGCGAGGCGCGTGCCGTCGACGTTGGGGTTGGAGATGTGCAAGATCAGACGCAGCGCCGGGACCGCGAGCTCGTCGCGGAGCTTGCCAGCGAGAAATGCCGCCTTGCCGGCTGCCGAATCGTCGGCCGAGTCCTGATCGCCCTGACGAAAGATGGCGTCCTTGGCGTGGAAGGTGCCGTACCAGGCGGTGTCCTCACCGTCGCCGACGACGGCGAAGCTGCCGCGTTCGTCGCCCGCGGCATAGAGCTCGACGAGCGGCGCCGACGCGGCCGCGGCTGCTTCGGCGACCTTCTCGGCGACTTGCTCGCCCTCGGCGGTGCACAGGGCGTCGTAGTCGACGTCGAGCTGCTTGTAGAGCTCGCGCTTGACCTTCGGCCACAGCGATCGGCTGAACAGGCCTTGCGTCTTGGCCCAGGCTCGCAGGTCTGTGGTGCTCGCGGTGCGGAGGTGATTGGCGGCGTCTCGGACTGCGGCCGCGGCCTGATCCCATTCGTGGGCTGCGCTGGTCATGTGAAGGGGTCCTCTCGGGTCGGGGTCAGGCTTGCTCGATCGAGGCGATGACGTACCGGCCGTCGACCTCGGATGTGGTGATGCGCTGGCGGTATTGAGTGCCGGGGCCGCCTGGTCCGGCTTCGGTGAGGGTCAGGGTGAATACCCCGGGACGCAGCGCGTCGATGTCCAGGCAGTACGTCGTCCCCGCCGGGACGGTGGCGATACCGGCGTCGAGGTTGGCCACAACGGTGAACGGTGCCGAAGGTGGGGCATCCGGGGAGACCAGAGCGTGCGCGGCCGCTCCGGAGCGCTGCGCGTAGTAGGCGTGCTCGAACGCGGCGATGACGCCTTCACCGCTGTTCTGATCACCGGCGGGCATTGAGCAGTCCGGGCCCGCTGGAGCTGGCGGCGTCGTCGGTGCGGTGATAGTCGCTACGACGGAAGGTGTGGGAGCGGTGGCGGTGTCGGAGTCTCCGCCGGTGAACGCGGCGATCAGTGCTCCGAAGAGCAGCGCGGCAACGGCGAGGTAGGCGAACAGCAGTCGCCGGCGGCGACGGGATCGGGTGCTGGGCGGGCGGGGTGAACCGCCCGATGACATCCCCGATCGGGTCGGACCGACGGCGGAGGCGATCGGGGATGTCATGGAGCGTCGCGACATCTGGCTGGGTCCTTCCTGGCGTGAGCGTTCCTGGGGTGGAGGCAGATTCAGGCGGGCAGTAGACCGGCGAGTAGGCTGCCTGCCTGGGCGAGTGCCGGGCCTGCTGCAGCCGCGGCGTCGGCGACCGACGGCTGCTCGAGGACGGTGGAAGTGAAGCCCTGTACTGCAGCCTTGGCTGGTTCGATCCATGTGTTTGCATCGCTGACGGCCAGCTCGATCGCAGGTGCTGCGTTCTCGGCAGCGGTGTTGGCCTGCGCGAGTAGATCCGAGCCTGAGCCGCTGGTGAGAGGTGCGGGGATGGCCGGGACTTGGTCGGCGCTAGGACCGGCCGGGGGTGCCGCCAACGCAGGGGAGTCGGGTGCCGGAGCGGGTTCCTCGATCACGGTCGCTTCACCGCCCGCTGCGGCGCCGCCGATCAGACCACCAGTGACGGCACCGATGAGGGTGGTGGTGGCGACGATCGGCGCCGAAATCAGTCCTCCGACACCAGCGCCGGCCAGCGCGCCGGCCCCAGGAACAAAGACGAAGAGACCGGGGCCAACCGCCACGACAGCTGGAGTCAACAACGGCGTCGCAGCCACACCGAGTCCTGCACCGATCGCCGCACCTCCCGCTGTGATCGCGGTGCCAGGAATTAGACCGGCACCGAGACCGGCCGCACCGCCCGTGACCGCACCTGCGGCGATGCCGGCGGCGATACGGTCCGCGCGGGGTGCGTCCGCGAATCCGTTGTCGACGAGCAAATTTCCGCCGTCTGCCTGGATCGCCTGCACGGTGTTCGAGAACTGGCGTGCGAACGTCGGATCGAGGAGTGCAGGATCGTAGGGAATCGGGTTCGCACCGACCAGGATCGTGCCCTCGGGGGTGTCGATCGGCACGATCGCTTTACGCCTGACCGTCGGCGCAGGTATCGGTTCCGCAGCGGGAGCTGGGCTTTCACTCTCGTCTGCGAGACCTGGTCCCTGAACGGGAGCTGGGTCAGTCTCGTAGTAGTAGGTGGGCTGACTCTGATAGGAGGGCTGCTGGCGGCCGGCGTTGTAGTCGTCGACAGTACGGGTCTCGTCGTAGTCGTAGAGCGGGGTGTAACCGGGCAGGTAGTCGGACTGCTCGATCACCGGGGCTGGCGAGGGGGTCTCCGGTGCAGGAGTCGTTGTGACGCCCGGCTGAGAGCCCTGCGGGCTGGTCACCCCGGGCTGAGACGGAGCGGCATTCGCCGGGGTTGCGAACAGCCCTGCGATCGCCACTGCTGCGATGGCGGGCAGACCTGCTCCTACCTTGTGATGCGCCTTGCGTGCGATATGAAGTCCGTGTCTTGAATCAGTGTGCATACCGTTTCCCTTCTAGAAGGCATGTGTTTCGTGCCGGTGCGCCAACGGCTTTGGACGAATAGAGAGGGCCGGGTGAGGATGCGCGGGGTACGCATCCTCACCCGGCCTCTGTGACCGCTCGATCGGCCGGGCGTGGGGATCGATCCGACGATGTGCCGAGCGGAGGCTTTAGTTGCTCTCCGGACTGGAATGAGTTCTCACTCGGTCAGACCGGTTGCGGTGAAGCCCACTGGGCGAGTACTAATCCGTCATCACCAACGAATTGATGAAGTCCCGCATGGCCAAGCTCGTGCGAACAAGCCCTCAGTTCGCCGCTGGAGCTGCTTTGACTGATCGAGCTACACCAGTTGTCCGCTGGGTACTGTCCGAGTCGGTGCGCGGCGCTCTTGTTCACGACGTAGCGCCGTTCGCCCCGGTTATCAGTGATTCAACCTGCTCGTCCATGGCGTCCTTCCCCCAAAGGCATCTCTTGGCGACGTGCGAACCAAAAGCTAACACAAATAAAACGTAATTCAAGGCCAAATATGTGTTTCTGTTGTGTCTATGTTTGGTTTTGCTTACGATCCGTCCATGCAAGACCACCGTCGTTTCTCGGACCATGTCCGGGAGCGACGACGCCAACTGGGGCTCACACGAGTCCAGGTACGTGACCGTGGTGGCCCGTCGGAACCGACCTTGACCAAGATCGAGCGCGCAGAGCTGGCGGAACCGACCCCTGCAACGTTGGCGAAGCTGGATGTGGGTCTTGGGTGGGTGGCCGGAAGCGCTGCCAGATTGTTGAGCGGTGGCAACGTCAGGACTGTCGAGGGCAACGAAGCGTCGTCGGCTCAGTTTCCCGATGTCGGACACCTTGCATTGGATGTTGCGGCGGTAGCTCAGTTGGTTTCCGTTTCAACCAGAATCACTGAGTTGGCGGATGGTCGACCAGAGGATCGTGAATTGCGAGGTGTCGCAAACGACTTGAGCGCCGCCCTGCATCCGATTTACGGCAAGTACGTAACCCAGCTGTTCGAAGCGAACAGACGGGACGGAAAGACCGTCTCTCCGGTCTTCGCGATATTCGGACATCTACTCGACGAACCGAACCGGTCGAACGATCCAGCCGAGTTCGAAGAACGCCAGTACCGACGGTGGCTGGCTGGGAGAACAAGTGGGATAGACCACGCGACGTCGGAACGGTTTGCGCGGCGATTGAAGGCCAGCAACTCAGGTCAGGGAGAAGTATCAGAATGAGGAACGACAAGAGTCAGCACCTGTCGCTCGCAGAGCGCGTCGACGCCCTGTTCCGTGCCTGGCGTGAATCAGGAATGGAGCAATCCGTCGAAGTGGTTGCCGAGTCGGTGTCCACACTAGGTGGGCGCTTGTCCGCTACGGAGATCGCCGACATCCGGAGCGGAGCCGTGAAGTCTGTTGACGTCGATTCGTTGTCGGCGTTGGCGCAGCATTTTCACATGGACCCTGGCTACCTGCTGTCGGACGACGGCGGGGGGTTGCACGGTCAACTTCTTTTGCTGGGCGAGTTGATCGACTCCGGCGTGAAGGGTGTGTTCCTGCGCGGTGACATCGCTCAGGTCGAAATGTCGTGCGTTTTGAAAGCAATTCGAACGCGAAGCCACACCACGCAGGTTGCGTGACCTCAGCGCGCGTGTAACCGCATCCGAAGCCCGTCTGGTTTCAGCGTGATCATCTCCTTGACTCGGAGGTCGTAGTTCGGATCCGCCTCGAACTCGAAATTTCGCAGTAGCGTAGCCAAGGTCAGCAGTATCTCGTGCTGGGCGAATTGGCGTCCGATACACGCACGCATGCCAGTTCCAAACGGTCTGTACAGATCAGCTCTGCGGGCTCGAACCCGTTCTGGCAAAAAGCGATCGGGATCGAACACCTCGGGATCGGCGCCCCATTCGGCATCTCTGTGTAGCTGCAGCAGGACGACGAACACCCACTCGCCCTTCTGGAAGGGGTACTGACCACCCAGTATCGTGTCAGCCTTTGCCTTCCGGAAATACCCTGGGGCGACAGGCCAGAGTCGCAGGGTTTCGTCCAAGATGCGTCGCAGGTAGCGCAATTTTCCGATGTGTTCGTAGGAGATGTTGTCGCCCACCGGCCATACGGTGTCGACCTCGGCGCGTGCACGTGCCGCGACGTCCGGGTTGGTGGCAATGAAGTGCAGCGCGAACGCCAGTGCGCCCGCTGAGGTCTCATGGCCGGCGACGAGAAACGTAAGGATCTGGTTTCGGATGTTCTCCGGATCGAGTCGCTGCCCGGTTTCTGGATCCGGTGTGTTCAGCATGCGATCGAGTAGATCGCTTTCTTCCGGTCGAGGCTTCGCGGAACGTTTGGCTATGACGTCGTCGACGAGAGTCTGTACCGCAGCCAGGTCGCGGCTGTGTTGTGCGCGCTCCTGGCGGTAGAAGGTGTTTTCGACGAGAGGGTGGGAGTATGCAGACCGGTTGACGTAGGCCAACGCTCGCGACATTTGTCCTACGAATGGATGGGCTTCGGGCTCGGTGAACGAACCGAAGTCGTAGCCGAAACCCGTACGACCAATGATTTCCAAGGTAAGCTTGTTCATGTCACTGGGGATCTCGACCCAGGCGCCGGAAGGGCGTGTCTGCCACGAGTCCACGAGTTCGCGGACCGTACCGACCATGATGTCGTGGTATCCACGCATAGCAGCCTGGGTGAAGGCCGGGCCGAGTATGGCATGCGCCTTGGCCCAATTCGGCTCGGAATTGTGTGCCGTGAAGAGGCCGTCCTTCGCAATCGATCGCAGGTTGCGAATCGGTACACCGAGGAATTTCGCCCATGTGGACTCGTCGTTCACCTCTTCGACCAGGTCGGGTCCTGATACGTAGGTGACGCGAGCGCCGAGTATTCGACGTTCGAAGATCGGGCCGTACCTCTGGGCGTCACGCCAGCCCCACTGGCTGGAATCGGTGATATGGAGGTCGAGTACATCCCCCAGTATCGGTAGTCGATGTGGTGGGTGGGGGAGTACACGGTCCGCACTGCGGAGACGAGTAGTGCTGCTCATGGCTGTCGACGGCCTTTCATGCTTGTCTGATGGTGTCGGGTCGAGGCAGGGACGCATCTACGAGGTCGCCAGCGCGGGCCCACTCGGCGGCAATCGCTCGTAGGTGGCCGATCTCGTCACCGTGGCGACTCGTCGTAACGATGGTCTGACGAGGTGCGGAGCTCGGCGACGCGCCGGAACTTTTCGCTCTCATCGATTCTCTGAGTTGAACCGCGTTGTGGAGGCTCTCGAGGTCGTCTGGTAGCTGGGCTGCGACCGACTGTTCCGTTCCGTAGCGCCGCAGGATCAGAATGGAATCCCAGATTTCTACGGCCATACGATGCAGAGTTCGAGCTGTGCTCGAGAGCTCCAACTCGGTAGTCGCGAGGTAGCGAACTTCAGGGCAAGCGCCGGTCAGATCTGTCCACAGAGGGCGCAGCGCCTTGATGTCGCGAGACGTTCGATCGACGCCGAGGCTCTCGAGTGCGGCAGCCGCCGCGGGAAGTGCTGCGCAGAGTGCACCTAGGCCCGTCATCAGCACGAAGTTGTTCTCGTTCATGGCGACTCGGAGTTGAACAAACTCACTGAATTTGCCGAGAGACGCACAGACCGCGCTGCCCATGATCGATAGCGCCTCCTCCGCAGCCCAGATCCCGATGATTCCGACGACGAGATACGAGTAGCGGTGACGCGGTTCAAGGTTGCCTCTGAACAGCTCGCGAAAGCACGTCCACAGCAGTACGCCGGCCATCCCACCGACCCAGAGTGCGAACATTGCGAAGTAGAGAATCGTCTCCCATCCTTCTGTCACATCGATGTACTGGCCCGTGCGTCGCGCGTTCGAGCCGAGTAGCAGCATGACTGGAACAAAAGCGGCGGCGGTCGTGTAGACAAAGGTGGCCATTCGCTTGGGCTCCTCGTCGGCGAATGACCACGACACGACTACCAAGAAGAACGGCGCCATCGCAAGGACAATGAACGTCGTGCTGAGCTGCTGGACAAAGCCAATGGATAAAAGGTCCCCAGTAGCATGGGCCAGAATTTGCTGCGCGCCTTGTTCGCGAAGAATGCACGCCACGATCGCCAGGCCCAGCACCGAGGTGATGCGACGTTCACCCCGGCTGCCGCTGAACCTAATGCAGCGCACGAGGACTATCAGGCAACTGAATGCGAGGACGGGCCAGGCGACATCGGGTGAGACGGAGGAGGTCAATCTCGGATGCCCCATAGAGACGCCATGGGCTTCGAACGCCGGTACCGCGAGTACGAGTTCGCCATGAGCAGGTCGGCGAACATCTCCGCCTCGCTTTCCTGAACATCATCGAATTGCGTTCGGCTCATCGCCTTTTCGATTGCAGAGGCATCCAAGTCAGGGAGTAAGCGTTGAACTGTGACAAGTCCAGCCGTCAGATCTCCAGGGTTGTGATCGAGCACCATGTGGCCCGCCTCATGTAAAATGTTGTGATCGATGTGGTAGTCGGAAGTGCCCTTGTCGTAGACGATTTCGTCGTGGTTGGCATACGAGAGCCACACCCCGCAGGGAGCGCCACGTAGCGATGACGTTTCAACCGCAGTCAACATCACTCGGCGTCCGCGCCACTGACTCAAGTTGTGTAGGAACAACTTACGACTCCACGGCCGTGGCATCAAACGTTCGAACTCGTGTCTCGCCCGCATTACTTTCGCTGCAGAAGCATCCATGGGTTCCCCCTCCCGGCGTACACCTTACAAATCAGTTGCGGCTAGGTCTACTCGTGAGAACTGGCTGGCAGATATTGGCTGCCGACAGCTTGTTGAAGCGGCATAAACACGCGAATCGCGCAGCCAGGGACGGCTGTCAGACCGAAAGGGACTTGGGCAGGAATGTTGCATTTTCGCACTTTTACAGCCAAAGCGCCTGTTCAGCACGGTCTTTAGCTACAAACGTGTCGATACCCTGCGCTAAGCTGGCCGGATGTACCTCCGACCGGCCCGAACGCCCGCGGTGGGCATCCCTGAGAGTGTCGGGCCGGCGGCAGTCGCGCCGGAGATCCCGCCCGCCGTCGCGAAGCGGATCGCGAGCGCTGTCCAGTCCTCTCGGTCTGAGGGAACCCGTATGACTCCGGCTGGTGGGCGACGAATGGTCGCGTGACGTTGCCGGCGCACCCGATCACCGTCGCCGCCTACCTCGTCGACGCGGCAGACACCCGCATTGAAACAGGGAAGCGGGCCTACGCCGTCGCCACCTTCGGAACCTGGTTTGCGGCCATCAACCACCACCACCGCACCACCGAATATCTTTCCCATCAGCGCGAGGTCGTCACCGCAACAACGTCCGGGATACGACGGGAGCACGCGGTGACGGGCGACCGCCCACGGACTTCGCGAGACCCGTTGCTGGTCGACGACATCAAACTCCTTGTTGAGACGGCGCGGGACCGGTGCGGAGGGCTGGGCCGACGAAGTACTTGAGCGCCGCGACTCGGCGATCCTGCTGCTTGGTTTCGTTGGTGCTTACCGCCGCAGCGAACTGTCGGAAAATGGTGTGCGGAGATATCACAGTGCATCGGCACGACGGACTGCACATCCGGCTGCGGAAGTCGAAGACCGACCAAGAGGGTAGGGGAGCGGTGAAGGCGCTGCCGACACCGACTCCCACGAGAGGTGCCCGCCCTGTGCACACATCCGGTGGGCACAGGTCGTCGCCGCCTTCGACGTTGCGGCTGGCCGTAGGTCATCCGGCTCCTACGCAAGCGGGAGCCGTTCACCGGACACGTCTGCCGTGGGAGAGTGCCACGCACTGCGCCCCGACACCACTGCTGCGGGCGGTCGCGAAGAAGGCAACCTCGGCTCCACGCCGCTGTCGGGTGCCGCGGCCCATAAGACTATCCGCCGCCGCGCCGAACACCCCGGCTACGACCCCGCCGCCTTGAGCAAGCTGGGCGGACACTCGTTGCGTGCCGGGTTCGTCACCCAAAGCACCCGCAACGGTGCCGACGGTTGCGTTAGCGCCCGCCGAACCGGCCACGCCAGCCTCGACTCCGTCGAGGCGTACCGGCGCGAACAATCACCCCCTCGTTGGCACGGTGTCGCAGACATCGGTTTCCAAAGCGTCAGTACGATCCTGATATCGGTGGTCTTATGGCACGCACGAGGCCACATGATCTGCACTTCGGAGTACAACACAGCAAAACCGGTCATCACATGGCCGTCAACGGCCGCGAAATTTCGTGCATACGAGCGACGTCCAAGCTGCTTAGACCAACGCCGAGATTCCGGCGAACGGCCAGAAAGCTAATCGGGAAATGCCGTCAACAAGACCTCCGGTTCTCGCAGATTCCGGACGACGCCCACGGTATAGGGTATCGAGGCCATATACACGAGGTACAACGACACGATCGGGCCGGCGAGTCCGACGGGCTTCGTCCACGTCTTCCTAACTACTCATCAATCCTAGTTAAGGGGTCAATGCTCCGAAGTACATCGGCTATGTGTCGGCCCATTGTGTTCTTCGCCCGCCTAGGATCGCGGTCCGCGATGGCTTGATAGATGAGCCTATGGGCGTCAACTGATCGGCGCATTCGAAGCTCCGTCTGGAACGCCCTCTGACGGCTGGGCGCCATCCACGCGTTGGTTTCGTCCACCAGTTTCCGAAGCATCGGATTGTGTGCGAGCAAGGCAATCGTTAAGTGAAACTCCACATCACACCGTTGCAGAAAGGCGTCGGAGTAGTTGCCCTCGTCAAGGGCGCGCTCTGAGGCCTCCAAGGGCCCACGTAGGCGAGCCAACTCGCTGGTTTTGTGCCGGAGAGCAGCACGTTCGGCTATAGGGGGCTCGATTACAGCCCTGAGGTCCATGACTTCCCGGATGGCGCGTTGACTGCGACTCATCGCGCCGAAGATGCTTCCTTCCTGTGATCGAGCCTCGGCCGGGGCAACGACCCGACCTATACGTGGTTGGCGCGTGAGGTAACCCTTGAGTTCCAGATCTTGCAATGCCTGGCGCACTGAGATGCGCGAGGCGCCGACAAGCTCCATCAAGCTGCGTTCGCTAGGAAATTTTCCACCGGGGGCGAGCCGACCGCTATCGATCAGTGCGGCAATTCTTCCGCTGAGTTGGTCGGGGATCGACTCGTCATTGATCTCCAACTCTGACCATTCCATCAATCCATTCACCTCCAACTGGTCCTACCAGAGGACCAGAGGCCTCGCTGTTGACGTGCATAAACTTGACCAATCTATCTGAAAGCAGGGCTAAATCAGTGAACCAGCCTGAAGGCTGGTCCTACCAACTATATGTTTCAGCCGTCGGCTTAGTTCCACAATATGGGGGCTGCACACATAGCCGCCGTTGCGATTGAAAGGTGTACGGATGAAGATCATGCGATCCGCACCGAGGGTGCCATTTGCGCACAGCGGCCACCCCGGAGCGCTGAGCTTTCGTCGTGGTTCCGCCTCGGTTCTACGCGGTCACATTGCGGTCGACTCAGACGAAGGAGGACCCCCTTCCACCAGGACGCAACGGTCCCGTACTGTTGCTTGTGGGACACATCTAGCTTTCGCTGGTGGGTTATTCGAAAGACGCTTCAGGCCTCGGAGGGGATTGACCATTCCACGAAACAATGTCTGACGCGGTGAAATTCGATCAGGTAGGGGTCGATTCCAGGCCCTCACACATTCGCGGCCGGTCCGAGCGAGGCCAGCTGCTCATGATGATGATGCTGACCTTCGTCGCCGGATTGGTCGACGCTGTCGGATACCTAGGCCTCGATCATATCTTCGCCGGGAATATGACTGGAAATATCGTGATACTTGGCCTCGGCGCAGCGGGCGCAGACGAACTGCCCGTTCTTGGTCCGCTTCTAGCGTTGGTTTCGTTCGTGGGCGGTGCCTGCGTCACGGGTTTCTGGCTCCGGGCCGGCGGAGGCATGTGGAACCGATGGGTTACGGTTCAATTGTCTGTTGGAGTTCTTTTGCTGGGCTCGACCGCAGCACTCTTGTGGATATTCGATGAATCAACCACGGGGCCAGAAAAGGTCTTCGCGGCCTGTGCAATCGCTGCGCAGATGGGCTCGCAGGCATGTATCGCTCGCTACCTAGCTGTGAAGGAAATGACGACAGTGGTTGTCACCTCCACGCTGACAGCGCTGGCAGGGGAGTCAGTTCACGGAAAGCACGGGCCGAGGATTCTTAACCGCCGTTCGGGCGCAATTTTTATGGTCTTCGGCGGGGCCGTGATCGGAGCACTATTGCTCAGGGTTCACGTCAGCATTCCGATCGCGCTAAGCGCGGTCATGACCGGCGTCGTTGTTCTTGTTGGCTCGCGACGGTGGTCGCGCGCGCCCAGGCAGTTGGGATAAGCGCACCTGCGGCCGTACCGGTCACTGAAGCCAGGAGTTTGGTCCATGCACATACTGCAACGTGCCCGTTCTCGCTCGTTCAGCGCGATCGTCGTCACGGCCGGTTTCCACGCAGCAGACTGCATCGGCGGCGTGAAGCTTGAACGCTGCGCACAAAAATCTACCGAAGAGTCTTGCTTCTGTGAGGTAGGCGACATATACTCGATGAGGGCGCCATTCCGATCGGTTAGGTCCGAGAATCAAGCTGTGCTCACGCCCCAAAGTGGCAGCAGCCTACGGAGGTTCGAGGGTTGCGTCTCAATGTGGACGACGCAGCACTTTCGGAACGCCAACCTGATTCCCTTACAAGTCTACAGCTTCGCTCGCTAGCGCCCCGGCGGTTTGCGACAAGCAAGGCCGCTCCAACATGTTCACTTACGAGCTGGGCTTGTCTGGTTGCCGACAAGAGTCGCTCTTGGAGAACATCTTTCAGTCCACCAGGTCGGCACTTTTCCCTGCAGTCGTGGTCGTCACCAGTAGTCCGATGAACACGTGAACTTGACAATAAAAGCTCCCGAACCAACAACATTCGATCGGGACCCGCGTCTTCGACGCATCGACCCAGTCGCCGACTTGAATCCAAAATCGGAAGGCTTACCTCAATGACCTGGTATCCCAACCTCGCCAACGACGCAACCACAACTCGCGCTTTCCTTAATGGCCGCATCTACACCACGGACGAGGCGCGCACTTGGGTCGATGCGATCGTTGTGGAGGCCGGGGTGATTACCTTCGCCGGCAGTTCGTCGGTTGCGCGCGCAATCGTTGGAGACGCCGCTGACACTATTGATCTCGGTGGTCGGATGGTACTTCCGGGCCTCCACGACGCTCACGTGCACTTGCTCTTCAGCGGTCGAAAGTATCGGCGGGAGACTCGGCTGACGCCGGGGGCGTCGAGAGACGTTCTTCTGAATGAGCTGGTTCAAGCAAATCCGCCAGGTTTGATCGACGACCGCGGAAACGACTGGATCATCGCCGGGGAGTACACACCCGACCGGATGGGCCACGAAGGTTTGACCGTCGAGATTCTGGACGAGCTGTTTCCAGACCGTCCAATCTTCGTGCACGACTATTCCTTGCACGGTGGGGTTGCCAACAGCAAGGCTTTGGCGCTGGCAGGGTTAGACACGACCACAGAGCAGCCGATGCAAGGCTCGATTGTCCGAGATAGACATACTGGAGCTCTCACTGGCCAGTTGGTCGAAAAAGCAAAGTGGCCACTGATGAGGGCGATTCCGTCGTACGGGCTCGAAAGTGACGTCGAGGCAGTCCAGTGGGCCCTCGACGTATGTCACCAATTCGGAATCACATCTCTTCAAGAGGCATCAGCCACACCCGCCGCTCTAGACGCGCTTCGGGCAATCGATCGTGCGGGCGACCTACGCATGCATGTGGCGGCGCATCTTGTATGGCTGGATGAAGGCATCGGAATGACCAGTCAGGAGAAACTGGACGATACCATTGCACGACGATCAGAATGGCAAAGTCCAAAACTCGACACGCAGCGAGTGAAAGTCTGGTTGGACGGTGCTCCGCTTCCGCCCCACATGACCGAGGCTGGTCTCTCGAGGGACGGAACAGTTGAAACGCACAAACTCCATGTCACCCCAGAAGTGCTGACTGCAGGACTGCAGCAATTCGATAGCGACGGTTTGTCGGTGAAGATTCATTGCGCTGGCGCGGGAGCCGTTCGTGTCGCACTAGACGCAATCGAGCAAGTCCGCTCATTGCACCCGAAAAGCGAAGTAGTTCACGAGATCGCGCACTGCACCACGGTCCATCAAGATGATTTGGCAAGATTCGCGCAGTTACGTGTCACTGCTGAGATGTCTCCTGCGATCTGGCACGACCCGCGGTTCGGGCTGCAGTCGGCATACCGCTTCCGCAGCCTCGCCAATTGGGGGGTAACCATGGTCTACGGGTCCGATTGGAAAATTACCAAGGCACCGAATCCCTTTCCGGGTTTACAGGGAATGTTGCAGCACGGCGACGAGTCCCTCAGCCTGCCGGAAGCGATTGAGCTCCTCACTATCAATGGGGCTCGACAAGTCGGTCGCGAGGCGACGCACGGCTCGCTCGAAGTTGGTAAGTCTGCAGATTTCGTTGTACTAGACCGGAACATCTTCGAAGTTGATATCTCCGAGGTCGGAGCAACAAAAGTATGCGCCACATATATCGACGGAGAAAGCGTGTACTTCGCGCCGGAACTCCATGATGGCCCGCTTTAGAAAGTTCATCAAGCTTAAGTCGAACGCTAGGCGCACAGCCACATCGGACGTTCGAATAGCTCCGCCCGCGGCTCGGCCACACTCAGTCGAAACATTAATAACCGAGGGAGTTCCATGAATAGCTTGATCCACAGGAACGGTAAAATTTCCGAGAGAACTCGACGCGTGGTTACGGCGTCAATCGTCGCCGGTCTATGCATGGCTGCGAGTGCATGCGGCGGAGACTCACCTGCCACATCTGCAAACGGACTGCCTACCGTTTCCATAGCGCAACCATCCGCAACGCTCATGTCAATACCTGTTCTACTCGGGCAGGAGAAGGGCTTGTTTCGGGAGGAAGGTATTGTGGTCGAGCAGGTAGCGATCGAGAACAGTCCTGCAGGCATTGCCGCGGTGCAATCGGGCTCAGCCGACATTGCTCTGATGATTCCTTCAACGGGGTTCCCCGCAATCCAGGATAGCGGGCAGCTGAAGGCTATGACATCACTGTTCGGAATCGATTACACTCTTTTGGCCGACCCCAGTCTCGAATTGCCGAACGCCAACGCGCCGTACCCTGGCTTCGTTAAGGACTTCGCAGGCCTCACCATCGGTGTGACGGTGCGCGGTGGAGCGGCGGAAGCTTTTGTCACGAGAATGCTCAACGACGCCGGCATAGACCCAAGCGAGGTTACATTTATCGCAACAGGTGGTGGTGCCAGCGCGGCCGCCTCGTTCGGTGCCAAACAAATCGACATCTTGTTCGCGGAACCGCCAACGCAGGCGTTAGTGGGCGAGGGCAATTTTGTACAAATAGTCGACGCTAAAGATGCAGTCCAAATATTGGGCAACAATTTTTACTCATTTTTCTCCGGCAACCAGCGCTTCTTATCTGACAACGAAGCTGCGGCAGCCTCATTCTGTCGCGGTGTACGTGCATCGGTAGCGTGGACGCAAGACCCCCAAAACACCGATGAAGTGATTGCGTTCACAGCGGACACATTGAATCTCACTCCCGAACAAGCGTCGTCCGTCTGGAACGAGTACAGCTCGACCTTTACAACCGACGCCTTGACCGAAGATGGTTGGAACGCCGCGCTGGAGACTGTCGAACGCGGGCCGGCATTCTCCGACGTGGTCTTCACCCCCTGCCAGGCTTGACCAAAAACGGAGACAACGAGCCATGACAACCACACCTCCACGCATTGATTCAACGATCTCGAACGATCACAAGACCAGCGATAGACCTCGGCAACCGAAGCGGAACCCGGCGTCCAAGACACTGGCTGGCCTCCCCCTCCTGTTGGGCCGGCTCGCAATCGGCGCTGCCGCATTGCTTGTGTGGCAAATAGTGACCCACTTCGGCTTCGTCGATCCCCTCGTCTCACGGACGCCCGCCGAAACACTTGGGTTCTTGAAAGTCATCACGCTCGACGGAACCTTATTGCCCGCGCTCGTAGTCACGCTTACTGCTACATTGATAGCGCTGGTGCTGGCGAGTGTGTGCGGCATCATCGCCGGTGTGGCGATGGGCTTGATGCCGCGAGTGGAGGCGCTGGTCGACCCATACGTCAGTGCTCTGAATGCGCTTCCGCGTATTGCACTTGCTCCAATATTTATAATCTATTTCGGACTAGGTCAAGGCGGAAAAGTTGCTCTCGCTTTCACGTTGGTGTTTTTTGTGGTTCTTGTCAGTGCGCGAGCAGGGATAAAGACCGTTGACCCCGACATTTTGACGCTCACGACAATGATGAACATCTCGCCGATAAAACTATTCTTCTCGGTGCTCCTACCTAGTTCTGTTCCTTCAATTTTCGCCGCACTTCGTTTAGGATTGATCTACTCACTCCTTGGAGTAATCTCGTCTGAGCTCATTGCTTCGGAGGCCGGTCTTGGCCAACTTATATCGATGTACTCCGGACAATTCAAACTCGAAGGCGTGTACGCGATTATCATCGTGCTGGCGCTCGTCGCCACTGTCCTCAACCTTCTCATGTCGGCGGTAGAGCATCGCCTCCTTCACTGGCAGCGCGCCTAAACTTCATTGGAGATCCCATGATCGACGCAACACACGTTCCAGCCGCCGAGGTATCGAACTCGGCAGCTTCACTTCGCGGCATTACCGTCGAATATCCTCGTCCCGGAGCGGGTGGATCCGTTAAGGCTCTCGATGATGTCAATTTCACCGTTAAGGAGGGAGAGCTGCTCGTGCTGGTTGGTCGTAGCGGGTCGGGGAAAACAACGGCTCTCAATGTTCTTGCCGGGCTCGTTGAGCCGACGTCTGGAGAGTGTCAGGTGCTGGATGCGGAACCGGTCAGAGCACGTTCCCGTATGTCGTACATGTTCGCCCGCGACGGCCTGCTGCCCTGGCGTACGGCAGTTCAAAACGTTGAGTTCGCTCTGGAAGTTCGAGGCACACCAAAGGGTGAGAGAACAGAAATTTCCCGGCATTTTCTCGGTATGGTCGGTTTGAGCGACCGGATGCAGAATTACCCAGCTCAGATGTCCCACGGACAACGACAACGAGTTGCGCTGGCACGCACCTGGGCAACGTCACCAGAGGTGCTGTTGATGGACGAGCCTTTCGCGGCACTGGATACCGACACACGTGAGGTTCTGCAGGCGGAGTTTGTCCGCATGTGGCAGCAGGACCGACGGAGCGTCGCGTTTGTCACCCATGACCTCAATGAGGCGGTAATTCTCGCAGATCGCATTCTGGTGTTCGCTCATGCGAAGATCGTCGAAGAGTTCGAAGTTTCGTTGCCTCGCCCCAGGGACTTATTGGAGTTGAGCGCTTCGTCGGAAGGTCGCAGTTTGATCCGGTCCGTTCGCGACTGCATTGCGGCGTCGTGACCAAATCGCTGGGTAAACAGCCGTGTTTTGCGACCGATAACGGCATGCTCGCCCCTCGGCCCACCCTGACGGGCAGCCGACACGCGGTGTCGGCTGGTCATTATCTTGCCGCGTCAGCGGGGTTCGCGGTTCTGGAGGCAGGTGGAAATGCGGTCGACGCCGGAGTCGCGGCGGGAATCGCATTATCCGTGGTCCATGCAGACGAGGTCAATTTTGCCGGAGTAGCACCTATAATGATACGGACCTCAGATGGCACCGTAGTTACTATCGACGGACTTGGACACTGGCCTACGTCCGCACCCGTCGACTTGATGACGCGCCTTGCGGAGGGCAAGTACGCCGACGGCATCGGCCTCACTGTCGTGCCTGGTGCGCCGAGTTCTTGGCTGACCGCTCTGCGCGACTTCGGCACAATGACCTTCGCGCAGGTGTCGGAATCGGCGATTTCGCTGGCACTCGAAGGCTTCGCCGTTTTTCCGTTCTTGGCCGATGAGATTTCGAAGCACCAACAGGACTATGCGAAGTATCCATCCAGCGCTGCAATCTATCTCCCGGCAGGCGTACCGCCTGCGGTCGGAGACCGATTTGTCCAGACCGAGCTTGCCTGGACGATCCAGCATATGGTTGACGCTGAGGACGCCGTGAGCGGAGACCGGATCGCTGGTATCGAAGCTGCGCGCAATGCATTCTACGTCGGCGAGATTGCGGACCGGGTCGTCGCATTTCACGAAGCGAACGGGTCGTACCTCAGTCGAACGGACCTGAGACAGTATCGAAGCCGCTACGAAGACCCCGTGCAGGTTAGGTGGCGTGATTTCACGATTTACACATGTGGTCCGTGGTCTCAGGGTCCCGTACTTGGGCAGGCCTTGCGTATGCTGGAACTTCTCGGTCTCGGGGACGCGGCGCACAATTCGGTGGAGTACGTGCACGTCGTCACCGAGGTACTCAAGCTGGCCTTCGCGGATCGCGAAAAATACTATGGCGACCCGTTGTTCGTCGATGTCCCCACGGCGTGGCTTTTGTCCGATGAGTATCTCCGCACCCGTATTGCTACAATCGACGGGTCGCGTTCGTCCGGTGGCCTCGCGCCTGAGGTAGTGTCCGGTCATGTGCCTGAGTGCGCGACCGGCACACGTACGACACTGCCTCCCGACACCTCCTACGTCAGCGTCATCGACAGATGGGGAAACAGTTTCTCCGCTACCCCGTCCGATGCTTCATGGCCAGGACCGGTGGTACCGGGGACTGGAGTCGTTGTGTCGGTGCGCGGAATACAGTCGCGGCCGGACGCAGCACACCCGGCGGGTATGGCACCTGGCAAGCGCCCTCGCCTGACTCCAAATCCAGCGATGGCGGTGCGAGACGACGGGTCGGTCTTTTCTTTCGGGTGTCCCGGTGGCGATATGCAAGTGCAGGCGATGCTCCAAGTTTTCTTAAATGCGTTTCATTTCGGGATGGACATTCAGGATGCGATTACCTCACCTCGCTTCTCGACCTGGAGTTTCCCGAACTCGTTCGCGCCGTTCGAGTACCTCCCCAATCGAGTAGCTCTAGAAGCTGAGAGATTTCCCGACGGAGTGCTTACGGGTCTCGAGAAACTTGGACACGAGGTCGAGCAGTGGCCGGCATTCACGCGTCAAGCCGCAGCAGTAGAAGTCGTCTTCGACGACAAGTCATCGGGGTTTATTCGAGCAGGGGCTGATCCGAGGCAGCCGGCTTACGCCATGGTTCGCTGACCCAGGGGAACGGTACAACCGCGCATCCAGTCCATGACAGAGTGCGGGCGGCGTGAGACCTCGCTTCGAGTTGTACCTGTCCGCGTCCGGTTAGGTGGTGCGAAATTTCTGCGTTGCACACTATAAGTAGTGTGAATTTTCCTTTGTCGTAGCGTTTGTGCTGGGAAACGCGTATTCGTGGGCCCGGTACTCACGCTGGAAGCTACTGCTCCCTACCGTTCGCACACGCTGTAGTTGTCTCGTCGGCTCACGTACAAGCGGTCCCGAGGATTTCACGCCGCGTCCTCGTTCATGCTTGGCCTCTATCAACCTCTCGTGTACACCTTCGAATGCCCACCTCGCATTCGGTGTCCAAACTCCGTCTCGGTGTGTCAATGACCATGAGAAAGTGCCTCTGGTGGCCAGATAGAAGTCGCGACGCCGTCTTCGTCGTGCCTAGAAGGAACTTTTCGAACCTGTCTCGAACGCACCAAGTCGTCAAGGCCCGACAGCACGTGTCGATACCTGGGCTGCAGACACGTTCGTAAGTCCTGTTTCTGGCTGTGTGGATGCATCGGGGCTCGCTTCCGCTCTCTGGTCCGACATCATCTGTAACAGCGCATCGGTGCACTTCATAGAACCTCGCGGTCCAACGACTCCTAGCGCCACGCTGTGACCCGATGACAAAAGAGATGCAATTTTTCTGCAACCTCGTCTGACTGACCACGAGTCGGGATATATGACTCGGAAAGCTAACCCGTCACCACTGGGGGTCTTACGCCATGACGACATATTGCCGAGGGCGCATCTTGCCAAGAAGTGTGCGTGCAATGACAAGTCTTCGACGCCGCCTTGGAGTCAAACTATGACCTGGGACTCGTTCCGAAGGAAGGTCAGACGTGACATTGCAAGCAGCAGTTCTGTGGGAAGCCGGTCGGACGTGGGAGATCGAGGACTTGGTACTCGACGACCCGAAGCGCGGTGAAGTCAAGGTCGAGTTGGCGGCGTCGGGACTGTGCCACTCGGACGAGCACGTACGCGACGGCAGCGTGCCGGTCGGCCTCCTGCCCTTCATCGGTGGGCACGAAGGCGCCGGGGTCGTCACCGAGATCGGCGACGGCGTCGAAAGCGTGACTGTCGGCGACCACGTCGCGCTGGGCTTCATCCCCGCCTGTGGCCGGTGCCGCGCTTGCGCCAACGGGCAGTCCAGCATCTGCGACCTCGGAGCTCACCTCCTCGAGGGGTACCAGGTGTCCGACGGCACCGCTCGCCACCACGTGCGCGGCCAGGATGCAGGCATCCAGTGTCTGCTCGGCACCTTTGCGCCACAGACCGTCGTGAACGAGGCCTCTTGCGTCAAGATCACCGACGACATTCCTCTCGACAAGGCGGCACTGGTCGGGTGCGGTGTCACCACCGGCTGGGGATCCGCCGTGTACGCGGCGGGAGTGTCCGCCGGAGAGACCGTCGTTATACTGGGCATGGGCGGCGTCGGCTGCGGCGCGGTGCAAGGGGCGGCCCTCGCCGGGGCGCGCCACGTCATCGTCGTCGACCCTTCGCCGTTCAAGCGTGAACAAGCCAAGATCTTCGGCGCCACACATACTGCGGCAAGCATCGACGAGGCGCTGCCTCTGGTCTCCGACCTCACGTGGGGCTCGTTGGCCGACAAGGTACTCATCACCATCGACGTCGCGAGCGGCGCGATCATCGCGCCGGCCATGAGTCTGGTTGCTAAAGGTGGTGTGTGCGTCAATGTTTCGGTCGGCGACATTACTCAGACCGACGTCTCGCTGAGCCTGTTCGACCTGACCGCGATGCGTAAGACTCTCAAGGGCGCGTGGTTCGGCAACGCGAACATTCGCTTCGACATTCCGCACCTGCTGCGCCTGTACATGGAGGGTCAGCTCAAGCTCGACGAAATGATCACGCGCACATACACACTCGACCAGGTAAACGACGGCTACGAAGCCATGCGCAACGCCGAGAACGTCCGCGGCCTCATCCTCTACTAGAAAAGGCGATCAGATATGACTGCAGTACTGAACGATCTGCCTACCGACACTGCCACACAGCTGTTCGTCGCAGGGCAGTGGACCGGGGCATCCGACGGCGGTACCTTCGCCGATCTGAATCCCACGACGGGCCGGCTGCTCACCGAGGTGGCGTCGGCGACCGCCGAGGACGTGGATGCAGCCGTCCGGGCAGCGCGCACTCAACTCGGTGGCGAGTGGGGGTCGACGCCAGGTGTCGTCCGCGGCAAGCTGTTGAACCGCATCGCAGACCTCATCGAGCGCGACGGCGATCTGCTCGCTCGGCTGGAAGCCCATGATGTCGGCAAGCCCGTCGGCCAGCCGGCGATGCTCGACATTCCCAACGCTGCAGCGACGTTCCGCTACTTCGCCGGCTGGGCCGACAAGATTCAGGGAACCACCATTCCGACGGCAGGCTACTTCGGCCGACCGACGCACTCCTACACCGTTCGTGAGCCGGTCGGCGTCATCGGTGCGATCATTCCGTGGAACACCCCGCTGATGATCGCAGCGTGGAAGTTGGCCCCTGCCTTGGCAGCCGGGAACACCCTGGTCGTGAAGCCGCCGGAGGATGCGCCGCTGTCGATTCTGCACCTGGCGCGTCTGATCGACGAGGCGGGCGTTCCCGCAGGCGTCGTCAATGTCGTTCCCGGGTTGGGCGAGGTGACCGGCGACGCCCTCGTCGGGCATCCCGATGTCGACAAGATCAGTTTCACCGGAAGTCCGCGAATAGGTCGACTCATTGCGAAGAAGGCTGCGGACACGTTCAAGCGAACGACCCTCGAACTCGGTGGCAAGTCGCCGCAGATCATCCTCGCGGACGCCGACCTCGAAGCCGCGATCAACGGCACCGCCATGGGCCTCTTCTTCAACCAGGGGCAGGTATGTGCCGCCGGCACCCGTGTCCTGGTTCATCGTTCGCTGTATTCACAGGTGGTCGACGGCCTGTCGGCTGCCGCTGCAGCACAGGTTCTCGGCGACCCGTTCGACCCTGCCACCACGATGGGCGCACTGGTCAACGCCAAGCAACGCGATACCGTGCTGGGCTACATCGAGCACGGTAAGGCGGGCGGAGCCCGAGTAGCTGCCGGTGGCGGTGCACCCGACCGTGACGGCTTCTTCGTGGAACCGACGATCTTCGCCGACGCGCACAACGACATGAAGATCGCGCAGGAGGAGATTTTCGGCCCGGTGGGAACCGTCATCCCCTTCGACACACCGGAGGAGGCGATTTCCATCGCCAACGCCACCGATTACGGCTTGGCTGCATCGATCTGGACTCGTGACGTGACGCATGCACACTCCCTGGCCGGACAGGTTCGATCCGGTGCGGTGTGGGTGAACGGCTGGGCCGCAATCGATCCCGCGCTCCCGTGGGGCGGCATGAAGACCAGTGGCACAGGTCGGGAGCTCGGTTGGGCGGGCATCGAAGCCAACACCGAAGAAAAGGTCGTCACCGTAGTTCTATGACCGAGTGAGTGGGATACGAACCAGCAGAACGTATCCCACTCACCGTCCTTCGGATTTACAAGACCGTTACCGGCAGCGGCTGTATCCGTAACTCGATCCAGGCACCTTTTATTCAACGTTCGTAGAACCAAACATGGAGGAAACTCATGACGACCGGCTATATCTGGCACGAGCTCTACGGGTGGAGTGACACCGGAAGCGGGGGACTGTTCCCGGCGGACCCGGGCGTCGGTCTGCAGCCCATTTCGCACCACGTGGCCCATCCGGACACCAAGCGGCGAATCCACGAACTCATCGTGGTTTCGGGCCTCATCGACGACCTGGAGCGCCTGACGCCGCGTCATGCAACCGAGGACGAGCTCCTTCGCGTGCACACTCGGCAGCACGTGGATCGCATCAAGAGCGAGAGCGAACAGGCCAAGGGCGGCGACGCAGGCGACGGCATCTCGCCGTTCGGCAAGGGCGGCTACGAGATCGCGACGCTCGCCGCCGGCGGTGTCATCGAGATGGTCGAAGCGGTGGTCACGGGCAAGGTCGACAACGGCTATGCCCTTGTGCACCCGTGCGGGCACCATGCCCCGGCCGGCACAGGTATGGGCTTCTGCATGTTCAACAACGGTGCGGTGGCCGTCGCGCATGCTCGTGAAGTGTTGGGCCTGCAGAAAGTGGCTGTCATCGACTGGGATGTGCACCACGGCAACGGTGCTCAGGACATTTTTGCCGACGACCCGTCGGTGTTGACGGTCTCGGTTCACCAGGATCGATGCTTCCCGCCCAACTCCGGATTCGTGACCGAACGCGGCGAGGGTGCCGGCTTCGGTTACAACATCAACGTTCCGCTTCCGCCGGGCACCGGCGACGACGGTTACCTCCACGCCATCGAACAAGTCGTGGTTCCCGCGTTGCGCGCGTTCGAACCCGAGTTGATCGTCGTCGCCTCGGGCATGGACCCCAATGCGATGGACCCACTCGCTCGAATGCTGGTCACGAGCAAGGGGTTCAAGGCGATGACCGAACGCGTCATGGCTGTTGCGGAAGAGGTATGCAGCGGCAAGGTGGTGCTGGTTCAGGAGGGTGGCTACAGTCCCCACTACGTCCCGTTCTGCGCTTTCGCATGTGTGGAGGCGCTCGCGGGAGTCGAACGGATGGCGGACCCTTACTACCCGGTCGTCGGCGGTTTCGGCGGCAAGGAACTGCAGGCGCATCAGAAGGACGCCATCGAGATCTCCGCAGCGCTCGTGGGAGACCTTTGACCGGGTTGTTCGGCTCGACAGTCGGCCAGCTAGGTTTGTCACATGCCCAAGCTGGTCGATCACGACGAACGTAGACGCGCAATAGCGGCTGCAACGTGGCGGCTGATCGCGGCGAAAGGCATCGATGCGGCGAACATGCGCGACATCGCGGCCGAAGCCGGCTATACCAACGGAGCTCTGAGTCATTACTTCTCGGGCAAGGACGACATTCTCCGCACGTCGTTCGAGTTGATCTTCGAGGCCACCAACACGCGCATCGCGGCGGCCATGGGAGAGGCGAAAGGGCTTGCTGCACTGCGTATCTTCTGCCTGGAGGTCATGCCCACCACGTCGGAGACGCTACTCGAGGCTCGAATTGCCGCCTCGTTGTGGCAACGCGCCATGTACGACGGGCACATGGAGGACATCAATCGCCGCGCGCTCGGCCTCTGGCGTGATCGTATGGCCTGCTACATCGAGGAAGCCCGTGATCTGGGGGAGGTCGGCGACGTCGATGTCGCGCTCGCCGTCGAGCAGCTTCTGAACATGATGATGGGGATGCAGATACTCGGGGTGCTCACCCCCCACGAGACGTCGTCCTACCGTCAGCTCGCGATGGTGGACGGATTTCTCGCGTCCCTGCGCGGCTGACGGCGAAATCTTCGGTTTCACAAGACTTTCGAATCGGGTGCGCACGAAATCTCTCGTGTGTAGTCTGCATCGCATCTTCGTTATTCAACAATCGTAGAATCAAGAATTCGAGGACCTCATGCCTACTCTCAGTCCCACTCGGGTCGACCACCCACTGGCACTTGCAACCGCCGACGAGATCGCCGAGATCCGCTCTGTTCTGGACGACGAAGGCCTACTCACCCGCGACACCCGTTTCGTCTATGTGGGTCTGGAGGAGCCGTCCAAGGCCGATCTCTATACCGAGGCACCGGCTGTGGATCGGCGCTTTCGCATTCTTCTTCACAACGCCACCTCGCCCGACGCCCGAGACGTCGTCGTGTCCGTCACGACACGCACGGTACTGACCTCGGTCACGCTCGACGCTGTCCGTGACGGCCAGATGCCGGTACTGGACGAAGAATTCGAACTCGTCGAGACCGTGCTGGCCACCGACCCGCAATGGTTGGAGGCGCTGGCCCGCCGCGGACTCGACGTGGCCGACGTGCGTGTCGCGCCCCTCTCGGCCGGTGTGTTCGACTACCCGGGCGAGGAAGGCCGACGTATTCTCCGCGGTCTCGCCTTTCGCCAGGACCACCCGAAAGATCATGCCTGGGCGCATCCCATCGACGGGCTCGTGGCCTTCGTCGACGTGATGAACAGGACGGTCGACAAGGTCGTCGACATGGGTGTCGTGCCGATCCCGGAAGAGTCGGGGAACTTCGACGACCCGGCTGTCACCGGGCCACTACGCACCACACAGAAGCCGATCGAGATCACCCAGCCGGACGGCCCGAGCTTCACCGTCGACGGCAACCTCGTCGATTGGGAGAAGTGGTCCTTCCGTGTGGGTTTCGACGCCCGAGAGGGTCTGGTGCTGCACCAGATCGGATTTTCCGACGCCGGCGTGGTGCGGCCGATCATCCACCGCGCATCCATTGCGGAAATGGTCGTTCCGTACGGTGATCCGTCGCCGGTTCGGTCCTGGCAGAACTACTTCGACACCGGAGAATACCTCGTGGGCCGGTACGCGAATTCGCTGGAACTGGGCTGCGACTGCGTTGGCGACATCACCTATTTCGATGCCGTCATCGCCGACGAACTCGGTAACCCGAAGACCTTGACGAACGCGGTCTGCATGCACGAGGAAGATTTCGGGGTGCTGTGGAAGCACACCGACATCTGGACCGGATCGCAGGAAACCCGGCGTCAACGCCGATTGGTGATCTCGTTCTTCACCACCATCGGAAATTACGACTACGGCTTCTTCTGGTACCTGTACCTCGACGGGACGATCGAATTCGAGGTCAAGGCAACAGGTATCGTCTTCACCTCCGGTCATCCCGGCGGCGATTACCCGTACGCGTCCGAGATTGCGCCCGGTCTCGGGGCGCCGTGCCATCAACATCTGTTCAGCGCCCGTCTGGACATGATGCTCGACGGCGCCACCAACTCGGTCGAGGAGATCGACACGCGACGTGTGCAGATGGGTCCGAACAACCTGCACGGCAACGCTTTCGCGTTGCAGCGAACGCCACTCACGAGTGAGTCGGACGGCCAGCGTGTCGCGGACAACGCGGTGGGCCGAATCTGGCATGTCAGCAACCCGCATTCGCTGAACCGGCTGGGCAAGCCCGTCGGATATTCGCTACACCCCGAGGGACAACCGCTGTTGCTCGCCGCAGACGACTCTTCCATCGCCACACGTGCCGCGTTCGCCACCAAACACCTCTGGGTCACACGTTTCGACGAGAAAGAACGTTACGCCGCAGGCGATTTCGTCAACCAAAATCACGGCGGAGGCGGTCTACCAGCCTTCGTAGCAGGCAACCGCTCCATCGACGACGAAGACATCGTGCTGTGGCACACGTTCGGCCTCACACACTTTCCGCGTCCGGAGGACTGGCCGATCATGCCCGTCGACTACACCGGCTTCAAACTCAAGCCGGTCGGCTTCTTCGACCGCAACCCCACCCTCGATGTTCCGAGAACGGCGTCCTCCCATTGCGCGACGGGCGGCGCGTCCTGCCATGACGGCGGTCGAACCGATGTCTGACGCGACGACGACAAGCGCCCATTCCGTGCTCGAATTGCCGCGGCGGACACGTTCGACGGTATGAGCCCGTGGTGATGACGGTGTCGATGATCGCCGGCGTCGCAGGGGCGGTGGTCCTCGCGCTGGCAGGCGGCAAGGCGTCGAGGCCCGTCCGTGCGGCGCACCTGGTGATGGTGGTGGTCATGGTCGGCATGGTGATCGTGGAGATGGCCGTGTGGTGGTCCGTGTTGTCCGCTGCCGTACTGGCCCTCACGGCAATGAGCGTGACGCGAGAGGGCCAGGACCGGTGGGGCGGTATCGCCTGCGCGGTGGATCTCACCGCGATGGCGGCGTTGCTCCTGATGGTCCCCGCCCCACCCCGCGAAGTGAGTGGATTGCCCCATTCAAACCATGGTCGTGGCCATGGGCTCGGTCTCGAACCGCGGCTCGCGGCGGCGGTAATTCTCGTCGGCTGGCTAATTTTCACATTGCGGCACGAACGAACTGCTGGGCCGAGCGGAAAGGTTGCCACCGGCGGGGCGTTGGCGATGATCGTCGGAATGATTCCGATGGCGCTGTGACTCTCCGTGAAGTCGACGCCTCGCGGGCTGATGAGCTATCCCCCGCGTACCAAGAACTCCATGCGGTGCGCCGTGGCGCGCAGCGATGGTGCCGATGCTGTCGTTGTCGAACCAAGGAACGCGAATATCGCGGCGACTGCGCAGTGTGTGATTGCCGAGGTTGACGTCGATCAGGCGCTCCGCCTTGATCATCGACCTGGAACTCGGGATGTGATTGGCTTGCTATCGGACAGAACCAAAACAATCGAGTGCCGGCGCGAACGCATGGACACGCACGGCATCTCGAGTGACAGTATCGCCCAGTCGATAGCGTCCCCGCTGATTACAGCCCAAGTGCGTTGATTACGCTTGCATGGTCCCAGTACCGGTGCGTCTCGCTGATGCGACCATCGATCAGCCGGTGCACGTCACAGAACGGCACTGCCAACGCCTTGTTCGTGGCAGGTACGAGACCGTTTTCCGTGGGCATCGGACCCTTGTTCACACCACTCGAGGTGAATTGCGCGACGGCAAAGTCCTCACCGCTCAACACACTGATGTCGATCACTTGGCCGTCGGGAAACGGAACGTTCCAGTTGGTGTAGTTCTGCTCCATTCCTTCCGGACCCGTGAATGTTTCTCCGGAAGGGACGTTGGTCCACGTGGCGTCTGAGGTGAAAGCATCGACCCAAGCTGTCAGATCTCGGACGTTCCATGCGTTGTACAGCGCGCGGACCGCCTGTTCGTTGTTGTGCATTCTCGGTGTCTCCTGTCGGTGTGGTGTTTCGCATGTGCGCCGCGTCCGAACGGAACTGACGCTCGATGTAGCCGGGGCCATCTTGTACCGCCGGCTACATCGAGCGTCAGTTCGTGTCTTATCGGCTACCCCATGCTGTCGTACACGGTGGTTCCCTCGAAGACGGTACGGAGCACTCGAGTATCGCCTACTTCGGTAATTGGAATGTCGAAGATCGGACGGTCCAGAACGATCATGTCGGCCGACTTTCCCGGGGTGATCGAGCCGCGGGTTTCTGCGCGCCCGACCACCCGCGCTCCTTCGATAGTAAGAAGACGGATGGCGGTCTCGAGGTCGACAGAACTTTCGCCCTTGTCGAGCATCCCTTGCAGCGCCGGGAACAGATTCGGATCGGGTGTGATGATCCAGTCGGATCCGATCGTCATCGTCGTGCCTGACTCGAGAACCTTCCGGAATTGGTAGCCCTCCTGCAGGCCGAACTCCTCGATATGCCAAATTGCCGGCGACATTTCGGCGACGATGTTGTTGCGCCCGAACCGGGCGTAGTCGTCATCGTGGATGAACGTGCAGTGTGCGACCTCGTGCAGGGGCCCGTCTTCGCCGTTTCGAGCTCGAACCGATTCGAAGGCGTTCAATGCTGCGCGTACTGACCCCTCACCTGCACAATGGATCTTGACCGACAGACCTGCTGCGTCGAAACGGCCGATGACATCCGCGAGCTCCTGTGCTTCCACAACGATGTTCGATTCGTCGACGTTTCCGTGGGCGTCGAGATCTGCCTGTGTCATGTGGGGTGGGAGGGGCGCGCCATCGAGCCAGATCTTCACGAAGCGGGTATCGAGGTGCTTACTCGCGAACGCATCTCGGTTCGCGATCGACTCATCGAGCTCGGCCGCTGTCGCTTGACCGAAGGATTCTTCGCGCCAGACCAGGTGGGCGGCGATGTGAAGGTTCAATTGGTCCTCGTCTTCGAGCGTCTTCATAGCGGCAAGCGCGCGGGGTGACGCCGATGCCTCCTGAACTGACGTGATGCCGAAGCGGTGACATGTGTCGATTGCCCACCGAAGTGCTGCACGGTCTATTTCCGGTCGGTACTTGGGCATCGCGTTGGTGACGGGCCACGTGGCTTGTTCCACCAGCTCACCGGTGAGCTCAGTTGTACCGGGTCGGCGTATGAATTTCCCGCCGACCGGATCCGGTGTGGAGTCATCCAGACCGGCGATCTCGAGAGCTTTCGAATTCACCAGGGCGTGGTGAATGGTGTAGTCGTACAGAAAGACTGGCTGATCGGGAAAGACCTCGTCCAGAAAACGACGGTCCAACTCGCCGTCCTCGAACGCAGCCGGTAGAAACTCACCTCCGACAAGCCACTGCTGTTCTGTCGCATCTACCAAGCTTGCGCATTGGCAGTGTTCGAGGTCGTGTGCGATTTGCTTCGCGCCCGCGTTCGGGGTGAGTCGCGCCTCGAAGTTGAACTTCAACCCACTGAACAGTAGATGTGTATGCGCATCGTGGAGTCCAGGTATGACGGTGAGGCCCCCGAGGTCGATGAATTCGGTTTCTGGCGGAGCGGCGTTTCGAATGTCATCATCGGTTCCGACGACGGAGAAGGTGCCTCCGTCCACCAAGACCGCGGTGGCATGAGGTCGATCGACATCGACGGTGTGGATCGTGCAATTGACGTATGCAGTCGCCATGATTCGCTTTCCCGGGCATAAAGACCTGCGGCACCTAGCTCGCGCGTTGCACGACGGGGCCAGTGCTAGCAATAGTCGATGACAATGTCCGCGTGCTCTGTTCCGCAACGCGGCAGTCCTAGCCTAGTCAAGTACCGACAAACAGGACATAGGGAAATGCGCAGTCAAACTTGTCGAGAAACGCCATCTTGAATACATCGATCCGACTCGTTTCACCTGGCGCGAACGGCTGCTACAGCTCATGTCGCTGACGGCGAGTCACCTGTTGCTCGTGTGCCGCTCAGCGTTGCCAACCCCTGTGCCCGACCACCACAGCAACTGTGCGTGATCTCGCGATCAACCTGCGCGATAGGCGCGTGGTGACATGCCGTACGTCTCTTTGAACAATCTCGAAAAATTCGAGTAATCGACCAGACCGTGACGCGCACAGATGGATCCAATGCTGTGCATGGCGTACCGAGGATCGCGCAGATCGCGATGACACAAGTCGAGTCGTCGAGAGCGGATCCAACCTGCGACCGTCCGGCCATCCGATTCGAACAGCTTTTGCAGATAGCGCGTCGAAATATGTAGGTGCGCAGCGATGCACGCCGTGGAGAGCGAGGGATCGGACAGATGTGATTCGATGTGAGCTTTCGCCTCGATCAGCAAAGTCGACCCTAGAGCCTCGCGCGGCACTGCGTCGTCGAGAGCAGCACCGAGAAGATCGAGTACAGCGTGTTCGAGCATCGGCGTGGTGGGCAGACTGCCGTCGAGAGCGTTGCGGCGCAGTGTCTGCAGAAACGGAGAAACCAACGCCCCCACTCCCCGGGCACCCGCGAAGCGCCGTGCCGTCGCGGTCATCAACTCACGGGAATCGATGCGAAGCGAGTTACGCGGAAGCATCACCACAAACATCTCGAAGTCCCCAACAAAGTGCAGATCGTATGGGGCACTGGTGTCGTACACGGCGAAATCGCCCGGACGCAGCACGGCCTCGCGTTCGTTCTGGACGATCGTGCCGCACCCCGACAGTTGCAGACCGACCTTGATCGATCCGGGGTCGGACTTCCGAATTGTCGCGCGAGTGCGCCTGACGTCGACCTCTCGACCGGTCACCTCACTTAGTTGTAAAGCCCCCAGCGTTGACGACACGAGCGTTCCCTCGAACGACGATGGCCCGGTGGACACAGCGTCGAGCGGCACGAACGCCGTCGAGACGTTCTCGCGCCACTGTTCGAAATCCTGCGCCACCGGGCTCATCTCATACGGTCGGGCGGTTGTCGATCAGACGGCGGGCTTTACCGATGGAACGCTCCAACGAAGCCGGCGGCACTACTGTGACGTTCACGCTGACGCCGATACGGTCCTTGACCAGCTTCTTCAGGGTCGTTTCGGCGACACCGTGGCTACCGGGGTCAGCGTCGGGACGGGCTTCGACGAGAACGGTCATCGAGTCCATGCGACCCGCGCGCTCCAAAACGCATTGGAACTGCGGCGCCAACGCCGGGACTGCGAGAATGAGCTCTTCGATCTGGGTGGGGAACAGGTTGACCCCGCGCAGGATGATCATGTCGTCGGTGCGGCCGGTGACTTTCTGCATGCGTCGCATCGTGCGGGCGGTGCCAGGGAGTAGCCGAGTGAGGTCGCGGGTGCGGTAGCGGATGATCGGCATCGCTTCCTTGGAAAGCGACGTGAAGACCAGCTCGCCTTCTTCGCCGTCGGGTAGGACTTCGCCGGTGACCGGGTCGATGACTTCCGGGTAGAAATGGTCTTCCCAGATGTGCAGCCCGTCTTTGGTTTCGACGCATTCCATGGCCACGCCGGGCCCCATGACCTCGGACAGCCCGTAGATGTCGACGGCGTCCATGTCGAGGGTCTTCTCGATCTCTTTGCGCATCTCCTCGGTCCACGGCTCGGCGCCGAAGACTCCGGTTTTCAGCGAGGTCCGTGCGGGGTCGATGCCTTTCTTCACCATGGCGTCGACGATCGTCAGCATGTACGACGGTGTCACCATGATGGCGTCGGGTTGGAAGTCCTCGATGAGTTGAATCTGACGATCGGTCATTCCGCCGGACATCGGAATGACGGTGCAGCCCAGTCGTTCCGCGCCGTAGTGAGCACCGAGTCCGCCGGTGAACAGTCCGTAACCGTAGGCCACGTGTACCTTGTCCGAGGGCTTCACGCCGCCTGCCCGCAGGCTGCGGGCGATGAGGTCGGCCCAGTTGCTGATGTCGTTCGCCGTATATCCGACCACGGTGGGTCGGCCGGTGGTGCCCGACGATGCATGGATTCGCGAGACCTGATCCTGCGGCACGGCGAACATGCCGAACGGGTAGTTCTCGCGCAGGTCGCTCTTGGACGTGAACGGGAATTTGGCGAGGTCCGAAAGGTCTTTCAGGTCGGAGGGGTGAACTCCCGCGTCGTCGAATGCTTTCCGGTAGTGGGGCACGTTGTCGTACGCGTGTTTCAGTGACCACTGCAGGCGTTCGAGTTGCAGCGTCGAGATTCTGTCCCGTGACGCGAATTCGATGTCGGGTGTGTCGATGGGAGCGGACAGCACACTGGTCATTATGGTCTCCGGGTGTCAGGCGTCGAAGTCGACGGTCACGGTGTCGCTGAGGGGGAATGTCTGGCAGGTGAGAACGAAACCGGCGGCGACCTCGTTCTCCTCTAGCGCGTAGTTGCGGCGCATGTCCACATCGCCGCACGTCACCTTCGCGCGGCATGTACCGCACACGCCGCCCTTGCAGGCAAACGGAAGGTCGGAACGCAGTTGCTCTCCGGAATCGAGTATCGATTCGTCCCGGGGGAGTGTTCCGGTGACGCTGCGGCCGTCGAGGACGATGGTGACTTCGCTGCTGGGCCCGGTAACTCCTGGTTCGCGGTGCTTCTCCTGGGGCGGGGGAACATCGTCGACGTAGAACAGCTCGGCATGTATGCGCGCTTTGTCGATACCGAGGTCGCCGAGCACCTGCTGGGCGTCGGTGACCATGCCGAACGGGCCGCACAGCCAGAAGTGGTCGATGTCCGGCGTTGGGACGACAGTGTCCAAAATGTCCCGGAGTCGTTCGGCATCGAGTCTGCCGCTGAACAGTTGTACTTCGCGGGGTTCGCGAGAGAGCACGTGAATGACGTCGAATCGGCTGCCGTACTGGTCCTTGAGGTCGGCGATCTCTTCGGCGAACATCACCGATCTGGTTCGCCTGTTCCCGTACAGCAGAACGACCTCCGCGTCGGGGTTCCCGAGAACCGACGCGGCGATGGACAGCATCGGTGTGATGCCCGATCCGGCCGCGATGAGGACGTGGCGTCCCCCTGCTGCAGGGTCGGCGTGAAAGTTACCGGTGGGTCCCTGGACGTCGATCTTGTCGCCGGCTTTGACCTGGTGCACGAGCCAGGATGAAAAGAGTCCGTCGGTGACTTCGCGGACTCCGACTCGTGGACGTGCGCCTGCTGGCGCACAGATGGAGTAAGAGCGGCGATGCTCGACGCCGTCGACGGTCCGGCTGAGCATCAGAGATTGGCCGGGGCGGAAGTCGAACTCGTCGCTGAGGTGTTCGGGAACGTCGAAGGTGACTGCGACGGCGTCGTCGCAGAGCGATTCGACGTCAGCGACCGTCAGGCTGTGGAAGGGCTTGTTCCGTGCATTCGGTGTTACCGGCTCGGCGGTGACGGTCATCAGATTTCCTTCACGTGGTCGAAGGGTTCGAGGCAGTCGTCGCATCGGTACTGGGCTTTGCAGAGGGTCGCGCCGAACTCGGAGGTCAGTCGGGTGTTCATCGATCCGCACTGTGGGCACGCGAGTTGACGCGGCTTGACGGTCAGGGTGAGCGGAACGGGGCCCGACGCCCGCGCAGGGGCAGGGCCCGGCACAGAGTAGCCGGTCTCACGAAGTTTGCGGCGACCTTCGTCGGAGATCCAGTCCGAACTCCAGGCCGGAGTGAGGCTGGTGATTATCTCGACGTTCTCGAAGCCGTGGTCGGTCAGTTTGTGGGTGATGTCGTCGCGCATGGTCGCCATGGCTGGGCAACCGGAATAAGTTGGGGTGATGGTGACGCGGACGCTGCCATTCTCGCGCACCTCTACCTCACGCAGTACCCCGAGGTCGTCGAGCGTGAGCAGTGGCATTTCGGGGTCCATGACGGACGCGGCGATTTCGCGTGCGGTTCGTGCGAAGGTGGTCACCAGACTCCCTCCGGATGGGCGCGAGCGACGACCTGCATTTCTGCGATCAGCGGACCGAACGATTCGGTGTGGATTCCGCGCCGGCCGCCGCGGCCACCGATGGTGCCGACGGCCTTGCCTTCCGGTGCGTGCAGTTCTGCAGCGTGAAGTACCTGCGTCAGAACGGAATCGAACTCCTCGCGCACATCCCGCGGGTCGACGGCGACGCCGACGCGTGCGAGCACGATCTCCTCGTCGGTGGGTATGAAGAGTTCGGAGACGTAGGGCCACACGTGTGCGATGGCGTCACGCACACGCCTGATCGACTCGTCGGTCCCGCAGCCCAGGGTGACGACCCAGCGTGCCGCGTAGTCGCGGTGGTAGGTCAGCTCTTTGATTCCCTTTTCCGCGACAGCTGCAAGAACTGGATCGCGCGATGTGCGCAGGCGTGCGAAGATCGCCAGCCGCCACGTCGAGAAGACCAGAAGTCGAACCTGGGATTTCGCGAAATCGCCGTTGTCCAGCTCGGTCAGCCGGACGTTCCGGAATGTTGCCTCGTCGCGGAAGAATGCCAGTGCATCTTCCGAGGGGACGGGGGAGGTGTCCGAAATGAACGGCACCACCGAAGGGTTCGCCGCTGCCGCCCGCGCCAGAAGTAATCGCGCCTGGCCGAGTAGGTCGAGGCCGACGTTCGCCAGCGCTACTTCTTCTTCGAGTTCCGGTGCGCGAGTGCTCCACTGCGCGAGACGCTGGGCGCTGATCAACGCATCGTCGCCGAGCATCAAGCAGTACGCGGCAAGCGCCTCGAGATCGACGTCGTCGGGGACAGTGGTGTCGACGCCGGCGAGCGGATCGTCGAAGCTCGTCCCGAAAGCCCACTGCCCGTGCGAATCTTCGTCGACCAAGCCTTCGTAGGCGTTGTCGTGATCGGTCATGGTGGTCTCAGTCCTCAAGAAGTCGGGTTCCTACATGTGGGGGACGTTGTCGGGGATCTCGTAGAACGTCGGGTGCCGGTAAACCTTGTCGCCACTGGGAGAGAAGAACGGGTCCTTCTCCGACGGTGACGATGCGACGATCGAGTTGGACGGAACCACCCAGATGCTGACGCCTTCGTTGCGGCGGGTGTAGACATCGCGAGCATGGCGCAACGCCATATGGTCGTCGGCTGCGTGGAGCGACCCGACGTGCACGTGATTCAGACCGCGCTTGCCGCGCAGAAAGACCTCGTACAGTGGCCAATCCGCTTTGACCGATTCACGTTTTGGCTCGACGGGGACGTCTTCGGTGGGGACTGCTCCGTGGCCGCCTTCTGCGGTCAGTTCGGTCATGATGCGTTCCTTGCTGCGAAGGCCGTCGCTGCGTCGCGAACCCATGCGCCGTTCTCATGCGCCGCGCGGCGATTGGCTATCCGCTCGATGTTGGAGGCGCCATTGCCCTTGATCACCTGCATGAATTCACTCCAGTCAGGTTCACCGAAGTCGTGCGACTTCCGTTCCTCGTTCCACTTCAGGTCGGGATCGGGGAACGTCACTCCGAGCGCCTCGGCCTGGGGGATCGACATGTCGACGAATCGTTGGCGTAGTTCGTCGTTTGTATGGCGCTTTATGCCCCACTTCATGGACTGCTCGGTGTTGGGACTTTCGTCATCTGGCGGGCCGAACATCATCAACGCCGGCCACCACCATCGATTTACTGATTCCTGGACCATGGCGCGTTGCTCGTCGGTGCCGCGCATCATCGTCGAGAGCAACTCGTAACCCTGACGCTGATGGAAGGACTCTTCTTTGCAGACGCGGATCATCGCGCGGGCGTACGGGCCGAAACTACTGCGGCACAACGGAACCTGGTTACAGATCGCCGCACCGTCGACGAGCCACCCGATGGTGCCGACGTCGGCGTAGGTCAACGTCGGATAGTTGAAGATCGACGAGTACTTCTGCTTGCCTTCGATGAGCTTGACCGTCAGGTCGGCGCGATCGGCTCCGAGCGTCTCGGCCGCCGAGTAGAGGTACAGGCCGTGACCTGCCTCGTCCTGCACCTTGGCCATCAGGATCGCCTTGCGACGCAGCGACGGCGCGCGGGTGAGCCAATTGCCCTCCGGCTGCATCCCGATGATCTCGGAGTGTGCATGCTGGGCGATCTGGCGGATCAGCGTCTTGCGATAGCCATCCGGCATCCAATCGCGAGGCTCTACACGCTGTTCGTGGTCGATGGTGGCGTCGAAGTCTTCCTGAAGTGCGTCGACATTCAGGGCGTTTGACGTGGTCATGAGTCCTACTTTCATTACCGAATGATCGGTCGAAAATCAGTATGCACCGAAGTGATGTGATGCACAAGTGGGGCTAGTGTCACCAGGGCTGAAACGGCCCGTGTGGCCCGTTCTGTGTAACTCGCCTGCTTCCGATCAGCGGCCGGTGAAAACCGGCTTCCGCTTCGCCAGGAACGCATCGACCGCAGCTTTGTGATCGGATGTCCGACCGAGATGCTTCTGGGCGCCCAGTTCGCGATCCAAAGCGTCGTCCAGACCGAGCGCCGACGCCCGGACGAGCTTTTTGACCTCACGAAACGCCTCGGTCGGTCCATCGGCGAGCTGTCGGGCGAGCGCAAGGGCAGTGTCGCGAACTTCGTCATCGGGCACGACCCGGTGTACCAGGCCCCACATGTGTGCCTGTTCTGCGGTGATCTTGTCGCCGAGCAGCATGAGCGCGCCTGCCCGAGAGCTTCCGAGGGCTTCCACCAACGAATAGCTCAGACCCGAGTCGCTGGCCAGCCCGATGCCGGTGAAGGCCGTCGCGAAGGAGCTCCTGGTGCCGGCCACCCGAATATCGCCGGCCAGCGCAATGCCGAGCCCTGCACCGACGCACGCACCCGGCACTGCGACGACCACCGGCACGACAAGACTCGTCAGGGCGCGGATCAGGGGGTTGTAATGGATGCCGACGGTGTCCATCGCGGTCGATGGGTCGGCTTCGAGCGCGCTCACGTGCTCGCCGAGATCCTGGCCGACGCAAAAGTTCTTGCCCTCGGCGGTGATGAGTACCGCCCGAACATCGGTGTTCGCTGCCGTCCGGTCTACTGCCTCCTGGAAGGAGCGTTTTGTTGCAACGTCGAGCGCGTTGTGTGCGTCGGGCCGTGCAAGGGCAATCGTTGCGAGTCCGTCGGATACGTCCAGTCGTACCGTCATCTGACCTCCCAGTCGTGAAATCCCCTACCTGATTTTCGTCCGAGTTCCCCGCGGGCGACCTTGTCGCGAAGCAGCTGCGGCGGTGCGAAGCGGTCGCCGAGCGTCGATGCGAGGTGCTCGGCGATGGCGAGCCGGACGTCGAGGCCGACGAGGTCCGTCGACCGCAGCGGTCCCATCGGATGCTTGTAGCCGAGTTCCATCGCACGGTCGATGGAGTCGGCATCGGCGACACCTTCTTCGAGCATGCGAATCGCCTCGAGGCCCAGGCAGACGCCAAGGCGGCTCGTTGCGAAGCCGGGGGAGTCGTTGACGAGTACCTCGGTCTTGCCGAGCAGCGACACCCAACCGCGAACCTGTTCGACGACGACTGTCGATGTCGCCGGAGCGCGCACGATTTCCACCAGCGTCGAGGCCGGGACGGGGTTGAAGAAGTGCATGCCGATGAACCGGCTCGGATCAGCCAGGGCTGCGCCGAGTTCAGCGATCGAGATGGAGCTGGTGTTCGATGCGATCACGGTGTCGCCGGAGACCGTCTTGTCGATCAGCGCGAGCACGTCGACCTTGAGCGAGGGGATTTCCGGGACGGCTTCGACGACGAGGTCGAGAGCGGGAGGAAGGTCGGCGGGTCCCGCGACCGTGGACACGCGGGCGAGGATCTCGCCCGGATCGGTGGAAAGCTTTCCGCGTTCGTGGGCGCGCTCGAGACCGGAGAATACGCGGTTCAGCGCGGCGTCCTGATCCGCGGACTCTGCGATGGTGACGCTGGATCCTAGTGCTGCGAACACCTGCGCAATACCTGCACCCATGCGGCCGCCGCCGACGACGCCTACGGACTGGGGAACTGTCATTTTCGCTTCTCCAAGAATGCCGTCATGCGGCGTTGTTTGTCTTCGGTCTCGAACAGCACGGCTTGGGCGATATCGTCGGCCCAGGGATGCGAACCGGGCGCATCGAGAATCTTCTTGGTCAACCTCAACGCCAAGGGAGCTTGCCGGACTATCCGATCGGCCAATGCATGCGCCGCGGAGAGAGGGTCGTCGGTGATGTCCATGACCAGGCCGGCGCTAAGGGCGGCGTCGGCATCGAGCAGACGGCCTGCCAGGAGAACCTGCTTGGCGACGGACACACCCACCAGCTCGGGAAGCCGGTAGCTCGCGCCCGCTGCTGCCATGATCCCCAGTCCGGGTTCTGGGTTGCCGAATACTGCAGTGTCGGATGCGATTCGAATGTCGCAGGCGTAAGACAATTCGGCGCCGCCGCCCAGGGCGTAACCACGGATCGCCGCAATGGTCGGCAACGGAAGTGCCGCGATGCGGTCGAAAAGATTCCGGTTGATGCCACGCAGTGCGTCGTCCCGCGTTCGTTCGCGAAGCTGGTTGATGTCGGCGCCCCCCGCGAAGTGGTCTCCCTGGCCAGTCAGAATCAACACGCGAGGGTCTTGTTCGACGAGCGCGCATACCTCGTGGAGTTCCGAGATCATCGCCGCATCGATTGCGTTGCGCTGTTTCTCCCGCGCGAGGGTTACCACAACGCGGTCGACGAGTTCTTCGATGACGAGCGTGGTCACGGTGCCTCGATCAGCATCGACACGCCCTGTCCGACGCCGACACACAGTGTGGCAAGCCCTCTCGATGCCTTCTCGCGTTCCATGCGGCCCAGGAGCGTCAACAGAATTCGAGCGCCGGACGCTCCCAGCGGGTGGCCGAGGGCGATGGCCCCGCCGTCGGCGTTGACCTTCGCATCATCCAGCTTCAGCTGCCGGATGACGCCGAGGGACTGGGCGGCGAAAGCTTCGTTCAGTTCGATGGCGTCGAGATCGTCGACGCTCCAGCCGGCGCGAGCAAGCGCCTTCTGCGTCGACGGAACGGGCCCGAGGCCCATGACGTTGGGGGCGATGCCTGCACTCGCGCTGGTCACGATACGGCCCCGGACCTCGAGTCCGTACTTGTTCACGGCTTCCTCGCTGGCGACGACCAAGGCGGCGGCGCCATCGGTGAACGGTGACGACGTCCCCGCGGTGACTATGCCGTCCTTCTTGAAGACGGTCTTCAGCTTGCCCAGCTTCTCCAAGGTGGTCCCGCGACGAGGGGTCTCGTCCTCGGCGACTTCGCCGTTTTTCGTTGCGACGGGCACGATTTCGTCGACGAACCGACCGGCGTCCTGTGCTGCGATCGCGCGTTCCTGGCTACGTAGCGCGAAGGCGTCGCTCTCGTCGCGGGTGATGCCTTCGCTGAGGGCAACCTCTTCTGCGGTTTCGCCCATCGACAGGGTGATCTTTCGGACGTCGGGCCCGGAGCCTGTGGCTACCGCGGCGTCGTACGCGGCGAACGTCGGGTTGGTGAAACGCCACCCCAGCGCAGTATCGAAGATCTCACCGGGTTTGGCCCACGCGGTACCAGGCTTGGCCAGTACCCAGGGGGCGCGTGTCATCGATTCCACGCCGCCGGCGACGATGATGTCGGCTTCTCCGCTGCGAATTGTCGAGGCAGCGTTCGCGACCGCGGTCAGTCCGCTCGCGCACAGCCGATTGACCGTGTAACCGGGGACCGAATCGGGCAGGCCCGCGAGCAGAACTGCCATGCGCGCTACGTCTCGGTTGTCCTCCCCGGCCTGATTCGCGGCACCGAGGATCACCTCGTCGATCTTGTCGGCAGGAACGCCGGCCCGGCGAACCGCCTCGGCGACCACTATGCCGGCGAGGTCGTCTGGCCTGACCGTCGCAAGTGCGCCGCCGTAACGCCCCTGCGGGGTTCGTGCGCCTGCAACCAGAAAAACTTCGCCCACTGCTCTGCTCCTTTGCCGGGTTATTCTTCATTAATAACCGAACATTCGGTCGTCGCGCAAGGGTTGATTGCCTCGAAGCCGCCTTCTGTGTCCGCGCCTGGGAGGATGGAACGCATGACAACCGCACGTGCCCCACGTAGAACCGGACTGCCTGGGCGGCCCGGGTACGACCTCGATTCCCTTCTGGCCGTGGCCGTGAAGGTCTTCAACGACAAGGGTTACGACGGCACGTCGATGGAGGTACTGGCAAAGAGGCTCGGCATCACGAAGTCCTCGATCTATCACCACGTATCGGGTAAGTCGGAGCTGTTGGAACTGGCTTTGGCGCGAGCGCTCAATGCGCTGTTCGCTGTGACGACCGAGGACAAGGCCGCGCAAGGTCGATATATCGATCGTCTCGAATACCTGGTGAGACGGAGCGTCGAGATCCTCGTCGCCGAGTTGCCCTATGTCACGTTGCTTCTGCGCGTGCGAGGAAACACTGATGTCGAACGACGGGCGCTGACTCGGCGCCGCGAGTTCGATTCCTTCGTCTCGGGCCTGGTCGTCGCCGCCGCGAAGGAGGGCGATCTACGCGCCGACATCGACCCTGCCCTGGTTGCCCGTCTGCTGTTCGGAACCGTCAACTCGCTCATCGAGTGGTATCGGCCGCGCACAGGCGGATCCGTCGGGGATCTCGCCGACGCCGTCGTCGCCTTGACGTTCGACGGCCTGCGGCAGGCCTGAGCAGCACTCGAACGGCCCAGCCTTGACATCCGTCCAGCCGAGCGCGAAGGTATTTACCGACCGAACGTACGGTGATACGGAGATGCTGTGAGCACATTGTTGGAAAGCTACGCCCAAGGACGATGGTTCGCCGCGAGCGACGATGGAACTCCGTTGCTCAGCGCGATCGACGGCATCGAAGTGGCGCGAATTTCGTCGACCGGCCTCGATGTCGCCGGCATGATCGACTACGCGCGCACGGTCGGAGGGACTGCTCTGCGCGCGCTGACGTTCCACGAACGGGCCGCGCTACTCAAGCAGCTCGGGTTGACGCTGATGGCAGGCAAAGACGAGTTCTACGAGATGTCGACGCTGACCGGCGCGACGAAGCGCGACTCGGGCGTCGACATCGACGGCGGCATAGGCACGATGCTCAGCTATGCAAGCAAGGCTCGGCGGGAACTTCCCAACGACACCGTCTTTCTCGACGGCGCGGTCGAGCAGTTGGGAAAGAAGGGCACGTTCCTCGGCCAGCACATCTACACCTCCCGGCGCGGCGTCGCAGTGCAGATCAATGCGTTCAATTTCCCTGTGTGGGGGTTCCTCGAGAAGCTCGCACCCGCCTTTATCGCCGGCGTTCCCACGATCGTGAAACCCGCGAGTCAAACGGCCTATCTCACCGAGTTGGTGTTCCGCCGCATCATCGAAAGCGGGATTCTCCCCGAAGGATCGGTGCAGCTGCTGTGCGGTAGTGCGCGCGGAATCATCGACCACCTCGGTGGCCAGGACTCGGTGGCGTTCACCGGATCGGCCGATACTGCGGCAGCGCTGCGGGCACACCCGAACGTCGTCGGCGAGGGCGTGCACTTCACCGCGGAGGCAGACTCGCTGAATGCGTCGATCCTCGCCGCCGATGTGACGCAGGACGACCCCGAGTTCGATCTGTTCGTCAAGGGTGTCTTCGCCGAGATGACGGTGAAGGCAGGACAGAAGTGCACCGCGATCCGTCGAGTTCTGGTACCGCAGAATCAGGTCGAGCCCGTCATCGAAGCGTTGAAGACGCGGCTCGACAGAGTCGTCGTCGGTGACCCGCGCGACGAAGGCGTCACTATGGGTGCGCTCGCCAGTGTCGACCAGCGCGACGAGGTATTGAAATCGATCCGGGGCCTGACCAAGTCGGCCAAGGTGGTCTACGGCGACCCGGAGAGCGTCGATTCTCGCGTAGGTGCCTTCCTGGGTCCGATCCTGCTGAAGGCGGGGGACAAGACGGCGCCCGAACCGCACGAGATCGAGGCGTTCGGACCGGTCTCGACGGTTATCGGCTATGAGGACACCGAAGACCTCCTCGATCTCGTTGCACGCGGCAAAGGCTCGTTGGTCGCGTCGCTCGTCACCAAGGATGCGGGCATCGCCCGCGACATCGTCCTCGGGTCGGCGCCCTTCCATGGCCGAATCCTGGTGCTCAACAGCGAGAATGCCAAGGAGTCGACGGGGCATGGTTCGCCGCTCCCGGTTCTCGTGCACGGCGGCCCTGGACGTGCAGGCGGAGGTGAAGAACTCGGCGGTATGCGAGGCGTACTACATCACATGCAGCGCACGGCAATCCAAGGCACGCCAGACATCCTCACGGCGGTCGGCAACAAGTGGGTGGCCGGATCTGCACGAAACGTCGGCGAGGTGCATCCGTTCCGTAAGGACCTCGGGCAGTTGGAACTTGGCGACACCATTGTCGGTGGTCCGCGCAAGGTGACGCACGCCGACATCGACCACTTTGCCGAATTCACCGGTGACACGTTCTACGCGCACACCGATCCCGAAGCGGCAGCAGCCAATCCATTGTTCGGCGGCATCGTCGCGCACGGTTATCTGGTCGTTTCCCTCGCTGCCGGCTTGTTCGTCGACCCAGCTCCGGGCCCGGTCCTCGCGAACTTCGGCGTCGACAACCTGCGATTTCTGACTCCCGTCAAGGCAGAGGACTCGTTGACCGTCACGCTGACCGCCAAGCTCATCACACCCCGCCAGAGCGCGGATTACGGCGAGGTCCGTTGGGATGCAGTCGTCGCCAACCAGGACGGAGACCCCGTTGCCACCTACGACGTTCTCACTCTCGTCTCCAAGCCCGAGGTGCACTCATGAGCTTCCGAGTCGCGGTGTGTTACGGAAAACCCGTCGAAGCAATGGCTTTCGATGACTACTACACGAGAGTCCATATCCCGCTGGCCAAGGAAGTCCCCGGACTGACTCGCTTCACGTGGGGCAAAGTAAGTTCGCTGGACGGTTCCGAGCCGCCGTATTACGCCGTGGCGAATCTGTATTTCGCCGACCGGGATTCGCTCGATTCCGGGCTCGCCTCGCCCGAAATGCGAGCGGCAGGCAAGGACGTGCGCAATTTCGCCACCGGCGGAGTCACGATGTTCGTCCAAGAAGAGGTCGAAGTGCAGTGACGTCGCACCGTATCGCGCTCGAGATGTTCGCGGCGGATGCCGCGTCACGCAAATTGGGTATCGAACTGCTCAAGCTGGGTCCCGGTACCGCCAAGATGGCCATGGCGGTCACCGAGGACATGGTGAACGGGCACGGGATCACACACGGCGGTTACGTGTTCCTCTTGGCCGATACGACATTCGCGATGGCCTGCAACAGTCGTGACGACGCGGCTGTTGCGGCCCGCTGCGACATTCGCTATTTACGCCCCACTCGGTCGGGCGATGTACTCGTCGCCCACGCCGTCGAGCGAGCGGCATTCGGGCGTAATGGAATCTACGACGTCACGGTCTCGAGCGGTGACCGTGTCGTCGCGGAGTTTCGCGGCGACAGCCGCCGGATCCCCGGATGGCAAAACGGTGAAGGATAGTTTCGCTCCGCACCTGGGCTCGTAGCCGTCGGAATCACTAGAACGGCGTTGGTGAAGTTGGACTCTTCGCGTCGTAGGGACGAATGTGTTCGTGACGGCTTCCGGCGTCGAGTCCCAGAATCCGCCGGCATGCGAGACCGCTCGAACCCGCTGGGGCACGAGTCGGTATTCCGTCAGGAAGTGCGAATGGGAGTGTGTACGGCTTAGCCAGATTGTCTGTGCCACCTTCGATGGCCTCCTCGACTGCGAGCGGCAGACATTCGGTCTCTCGCCGCGCCTCGCTCGGCATGGCCAGTCGAAGCTTCTCGGGTTGAACTCATTCTTCTCGAGCAGCTGTACTCATCGGAACGATTGGTCGCGGCGTAAATCTGGAAACTGCTCTCGGGGCGAGGTCTTTCCAAGTTGAGGGCCACTTAGAACACTCGAATATAAGAAACGGCCGTACGCGAAGCAGCAACCATTCGTTCAATTGTCTTGGCCAGCAGTGAGGGGACTGATTGGATAAGCATGGATGCGGCTACCAGCATATTGTATTTCTGCTGGTAGCCGCAGCGAAAACGGCCTTTCTATACGTCGATAAGTACTTTGAGTTTATTTCCCTGCCTTAGTTCGTGATAGATATCGACGAGGCTGTCCAGTGGAGCATGTTCTACCCAACCGTCAGCCGTGTAGCTCCCTGCCGCCATGGCAGCAATCACTTTCGAGTAGTCGTCGTCCGAATAGACGATGGATCCGATGATTTCGGTTTCGCTCAACAACAAGCTGGTTGGGTTCAGCGACATCGGCTGTTCATGGATCCCGACAACGACGACTTTGCCGTGTGGCCTCAGCGCCGCGACGCCTGAGGTGATTGCGGCGCCGACTCCGGCGGCGTCGAATACGGCCGACGCACCTGTTCCTGAGCTGAGGTCTCGTGCGATGTCGCCGATATTGTCATGGCGCGGATTGACCACATGTTCGGCACCCAGCTTCTTCAGTGCTCGTCGACGTACATCAGAGGGGTCGCTGACGATTACATCGTGTATTCCCCGGTCACGCAGCGCGAACCACAATCCGATGCCGATCGGGCCCAACCCGGATATCACGGCAACGTCGCCTGGCTTCACACCGCTGCGCGTAACCGCGTGGTACGACACAGCCATTGGCTCGACCAAGGCGCCCATCTCCAGGGAAACCGTCTCGGGTAGCACATGTATCGCGTTTGCATCTACGACGCTGTACTCGGAGAGTCCGCCCGTCGCGGCACTGAGGCCATGAAACGCTAGTTTGCGGCAAACGTTCGATACTCCAGCCGTGCAGGCTGGGCACTGCCCACACGTAAGGGTAGGACGAACTGCGACCCTTGCTCCAATGTTGATGTCCACCCCGTCGCCCACCGCCACGACGGTTCCTGAGAACTCGTGACCAAGTACGATCGGGGCCATCTGGCCGGTCAGTGGATGCGGTTCCGAGGGAATGAACGTCTGACCGGAAAAATACTCGTGCAAGTCCGATCCACACACCCCATTGTGCGCCACCCTTAGTTTGACCTGCCCGTGGGACGGTTCCACATCGGCGATCGATTCGATCCTTATGTCCCCGGGGGCGTAGTACACTGCGCCACGCATGTCAGTTCCTGTTCTGATTCGGCCAGGGTAGCTCTGATGCTCACCAGTGGGCATCAGAGCTACCTTGGATTGGAATTGCGGGCGTCGGGCCCGCATCGGCTTAATAGAAGATTCGGGTGTTCAAAGCTATGTCATTGTTGAGGCAATACTGTTCGTAAAGGTGCACAAAGCTCCAGATGTCCATTGTGTTGTTCAGTGTGTCGTCATCGTTCAAAAATTCAATCGATCCTTCGATTGTGAAATAAATCTCGGTGTTCGGGTAGAGATGCAGAGTGTGGATGGTTCCCGGATTCTCGCGTACGTAGTCCCCGGGCTCTGCAAACCAGTCGTATTCGAAGTAGTGCCACTTGCCTTTGGTCGTCACTGCTGTCACGGCGCCGCGGTGTCGGTGTTTTCCGAGTTGGGCATCTTCGGATGACCGCAGGCCGACGACGAAAGTTCCGCTCCGGTTGTCGGCACGCATCATCTTGAGCTCGAGGGCACCAACCCACGGGAACCAGGGAACCTCGTCGCCTGAGAGATACCGATCTTCCGCGGCGTAGCGTTCCACCACGTCGAGTTCAGCGCGATCGAGGTCGCTGAGGTTGCTCGTGCTTGTAGAAATTGATGTCATGGACGTTCCTAACGTTGGGGGTGCGGTTCTGGGCTGACGGGGCTTGTGTCGACGGTGAGGGCTATCTCCCTCGTCGACCCAAATCATGGTGACGCACATCTCTGTGCGCCCACTCAATTCGTGCGAGATGTGTTCAACGTTTGAACACAATGGGGCGCGATCACTGAGCCGTGCGTTCTACCGATAGCATTCAGGAAGAACTTGGGCGAGGAGGCGATTTGCCATACAGCCACGCGGGCTCAGAAGGTCCGTCCGTACGCGCCGACATACTCGAATCGTGGAGGCGATCCGAGCTCAGTGGTGTCCAGTCGGAGCGACTCGACGTTTTACATGCCGACGCCGACTTCGAGTCGAGTTTTGCTGCTGCCGGGGTTCCGGTGCTTTCGTCGATGACCGATTTGCTGGAAGGAACGTCGACGTCCTTGGCGCTAGCCGATCCGTGTGGCGCAATCATCTGGCGGTGGGAATCCGAATCGGCTGTCACTGCGCTTCTCGACCGTTCCGAATTCGAGTTGGGTTCGCAGCTTGCTGAGCCCGTTGCTGGCACGAACGGTATCGGTTTGGCAATCGCCGATCGTCGACCGGTCCATGTGATCGGCGACGAACACTACAAGCAGGCTTGGCATATGTGGGCGTGCTTTGCCGCACCCGTAACGCACCCCATCACGGGTGAATTCATGGGGCTGGTGAACTTGGCCTGTCGTGTCGAGGATTCGAACCATTTTCTGGCGGTTGCCCTGAGGTCGCTGACGGACGGTATCGGGACTGCTCTGCGCGAAAATGCCAGTCCCCGGGAGCACCGTCTGGTAGATGCTTGCCTCAGGGTGCGGCGAGCCACGAGGCAGCCTGTTATCGCGTTGAACAGAACGATGATGTTGACCGACGACAGGAGCGCGGTCCTGCAATTGGATCGAGTCCGTTTGTGGTCTGCAGTCCTGGATGCCGGACCACAGACACGTCGAATAACTTTGGAAGGTGGCTTGACGGTGGATCTGTATCCGGTGGCCGCCCGTTCACTGTCAGACGGTGTCGTCCTGGTACTCCATCCGTCAGTCGACCTGAGCCGAGCTGTCGAAGACCCAGCTACTCCCGGAGAAGTCTGCGAAAACGGCAGCGGCCGACTCCGGCGCGTCGAAGCGGACCTCGTCCGGTCGGTGCTCCGGGAGTGTCAAGGAAACAAATCGAAGGCTGCAGAAGTCCTCGGGATTTCGCGTGGGACCTTATATCAGAGGATTCGGCAGTACAAGATCGACGGATAGCGCGTTCGAAGATTGAACAACGTGCCGGGGTTTCAGTCATGTTGCGATGTTGTGCCGCATACTTCACGTTCGAAAGGAATAGACCGATTGCAGGAAAGGACCCCATAGTATGTCGACATTTTCCTCAAATCTCTTTGCAGGTAAGACGGCGGTTGTGACTGGCGGAACGTCTGGACTGGGTGCTGAAACAGCGCGCTACTTGGCGGAGTTGGGGGCAAAGGTTTACGCTGTCGGGCTAGGTTCTGACGAAGTGCAGGTGCCGGATCATCTCGACATGGTCACTCGTGAGGTGGATGTCACTGACGACAATCAGCTGCAGTCGCTGTATTCGGAAATCGATTCGCTTGACATCTTGATGCCCGCGGCGGGAATAACCCTCGGTAGTCGTGAACTCGAATGGGAGTCGTTCAACCGAGTTCTCTCAATCCAACTTTCGAGCGTCTACAGGACTATTCAGCTCGGACACGAGCTGTTGGCGAGAAGTAACGGATCCATCATTACGGTTGCTTCGATGTTTTCGTTCTTCGGCGGCGGAACTCGAGCAGCATACTCCGCTGCGAAGGGTGGCATCGTACAGCTGACGCGTTCCCTTGCCGAGGCTTACGCTCCTGACCAGATTCGCGTCAATGCTATAGCGCCGGGGTGGATCGACACACCGTTATTGACGCCTCTAAAAGAGGACGAAGCTCTGAATGAGCGCATTCTTTCTCGAACTCCAATGGGTAGGTACGGAAATCCACGAGAAATAGCAGAGGTAACCGCATTTCTGGCCTCAGACGCGGCGTCTTTCATTACTGGGGTTGTATTGCCGGTCGACGGCGGTTACTTGGTGGCCGGCATTTGACGCCGAACGTCGCGTATCTGCGAGTTCCTATGCAGAATGGCAATGCACTTCTGCAGTGACCGACGTCGAGAGGTCTGGAAGGAGTGCACCCATCGCTCTCTCATGTGGCGTGCAGTGCGGTGCAGTTCCGGTGTTGCCGATTGTGCAGCATGCCTGGCTCTCACCCCTGCCCCCCGAAGGAGCGAGCGCCATCGTCCGTACACGATGGAACGCGCTCCCGATGTGGCCGCGAAACAAGGGGTGCGCTCACGTGACCTACTCGACGCCGGCATCGCCGGCAGCATCATTCTCGAATGCCCTGATGCTGCAGCCAAAACCCAGCAGTTCTGCGACCGAATCGGACTAACCCTCCATCGCGAACTCGCCGTCCTCGCGAGCCATGACCCGCACATGCGGGTCATGGCGCCCGGACAACGGTCTAGCCGACGCGAGAAAATGGACGGTGTCGAAACCTCGGATTCGGTGTCAGCCGGGCAGGCGGACGTAGTCCGAACTCAGGTCGCTTATCGTCGGAACCCCCAGCAGTTGAAGGGTTCTCGTGATGTCCGAACGCAGGATGTCCACGACGCGCTGAACGCCGGCTTCGCCTCCCGCCATCAGTCCGTAGAGGTAGGCGCGACCGATGAACGCGAAGTCGGCACCGGCAGCGTGCGCGGCGACGATGTCGCTCCCGGACACGATGCCGCTGTCTACGTACACCTCGGCGTTCGAGCCCGCCAAGGCCTTCTTCACAGACGGGACGAGCTGCAGAGGTGCAGGTCCCCGGTCCAGCTGGCGTCCACCGTGGCTCGACAGCTGCACTGCGTCAGCGCCGAGTTCCACGGCGCGCACTGCATCGTCGACGGATTGGATGCCTTTCACGACCAAGCGTCCCTTCCAGTCTGCGCGCAGCCATTCCAGATCCTTGAAAGACACTGTGGGATCGAACATGTCGTTGATCAGCTCGGACACCGCACCTGGATACTTGCTCAGGGAGGCGAACGACAGGGGATCGGTCGTGAGGAGGTTGTACAACCATGCAGGCCTGCTCGCGACGTTCACGACGGACTTCAGGCCGAACGCGGGCGGTAACGTCATCCCGTTGCGCACATCGCGCAGACGGGCGCCGCCGACTGCGGTGTCCACCGTCAACACCAGGGTGCGGTAACCCGCGTTCCATGCGCGTTCGATGAGCGCTGCGGACTTGTCGCGTTCCTTCCACAGGTACAGCTGGAACCAACGCTCCGCGTTCGGGGCAGTGTCCCGAACTTCTTCCATCGACACGGTTCCCATGGTGGATAGTGTGAACGGAATGCCACTTCGCGACGCGACGGTGACGCCCGCGTACTCGCCGACATGATGCATCAGCCGCGTCAGCCCGGTGGGTGCGATGCCGAAGGGGAGGTCGGCCGTGAATCCGCCGACGTCGGTTCGCAGATCCACGGTGGACACGTCGCGCAGCACATGCGGAACGAATTCGACGTTCTCGTACATGGAACGCGCGCGCCTGATACCGATTTCCTGTTCGGCCGCGCCGTCGGTGTAGTCGAAAGCGACTGCCGGGGTTCGTTTTCGAGCGATCTCCCGAATGTCCCAGATCGTCAGTGCGCGGTCGAGCCTCGCCTGATTCACGTGCAGGTGCGGACGGCGCAGCTTGACCAGTTCGCGCACCTCCGAGACGACCGGCACCCGACGCTTGATCTTGTACGGTCGCTCCATCAGATTCCCCGTCCCGGGTTCATGATCGACATAGGATCGATGGCCTCCTTGATCTTGTGTTGAATATCGAGAGAGGTGCTTCCGACCTGTCGTTCCAGCCAGGGCAGTTTGAGTTCTCCGACCCCGTGCTCGCCGGTGATCGTCCCGCCGAGATCGAGTGCCGCCGCACAAATGCGTTCGACGGCATCTTCCGCACGTCCGCGCTCGTCGTCGTCGGAGAGGTCCGTGAGCATGAGGATGGGATGCACGTTTCCATCACCGGCGTGCCCGACAGTCGCAATGCGAATTCCGGTATCCTGTGCGATCGTTCGGATGCGGCCCAGCAATGGGGCCAGTCGGGCCCGCGGTACGCCGACGTCCTCGATGATGGAGGGCCCCTGTTCCATGGTGGCCCAGCCGGCGAGCCGACGAGCTTGTACGAGCATCTCCGACTCGATCGGATCGTCGGTTGCGACCGCGACGTCGGCCCCCGCCGCGGACAGAGAGGCGACGATCGCCTCTCCTGCCGCGAGTGCGTCCACCCCGTCGGTCTGTCCGACCACGAGCAACTCGGCGGAACGGTCCAGATCCATGCGCCGATAGTCCTCGACCGCGTTGATCGTTGCGTTGTCCATGATTTCGAACATGCTGGGCGCCGCGCCGCTTGCGAAGACCGCGTTCATCGCCTCCCCTCCGATGCCGAGGTCTGCGAACGAAGCGACGAACGTCGCGGTCGAGACGGGCAGGGGCCGCAATCGCAGCGTGGCCGCTGTGATGATGCCCAGCCCGCCCTCGGACCCGATGAAGAGGTGCGTCAGATCGAGACCGGCGACGTTCTTGACCGTTCTACTTCCGGTGTGCAGAATTCGGCCGTCCGGCAGAACTACCTCGAGACCGAGAACCGAGTTGCGAGTCACGCCATACTTGACGCACCGCATTCCGCCCGCGTTCGTCGCGAGGTTTCCACCGATCGTCGACACTTCGAAACTTCCGGGGTCGGGTGGGTAGAACAGGCCATGGGGCGCCGCCGCCCGACCGACATCGGCGTTCACCACACCGGCCTCGACGACCACCGTCTGATCGAGTGGGTCGATCTCGCGAATGGCGGTCATCTTCTCGAGGCTGACGATCAACGCCCCGTCGAGCGCAGCGGCGCCACCGGACAATCCGGTCCCCGCGCCTCGAGGTACGACGGGCGTCGCATGCGCCGTCGCCCACCGCAGCACCACAGACACTTCCTCGACGGTTCGTGGACGAACCAGGGCCAACGGCGTGCCCGGCCGAATCAGATCGGCACTGTCGGCACGGTAGCCGTCGATCGTGCTCGGGTCGGTGACCACCACGCCGTCGGGGAGAGCTGACCGGAGTCGATCCAGGTCTGCCGAGGTCGCCGCTTTCACGTAGGTCATGGTTGCTCGAACGAGGTCGTGACCTCGATGAGGACAGGAGCACGATCGGAGAGAGCGGATTCGAAAGCGGCAGTGAACTGCTCGCGAGAGTTGACCGATATCGCCGGAAGGCCGTATCCCTCTGCAATTTTCACGAAATCGATCCCCGGCACGTCCAACCCTGGGGTTTCGCCGGTTCGGAGGAGAGCGCCGAAACCTCGCAGCGCGCCGTACGTTCCGTTCTTGAGTATGACGAACACGACGGGGATCTCGTACTGCGCGGCGCTCCAGAGCGCCGTAATGCCGTAGTTCGCGGAGCCGTCACCGACCAGGGCAACGACCGGGCGCTCGTGAGCAAGAGCCACTCCGACCGCCGCCGGCAGTCCGAATCCCAGTCCACCGGAGGCTGGGAAGTAGTAGCTGCCCTGCTCGGTCAAGTCCATCTGCGACCAGAAGGCAGCCGAGGTGGACGTCGATTCGTTCACGTACACAGTATCTTTCGGCGCGGATTCGCGGATGGTAGCGAACAGCTCATCGGGACTCATCGCGCCGACGCCGGTGGAGGGTGTAGGGAAGGGGGTGACCGCTTCGAATTGTCGGTCGCGTTGCGCAACTCGGTCGGCGAGGTGCTTCACCGTGGACAGGATCGGAGCAACGAACGCGTCTCCCATCGGTGCGCGAGCGGCTTCGCCCGGGTCGTCGGTGATATGAATCAGCTCGGCGCCCTCGGGTAGATAGTTGCCCGGAATGTACTGGTGGTAGCGGAATACCGGAGCGCCGATGACTACGATCAAGTCGTGTTCTGCCACAGTGCGCGACAGTTCACCGATTCCCGCTGGCAGGACACCACGGAACGCAGGGTGTCTCGTGGGGAACGGGCACCGGGACGGCGACGGTGCGATCCACACCGGCGCGCCGAGCTTCTCGGCCAATGCCACGGTATCTGTGTTCGCTTGCTCTGCGTCCACCGCAGGACCCAGCACCAACACCGGGTTTCTCGATGCATCGATTCGCGCGGCCAGCCGGACGAGCTGTTCCGCGCCGATTTCGTTCGCTGCCTCGGCGGAGCGCGAAACGACGTGAGCTGCACTTTCGGGAGCCTCGTGCGCCCAGTCGTCGTAGGGGACCGAGACGTACACCGGGCCTCTGGCGGGCAGGAGTGCAGTGTGTATGGCCTGGCTCATCACACGAGGCACATCTTCCGGGCACGACGGTTCGGCGCTCCATTTGACCAACGGCTTCGGAAGCGTGCCGGCATCGACATTCGCCAACATCACTTCCTGTCCGATCGTCGACCGAACTTGTTGCCCGGCCGTCACGACGAGCGGACTGTGTGAATAGATCGCGTTGGTCAACGCGCCCATGGCATTTCCGGACCCTGAAGCGGCGTGCAGGTTGATGAGAGCGGCTCCACCCGAGGCGAGGGCGAAGCCGTCGGCCATACCCATCACGACGCCTTCGTGAAGGCCGAGCACATAGCGGAAGTCGGATGGCATTCCCGACAGGAACGGAAGTTCGTTCGAGCCCGGATTGCCGAAAATGGTGGTCAATCCGCGTGCGCGAAGTAGGTCGTACGTCAGTTCGCTGACGGTAGCCATCATGCTCCTCAGGTCGCCGGATGGGTGGTCGAGGGGTCGAGTGTGATCCTCGATGCCGTTTGCGCAACGCTAACGAGACGCCCAACGTAAATCCAATGAATGATCGCTATGTCCACATAGACACAGTCTATGATTCGGTATGGCCGATATCGACTTGAATCTCATACGCACGTTCGTGCTGCTGTATCAGACCAGGAGCGTCACTGCGGCCGCAGGAGTACTGTCTGTGACCCAGCCATCGGTCAGCCACGGTTTGAAACGTCTGCGAAAACACTTCGCAGACGACTTGTTCGAGCGATCGCCTTCCGGGCTGGAGCCGACACAGGTCGCGACGCGACTCTATCCGGACTTTCAGCAGGCACTCGAGGTGATCGACTCGGCGTCACGAGCTGTATCGACGTTCGATCCTGCGACCTCGACGCGAGCATTTCGTCTACTCGCAACGGATCTCGGTGAAGTCGCGTTTCTCCCCGCGATCGTCGAACGCCTACGCCACGTGGCACCCGCCGTGCGACTGGAAGTCGCCCCCTTGGACTTCGCGACGGTCGAGTCCGATCTGCGTCAAAATCATGCCGACGCTGCGATTTTCACTCCGCGTGTAACTGCTCCGGATCTGCGCCGCGACGTGTTGCTGCGGGACGAGTACGTCGGTTTGTGCGCGGCCGAGCATGAGGGCTTCGGTGATCCGCCGAGCATGGTCGAGTTCTCCGCTGCGCGACATGTCGCTGTAACGGACAGTAGCGGTCACGTGGAGGTCGATCGCGCGCTGGCGGATTTCGGCCTGCCTCGCGACATCGCCCTGCAGGTGCCTCACTTCTCCGCTCTACCGCGCATCGTGGAACGGAGCGACCTCGTCGCCGTCGTTCCGCAATCGGTTTCGGGGTGGTTCTGCCGATTGGCAAACGTGCGGGTGTTCCCGTTGCCGTTCGACGTGCGGTCCGTCGAAATCTCTCTCTACACCCATCGCCGGTTGCTCCCGTCGCCGTCCGCCGAGTGGTTCCGAGAAGTCATCTGCAATTCTCTCGGACAACCCGCGAACTGACTCCAGCCAGCCTCATCACGTCTTGACGTGGGCTGCAATCGAATCGACGGCGATACGCGCGGGTGAACGTCGCAGAGTCCTGGAAGCCGCAACGGTGAGCGATCGATGCGATCGTGTCCTGCCCCGAGGACGGTTGCGACAGCCTCGTGCGAGCCAACTCGAGTCGTGCGTTCCGTATGTACGTCGCCGGTGAGGCACCGTTCTCGGCGAATACCGAGTACACGTACCGCAACGAAACGCCGAACGTCGTGGCCATGAACTCCGGGGTCAACCGGTGGTCGACCAGATTGTCCGCAACGAATTTCGCGAACGATGCGAATCGAGTGTCACGTCCCGGGGCGGTCGGCATGCGGTCGTGACTGAACACCTCACGGATCAATTCCATCAGCGACCATTGGATCGCAGGAGAAACGTCCCCGGTTGCTCCACGGGTCAGTTCGTTCGTCATCGCGGTGATGACACGCAACTGTGTCGAATCCGGGATCAGACGCGCACACAAACGCTTCGAATCTGCTTCACCGTGGCCGATGAGCGATCGTGGGAACTGCAGCACGGTCTCGTGCAAATTCAGCGAGAAGGCGAACGGCAGCCTGTTCATGTCGCAGGCGATCATCGACGACGGCGGTGACGTGATCGCCGTGCGACGCAAATTGAAGCCGACGCACGTGGAGCGGAGCATTTTCGGCGAGGGCGACGGGAGCGATGTGCGGGTGCACAAGACGTCGCTGGGCAACCTCGGGGCCCTCAACTGTGCCGAACACATACAACCTCTCACCAAGTACGCGATGTACAGCATGAGCGAACAGATTCACGTCGCGAGCTGGCCGAGCTTCTCCATCTACCGAGGTGCCGCGCAGGCCCTGAGTGCCGAGGTCAACAACGCAGCGTCGCTGATCTACGCAGTGGAGGGGCAGACCTTCGTACTCGCACCGTGCGCGTTGGTTGGGCAGGCAGGCCTCGAACTGTTCTGCGACACCGAGCACAAGCGGCAACTGCTGCAGAAGGGCGGAGGGTTCACGCAGATCTACGGACCCGAAGGCAGCACGCTGGCGCAGCCCCTCGACGAGACCGAGGAAGGAATCATGTACGCAGACCTCGATTTCGATATGCTGGACATCGCCAAGAACGCGTACGCCCAGTCGGGCACTACTCCCGTCCCGACGTATTCCGTCTGATGTTCAACTCGGCACCCAATCCGTGGGTCACACGCATCGGTGACGACGCAACCGCGATCGCACCGGATGCGTCGGTCATCCGAACCGACAGCTCGGAGGACGACACCGTCTGATCCCCGGTGGCCGGCCCAGCATCGACGCCGTACACGTCGGATTGATAAGTGCCCCTTATCGACGACGCCCGGGGTCGATACTGGGCATTCCCCCCGTGTGACGGTGCGCACAATGATGGAGAGTTGTGCTCCGATGCACCGCGATGTATGTAGCAGCGCTCGTCGAGGCGGTGCGTCGAAGGCAATCGGCCGCCCTACAGCCCACGCGTCCGAGTCGTCCCGGACGCATACATCGAGAATGGGACCATCATGAACTCACCGATCGACGGTGCCGTCACCAAGACGAGAGGGCCGGGTCTTTCCGCCCGCGGCGTTCTCGTATTGTGCTTGCTCACAGTAGTTTTCGAGGGATACGACATGGTCGCCTACGGTGCGGCTCTGCCTGCCATGTTCGACGATCCACAGTGGAACCTCGACGCTGCGCACGCCGGCGTGATCGGAAGTTACGGTCTGATCGGAATGCTCGTCGGTTCGCTCATCACCGGTGCGCTGGCGGATCTCATCGGTCGCCGGTGGTTGACGATCGTGTCCACCGGTTGGTTTTCCGGCTGGATGGGCGTCTGCGCTCTTGCTCCGAACATGACGGTTTTCGGATTCGGTCGCTTCATGGTCGGCGTCGGTGTGGGCGCCGTGATTCCGCTTGCGGCTGCACTGGCCGTCGAGTTCGCCCCCAAGGGCAAAGAACACCGGTACAGCGCAGGTGTCTGGGCGGGCTTCCCCGCGGGTGGCGTGTTGGCGTCGTTGGTGTCGCTGGTGCTGCTCGACCCCTTCGGTGCGCGAGCGATGTTCTGGATCGGTCTCGTTCCCCTGTTCTTCTTCGTGCCGTTCATGATCCGTTATCTCCCCGAGTCGCCGGCATGGCTACTGGCCAAGGGGCGCGTCGAGGAAGCCAATCGAATCGCCGAAGAGGCGGGGATCGATCGACCCGAGCCGCCCGCGCTCGGCGAAAAGGTCGGCCCCAAGGCGTTGTTCACGCGGAACGCCTGGGTTGCCTCCTTGTTGCTCGGTTTGCTGAGCGCGTGTGGTCTGCTGCTCACTTACGCTCTGAACACGTGGTTGCCGAAACTCATGCAGTCGTCCGGTTTCGGAATCGACTCGGCGTTGACCTTCCTGCTCGTCCTCAATGCCGGCGCAATCGTGGTGCCGCTCATCGCCTCTCGGGCGTCGGACCGAATCGGACCACAGATCGTCACCGCCTGCGCCTTCGGCGCGGCAGCCATCTCGATCGTCTTGATCAGTCTCGACGTCCCGTCGGTGTTGCTGTACGTGCTGACGTTCGTCGCCGGCGCAGGAACCATCGGCGCCCAGGTGCTGGTCTACGGGTTCGCCGCCGCGCACTACCCGGCATCGAGTCGTGCGGCGGGAACCGCGTGGGTGGCGTCGATCGGCCGAGTCGGCGGTATCGCCGGACCCAGCCTCGTCGGTCTGATCGTGGCGGGTGGCGCGGGAGTGGAGGTCAACTTCTACGTTTTCGCAGCCATTGCTGTCATCGGATCGGTTGCGGCACTCTTGGTTCCGCGTAAGAAGTCCGCCGCTCGCCCGAGCGTCCCCTCTGCGCCCGACAGGTCGTTCGTTCACGACTGATCCTCACGCAGGCCTCGAACCGCACATCAGCCGAGCCGGACCTTAGTCCGTCTCGGCTGATGCGTGTGTGAAATGCTGTCGTTGGAGAACGGTTCTCGTTACCTGTTCGTGAGTTCGGCTGTCGTCGATCGGAAACTGCGAACGTCACGACGGCGCCCACGAGAGCGACACCCGTGGAGATGTAGAACGCGACGGCAGGCGAAACTCCGGCGTCTTCTAGGAATCCACCGATCAACGTGCCGAAGATTCCTCCGAGTCGGCCGAAGCCGGCGCACCACGCAACACCGACAGCGCGAGCCTTCGTCGGGTCGTAGTTGGACACGAATCCGCAGATCAACACCTGCGTTCCGATGGCGGCGCCCACTCCCGCGCCGGCCACAGCGAGCAGCAGCATGGCAAACGGAAACTGGGCCGTCAGAACTGTCAGAGACAGTGTCGCCAGACCGAACGTCGCCGCGATGATCTTCTTTGGGTGTCGACGATCGGCGACCCGTGACGCGATGAGCCCGCCGACAATGGCACTGGGTGGGTTCCGGAGCCGGATAGGAGATTTCGGTCTTGCGGCGCACTTCCTCGGCCTCCTCCAGTCAGCCGGTGGCGACCAGCCAGTCGAGGTGACCCCGGCATCCGAACCAACGCAAGCGGTAGAAGGAGCACGAGGGGGAGGGCTCCGAGCCCGAACAAGCCCGCACGAGGTCTTGACCCGGTGACAAATTCTCGAGCGTCCGGTCCTGATGACGCACCGAGGTCCGACGCATCTCTGTCCCGGCACAACAAAAAACCCAGACCACCTAGTCGGGTGGCCTGGGTTTCGATGGTTCGGGTTACGGAGTGAATCAGAACGGGAACGGGTGAGCCTGCTCACGCGAGGTGACCCACTGCCATTCGGTGAACTCGTCCCAGCTGCTCTGAGTGCCGAATCGAGATCCGTTGCCCGAGGCGCCGGTTCCGCCGAACGGTGCGTAGGCGTCGTTGTTGAGCGTCTGGTCGTTGATGTGCACGATGCCGGTGCGCAGTCGGTCCGCGATGTGACGTCCACGATCGACGGATCCGGTCTGGATGGCGGCGACGAGGCCGTATTCGGTGTCGTTGGCGACCGCGACAGCCTCTTCCTCGTCGCGTACGACGACCACCGGTGCAACCGGGCCGAAGATCTCCTCACGGAACGCGGCCATCGAGGTGGTGACGCCGCCGAGAACGGTGGGCTCGAAGAACAAGCCGCGGTGGTTACCGCCAGCCCGGACCTCGGCGCCCGCTGCGACGGTCTCGGACACGATCCGGTCGACGTTCTTCAACTGGCTTTCGTTGATGAGCGGACCCAGTGCGACCTGCTCGGTGAAGGGGTCGCCGACGGGAAGGTTCTTGGCACGATTCGCCAGCAGGTCGAGGTACTGATCTGCCACCGACTCGAGCACGATGTGTCGGCCGGCAGTCATGCACACCTGGCCCTGGTGCAGGAACGCTCCCCACGCACCCGCGGAACTGGCGGTCTCGAGATCGGCGTCGTCGAGAACGATGAGAGCGTTGTTGCCGCCCAATTCGAGCGAGACGCGCTTGAGTGTGCGGCCCGCAGCCTCGCCGACCTTGCGTCCGACCGCCGTCGAGCCGGTGAACGAGACCATGCCGATACCGGGGTGCTCAGCAACGGCGGCGCCGGGCTCGGCATCACCGGGGAGGACGTGGAACAGGCCGTCGGGAAGTCCCGCCTCTTCGAACAGGCGCGCGAACAGGACGCCGCCGGCGACGGACGTCTGTACGTCCGGCTTGAGGATGACGGCGTTTCCGAGCGCCAGAGCGGGAGCCACCGCGCGGATGGACAGGATTTGCGGGAAGTTCCACGGGCTGATGACGCCGACGACGCCCAAGGGAACCCGTCGGCCGATGCTCTCGCGTCCCGCCTCGCTGGTGGGAAGAAGGTGGCCGTACGGCTGAGTGGGCAGCGCAGCAGCTTCCCACAGCTCACCGAGAACGAGGTCGACCTCGAACGCAGCCTTCCCCGGCACGCCGCCGCCTTCACGGATCAGCCACTCTTCGAACTCGCCTCGGTGCTGCTCCAACAGCTTGGCGATGTCGCGGATCTTGGCTGCGCGCTGCGGTCCCGGAAGGGCGGCCCATGCGGGCTGCGCCTCACGTGCGCGCGACACTGCCTCGTCGACGTCCTGTGCGTTGGCAAGACCGATTTCTCCGAGTGTTGCGCCCGTGGCGGGCTCAACGGTGGTTGTAGTTCCTCCGCCACCGGTGCGCCAACCGTCGCTGTAGATGCGACCGTGCCAGTCGCTGCCCAGAAGAGTTGTACTCATGGTGATCGATACCTTTCGTCGTGATTCGTGCCCGGGTGCCCGCAGCTTGTGATGGGGGGCACATCCGTTGTCATCGAGTATGTGAGAGGTTTCGCCGCTGCAGTTGACTAATCACGCCCGGGTTCGTGTCAGATTCCGCCAGACATTCGACCGGCGGCTTCACGATCGGCGGATGGACTCACTCCGAAACGCTGCTTGTACAGTCTGCTGAAGTGCGCGGCGTCGTTCAGACACCAGCGGGCCGCCACCGCTCCGACGTTGGTATGCATCGACCTCGGGTCCAGTAGGTCCCGGCGTGCCGCGTCCAACCGCAGCTCGCGAATGGCAGTCGTGACGCTACGAGATTCGGACTCGAACAGTCGATCGAGTGTCCGTGGCGAAATGCCGTGTGCCGACGCCACATTGGCATGTGTCAAGTGCGGGTCGCTCAGATTTCGTCGAATGTGGTCGAGGATCGACAGACGTTGCGCGACGGCATCGGACTGTGAATCGGCGGGCTCGACCGGGGCGACGGCACTCGACAGTAGATGCAGGCCTGCCTCTGCAAAACGTAATTCAGCACTGCCACGCCGAGATTGGGCGTTCGGCTGGTCCAGTGCGGAGGTCATGAAGTACGAGAGGACGGATCCCGCTCCGGTCGAGGCATCGTGAACTCGGTTCATGACACCGTTCAACCAACGGTGCGGAAGTTGTAGTGCAGAAGGCGGAAACACCATCACCGAGCATTCCCAGTCGCCCTCCAAGCGAAGGTCGTACGCGCGGCCGGTGTCGTAGATGCCCAATTGACCGGGCTCGATGACGAGTTCCCGGTCATCCTGATGCACGATCGCACGTCCCCGCACCTGCCGACACAACTTGAGTGCCTCGGTGGGGGACGTGCGAACGTTGTGCTTGCTGCGGCGGACGATCTGCGGAGTTCCGGTCACCCGGAAGATCCGCAGATCGCCCATGTCCGAGCTGTCGATGTGACCCGTCATCGGGTCGAGCGACGAATCGATCCTCTCGGGGTGCAATCCCGCGAAGGTCGAGCCAAGTTCGGTGCGCCACTCCTCGCCCACGGAATCGGAGGAACGGGGTGAGAACAAGGCGGCGGACACGCAGGGCCTCCTACGACGGTCAGGGTGCGTTGATGTCTGAAGGGTGCACCGACAAGGGTGTCACATCGATGGTCATGTACGGGAACAACGGCAGGTTCCAGAGAATCTCGTGCAGGCGGTCGTTGTCCCGGACGTCGAAGATACTGAGATTCGAGTACTGGCCGACGAGTCGCCAGATGCTCACCCATTCCCCGCTTCGTTGGAGGTCCTGCGAGTACGCCTTCTCCCGAGCCAGGGTGTCGGAGCGAACCGAGGGGTCCAGATCGGTGGGGATGGCAACGTCCATCTTCACTGCGAAGAGCATGGATGAGCCTCTCAGGCCTTGTCGAGAACGAAGTCGTACGTCACTTCCTGGCCACCCGGGACGTCCTGCGGGTCGAGAATGAGTTCGGGCTTCACGGCGTCGGCGACGTCGTCGTCGTTGTGGGCATCACCGGGGAAGTAAAGCTGCGTGGTGATCTGCTGGTGGCCGGCTACGCCGACCTTCAAGTGCAGGTGTGCGGGACGCCAGGGGTGCCAGCCTGCGGCGGAGATGAGCTTGCCGCATGCGCCGTCGGTAGGGATCTGGTAGGGAGCGGGCTTGAGGGTGTGGATCTTGAAGCGGCCCTCGTCGTCCGCGGTGATGCTGCCACGGAGGTTCCACTCGGGGATGCCGGGGGCGAATTGGGAGTAGAAGCCGTCGGCGTCGGCGTGCCAGATCTCGATGAGTGCGCCGGGAAGCGCGTTGCCGGCCACGTCGCGAACCTGCCCCTGGAACAGAAGCGGGGTTCCGTTCTCATGTTCGCGGGTGGGAAGCGTTGCCTCTGAACCGAGTTCGGGTGCGTCGGGAACGTAGTACGGACCCTCGATGGTGCCCTTGCTGCCCTCGCGGGTGTCGCTGGCGACTTCTTCGACGACGTGCTCGACCCACACGTCGAGGAACAGCGGCCATTCGCCGTCCTGCCCGACGCTGATGAGCCACGCCTTGAGAGCGTTGTATTCGTCGTAGGTGACCTGGTGGTCGCGAATCGTCTTGTGTACCGCGGAAAGCACCTCGCGGGCCAGGAGGCTGACGCGCTCCGGTGGGGTGGACGCGGCGATGGCCTTGTCGGAGGTGAATCGCTGGGTTGCGTTCGCTCCGGATGCCGCCGCGGTGGCGACCTCGGATGCGTGATCGACGCTCATGGTTACTCCTTGCATATCGGGGTGAAGCGGGCTGTGTTCGTTGGTCTTGGGTCAGGTGTCTTGTCTGTATCGGGCGAGCTTGTCGGCGTCGATCTCGACGCCGAGTCCTGCACCCGGTCGAACGGAGAGTGCGCCGTCACGGATATCGAGTGGGTCGGTCAGGAGGTCGTCGCTCATGTCCAGGAAGTTCGACAACTCGCCGGCTCGCCTCGAGGTGAGCTCGAACGCCGCCCCGAACGCGATGGTGCACGTCGAACCGAGCTGGCCATCGATCTGGTTCCCCATGACGACTTCGAGGCCGAGTCCCTCGCACAGGTGATGCGTCCGAAGTGAACCGGTGAATCCGGTTCTCGCGGTCTTGATGCTGACGGCGTTCGCGGACCCCGCCAGAATCTCGCGTGTCACGTCCGCCTGCGTCACGGCGGATTCGTCCGCAACGAAAGGAACATTCAGTTGCCCGACGAGCCATCGACGTCCCAGCACATCGTCTGCGGGGCACAGTTCCTCGGCCAATGTCAGGCCGAGATCGGACATCTCGGCCATGGCGCGCGCGGATTCGGACGCACTCCATCCGCGGTTGCCGTCGACGTACAACTCGACGTCGTCGCCGAGCCCTTCGCGAAGCGCTCGGACCACTACGGTGTCCAGCGAAACCGGTCGTCGTCCGACCTTGATCTTGAACACCTCGATGCCGTACGTCTCGCGCATCCTGGTCGCTTCGTCCACCATCGCCTGAGGGGTGTCGAAGCCCAGCATGTGGCTGACACGCATGCGATCGGTGTAGCCACCGAGCAGGTCGGTGACGGAGATGTCCAATGTGCGTCCGAGTGCGTCCCAGATGGCCATGTCGACAGCAGCTTTCGCCACTGGATTGCCCACGGTGCGGTTCAGCCGCGTGTGCACGATCTCGCGATCGGTGAGCGCCGAGCCGATCACCTGTGGGGCGAAGATCGTTTCGATGACAGCCACCACGCCGCGTTGCGTCTCCCCGTAGGTGAACGGTCGTGGCGGTGCGTCCGCAACTCCGACGACGCCGTCGTCGGTGTGAACTCTGACGAGAACGTGCTCCGCAGCATGCACTTCGCCACTGGCGAATTTCAGTGGTTTCACGTACGGAATGGAATATGGAATTGCTTCTACAGCAACAATTTTCATGATATGTCTTTCAGGTTCTGCGGGGGCGAAGTGTCCATCGAAGGAAGAATGCCTGCTTCTTCGAGCGCGCGGACCAACGACTCGACGAGAGGTGTCGAATTGTCCTGGCGCCACGCGAGCGCGAGGTCGATGGTTGCGACCCCCGCGATGTCGCGGAAGACGACGCCGTCGAGCTTGAGCGCACGGACGGATTCCGGAACCAGGGCGATTCCCAATCCGGCTGCCACGAGAGCCAAGAGCACCGACGTGTCCGGGGCCTCGTGCTCTCGACGGGGAGTGAAACCTGCTGTCCGGCAACTTCGTACGACTGCTTCGTTCACAGCCGAGTGGCTGTCGGAATACATGACGAAGTCTTCGTAGGTGACATCGAGTACTTCGAGTGCGGGTTGGTCTGCCAGTCGATGATCGGCAGGCAGGGCGAGAAGCAAGGATTCGCTGGCGATGGTACGAACCACCAGATCGTCGCCGGCAACTGGTGGTCTGAGAACGGCCAAGTCGAGATGTTCGGACCGAAGTCCTTCGACCTGGGCGGGCGTCAGCAGATCGCCGTGTACCTCGAGTGCTACGCCGGGCAATCGTTGTTTGAGGGCGCGCGATATCGCAGGGAGTTGGTCGAAGGCAGCGGTCCCTGTGAAACCGATGCGAACCAGCCCGAGGCGACCATCGGTGATGCGTTTGACGCCGCGTACGGATTCCGCGAGGCTCTCCAGAATTCTGGTCGCCTCGCGATAGAAGAATTCGCCGGCGGGAGTCAGACTCACCGTTCGCGTAGTGCGGGCGAGCAGGGTCACCCCCAACTCTGTTTCCAGTTGTCTGACCGACTGCGACAGCGCAGGCTGGGCAAGATACAAACGCTTGGCAGCCTGACCGAAGTGCTTGGTCTCGGCCACTGCGACGAAATGATGCAGGTGACGTAGTTCCATGTGACGGGTCACCTCCTCCGCATAGTCCCGTGGTTCACTCAGTGCTCGTGGTGATGGGTCCCACACTAAATCCCCGCATTCATTACCGACAAAGACGGACCAGCATTGGATTCATCGTCGGCACTTATGAATGGATGCCCGGGTGGTGTCTAGGCATTTGCCTGGTGTGACCGCGAACACGTCCTGTCATCGTCGTAGACAAGCTTCGATCACATTCCTGGGAGGACCAATGACCGAGACTCTGGACCAGGCGCTCAGAACAGTCGCCAACGCAGTCGTGGACGATCCCGACGCCGGTGTCTATCGCGCCAACCGCAGCATCTTCACCGACGAAGAAGTCTTCGAGCTGGAGATGAAGCACATTTTCGAGGGCAATTGGATCTACCTCGCCCACGAGAGCCAGCTTCCGAACAACGGCGACTACTTCACGGTTTACATGGGCCGGCAGCCTGTTGTGATCACGCGTGACAAAAACGGCGAGTTGCACTGCCTCATCAACGCTTGCGCTCACCGCGGTGCAATGCTCTGCCGCCGCAAGACCGATAATCGGACCACTCTCACCTGCCCGTTTCACGGGTGGACGTTCCGCAACGACGGCACGCTGCTCAAGGTCAAGGATCCCGAAGGAGCAGGCTATCCTGCCAGCTTCGACGTCGACGGATCCCACAATTTGACGAAGGTGCCCAGGTTCGAAAGCTACCGAGGTTTCCTCTTCGGCTCGCTGAACGACGACGTCTCGACGCTTGCCGAACATCTCGGTGACACGACGAAGGTGATCGACATGCTTGTCGATCAATCTCCCGACGGGCTCGAGGTGCTCCGAGGATCGTCGACGTACACCTACGACGGCAACTGGAAGGTGCAGGCGGAGAACGGCGCCGACGGCTACCACGTCACGGCCACTCACTGGAACTACGCCGCGACCACGTCGCGTCGCAACAACGGACAATCCAAGAACTCGACCAAGGCACTCGATGCCGGCGGTTGGGGCAAGTCGGGAGGCGGCTACTGGTCGTACCCGAACGGCCACCTGTGCTTGTGGACGTGGGCCGCGAACCCCGAGGACCGTCCGCTCTGGGACCGCATGGACGAACTGAAGGAGAAGTTCGGCGATGCGAAGGGCGAGTTCATGGTGAAGGGTTCCCGCAATCTCTGCGTGTACCCGAACGTCTACATCATGGATCAGTTCAGCACGCAGATTCGGCACTTCAGGCCGATTTCTCCGGACAAGACCGAAGTCACCATCTACTGCATCGCCCCCAAGGGTGAAAGCGCCAAGGCTCGGTCGCACCGTATCCGTCAGTACGAGGACTTCTTCAACGCGTCGGGTATGGCCACACCGGACGATCTTGAGGAGTTCCGCTCCTGCCAGCTGACTTTCCAGGCCACCAATGCTCCGTGGAACGACATGAGCCGCGGAGCCGAGCACTGGCTCACCGGCCCGGACCCCGTCGCCGAAGCTTTGGAAATGCCGGGTGTCATCTCAGCGGGTGTCAGAAACGAGGACGAAGGCCTCTACCCGGTTCAGCACGGCTACTGGCGTCAGACAATGCTCGACGCCATCGAGCGTGAGCGTGCCGGTGACGGAACCGATTCCGCGACGACGAAGAAGGCGTGACATGACCACCGCTGCACCACAGAACACGAACACGAGCGCTTCGACGCTGATCACCCAGAACGCCATCGAGCAATTCCTTTACCGCGAGGCCCGCTACCTCGATGACCGTGAGTTCGAAAAATGGCTCACCTGCTACGCCGACGACGTCGAGTACTGGATGCCGTGCTGGGACGACAACGAGCAGTTGACCGAAGACCCCCAGACCGACATCTCGCTGATCTACTACGAGAACAAGGGCGGGCTCGAAGATCGGGTGTTCCGTATCCGGACCGAACGGTCCAGTGCGACATCGATTCCCGAGCCTCGAACTTCTCACAACATCAGCAACGTGGAGGTCATCGAACGTCGAGGCGACATCGTCGATGTGCGATTCAACTGGCACACCATGTACTTCCGGTACAAGACAGTCGACCCGTACTACGGCACCTCCTTCTACACGATCGACTTCTCCGGCGAGTCGCCGCTCATCCGTCGCAAGACGGTGGTGCTGAAGAACGACTACATCCATCACGTCGTCGACATCTATCACTTCTGAACCAGTTCAGCCGCACGACCTTTCGGCCGCCGAGAGAGGAACCTCATGAGTCACCGCGTAGCCCTGTCCTTCGAGGACGGGGTGACCCGCTTCATCACCTGCGCGGATGGACAGACCGTCGCCGATGCCGCGTACCGATCCCGCATCAACATTCCGCTCGACTGCCGTGACGGAGCGTGCGGAACGTGCAAGGCGTTGTGCGAATCGGGTGACTACAACGGCGGTGTGTATCTCGAGGATGCGTTGTCCGACAGCGAGTCCGAGCAGGGTTACTGCCTGCCGTGCAGTATGACTCCGAAGTCCGATCTTGTTCTCCAGATCGCCAGTACGTCGGCGGTGGCGAAGACGCAGGCATCGACGTATCTGACGACGATCACTGCGGTGGACCGGCTTTCGCCGACAACTGTCCGCTTGGTGGTCCGATCTCCCGAAAGTGTGGATCTGGCGTTTCTGCCTGGCCAGTACGTCAACATCTCGGTGCCCGGCGGTGAGGAGACCCGCTCGTACTCCTTCAGCAACACTCCGGGGGCCGAGGAACTGGAATTCCTGGTCAAGCTCACGCCGGGTGGTTTGATGTCGACGTTCCTCGACGAGCGCGCGGAGGTAGGGAACGACATCTCCTTCACCGGGCCGCACGGAAGTTTCTTTCTGCGCGAGGCCGATCGGCCGGCCCTTCTGCTCGCAGGCGGCACCGGGCTCGCTCCGATCCTGTCCATTCTGCGGAAACTGAACGACGAGAATTCCTCTCGTCCGGTGCATTTGGTCTACGGGGCGAGTACGGACGACGACGTCGTTCTGCTCGATGAACTCGAACAACTGGCGAAGAGTCTCGAGAACCTCACGTGGGACTACTGCGTGGCGGATCCGAACAGTACTGCTGAGCACAAGGGCTACGTCACCGGCTTGATCGAGCCGAAGCACCTGTACGACGGTGACGTCGCGGTGTACTTGTGTGGTCCGCCCCCGATGGTCGAGGCAGTTCGTTCCTACTTCACGAACGAGGGCGTCGAACCTACCGGCTTCTACTACGAGAAGTTCGCGCCGTCGTCGAAGCCCACGGAAGGTGAGCCGAGCTCGGCTCCCGAGACGGAAGTCGTCGCGGAGGAGCCGGACGCTGCAGTGCCTGCTCCGACCGAAAAGAAGACCGACCGTAGCGAACGCCCGGCGTCCGAGAGCTCGGCCGACGAGAATATCGAGGGTGACGCGACGCGCCGGACGGTGTGCGGCCAAACGGTATTCGAAGCCCGGGAGTACCGGGCACCGGACGTGGTCGCACCGGTGAGCCCGGACGAGGAGCTGGTGACGTTGCGGGCGATCGCCGGCCAGCGCGTCGGCAAGCCCGGCTCGACCGGTCCCCTCTCGCCGCTTGACGACGACGACGCCATCCTTCGGGCCGGCGATGCACGATCGGTCGCCGGTCAGACCATCTGGCCGGAGCGCGATATCGAACCGCACGTCACTCGCGAGGACATGGCTGCGTCGGATTCGTACGAAATCGGTGAAGAGCATCCCTCGGTGCACGAGTCGGACGCGGTGTTCGAAGCTCGTCGTGCTCTGGAACTGGGTGCACTGGAGCTGGTGATCGGTCGCCTGTCGTCGCAGCAATTGGCCGGCTACAGGCTCCTAGCCGAGACGACGACGCGTTACGTCGACGGAGACCAGTTCGTCGATGCGGCTGCGTACACCGAGACCAATGCCGCGTTCCACGACTACCTGTTCACGCAGACCGGCAACGAACACTTGTTGCAGGCGTATCAGGCGCTCGGCGTGAAGGCCGCAATGGCCGAGACGCTGCGTAACGCGACGTGGTGTGAGCCGTCGTGTGCGCAGGACCACGTCGATATCGTCGACGCCTTCGATGCGCAGGATCGAGACCGCGCGCGGACGCTCATCGCGGAGCACGCAGAGAGGTCGAAGGTCACGATGCGCCGAGCGATGCAGGACATCGAGAAGAGCAAGAAGCCAGCTTTCGTGCATCCGGGACGCTTCGCCGGCAAGGTCGTTCTCGTCACGGGTGCAGCGCAGGGCATCGGTGAATGGGTCGCTCGACGTATCTCGGCGGAGGGCGGCGATCTCGTGCTCGCCGATCGTTCAGAGCTCGTCGAGTCGTTGGCCGAAGAATTGCACCACGACGAGGCTCATGTCACTGCCGTTCTGGCGGACCTCGAGACGTGGGAAGGTGCGTCGTCCGTAGTCGAGGCTGCTATCGCGCGGCATGGACGGGTCGACGTCTCCATCCACGTGGTGGGAGGAACGATCTGGGCGAAGCCGCTGGCCGAATACCCGCCGGACCAGATCGAGAAGGAGATCTCTCGCTCTCTCTTCCCGACGCTGTGGTCCTGCCGCGCCGTGGTGCCGCACATGATCGAGCGGCGGCAGGGCACGATCGTCAACGTCTCGTCCGTGGCGACCCGGGGGATCAACCGCGTTCCCTACGGTGCGGCCAAGGGAGGTGTCAACGCGATCACCGCTAACTTGGCGCAAGAGGTGGCGCCGTACGGCATTCGTGTCGCAGCAACTGCTCCCGGCGGTACCGATGCGCCGCCACGCCGTATCGCCCGTGGGCCGGGGCTGTCGAGCGATCAGGAGAGGTCCTGGTACCAGGAGCTCGTGGACCAGACCGTCGGATCCTCACTTCTCGGGCGGTACGGCACCCTCGACGAGCAAGCAGCGGCAATCTGCTTCCTGGCTTCGGACGAAGCGTCGTACATCACCGGCACGGTGCTTCCGGTTGCCGGGGGCGATCTCGGCTGAGCGCTGTGATCGCTCGATGCTTCGCACCATCTCCTGACCGGGTCGTTGACTACGGTGAACGGGTGAGTGAACACGTTGAACTGACAGGCCGGGAGCCGATTGTCGCGGAGTTGGTCCGTGCAGTCGGCTCGCGGTCCACGTTCATCGTTCTGGAGGGGCGTTCGGGGTCGGGCAAGACGGCTCTCCTCGACACCGTTCTCGAACGTTTTCGGCAGAGCGCGAACGTGGACGTCAGGCAACTGCATGCAGTTCCATGGGAATCCTCCATCGCAGGCGGTGTGCTTCGGCAGTTGTTTCCTGGGGTGAACGCGGCCCTTGCGGAGTGCGAAACGTTCGAAGCTCGGTTGGATGCAGTGTTGTCATCGACGGGGGTCCCCACTTCGCACGAGCCGTCCGCAGTCGTCGTAGCGGTGGACGACGCGGAGCACGCCGATGTCGACTCCCTCGAATTGCTCGCGTCGGTGGTCAGGTTCCACCGGGACCGAGCTGTCGCCGTCATTTGCTGCCGCACTCTCGGCACGGCAAATCGAGTGTCGGCGAACAACATTCTGGACAGGGCAGCGGACGTGACGCTACCGGTTCGGCCACTCGGACCCGTCGATGTCGCCGACATGGCGGCACTGCGAGGAATCGTTCTGACTCAGTCCGCCGCGACGCAGTTGACGCGTCATACCGGCGGCCGGCCACGTCACATCGCAGCGTTGCTGGACGAACTCGACGGAGACGCGTGGAACCGCACGCGGTTCGATCTGCCGGCGCCATCGTTTCTCTCCTCGGCTGTACGCGAAAGTCTCGCCGAGTTCGACGACGACACCCGGCGACTGTGCAGCGCCGTCGCAGTCCTCGGCGCCCCGGCTTCCGTGCACGTCGCGCTGCAGGTTGCACGCATCGAGGTCGAGCCGTGGGCCGCGGTCGATGCGGCCGAGAGGGCTGGCCTGATCAGGGTCGAAAGACTGTCGACTTCGACAGTACTGGCCTGCCCGGATGCCATGATCAGAGCCGGTATCCTCGCTGCCCTCGGGCGTGTCGAACAAGCCGACTTGCACCGAACAGCTGCCGGCATGGTCGAGGACCCCGCCAGTGTGTTGGCGCATCTCGTCGAGGTGACGCCTGGGCCGGACTCGGCGTTGTCGGACAAGCTGGAGGCACTGGCTGTCGAGCGCGCGGGTAAGGGGGAGTGGGCGGCGGCCGCGAATCTGTACTCGCTGGCCAGTCGGTCCAGTGGCGACACACACAAGCGAGACGACCGCCTGGTGCTGGCGGTGGATGCTCTCATCGGGGCGGGCGACGTGCCGACGGCGTCGGGGTACGTCGCCGAGATCGAGAGTTTCCGCGAAACTGCCATGCGCAGTGCGGTTCTGGGCTACCTCGCCATCATGCGCGGCCGTCCACAGGAGGCCGGCGCACGACTGGATCGAGCGTGGGAAATGGTCCGTGTCCGCCACGAACCCGACGTTGCTGCAGTCGTCTGTCATCGACAGGTTCTGCACAATCTCGCCCGCTGCAATGGAACCGAACTCGTGAAGTGGGCCGATCGTGCCATCGAACTCGTCGGCACCTCGAGTCCGACCGCGATCGAGGCTCAATCCATTCGCGGTCTCGGACTGGGCGGCACGGGTCACGTCGTGGAGGCCCTGAGGAGCTACAAAAACCTCTGGTCGTATGCGCACACCGGGGCCGTCGGGCAGCGGGTCCAAATCGGTTCCGGTTGGCTGCATTTAGCCACCGACCAGATCGACATCGCCCGAGTGGAACTGGAGTCGGCAACGCCGACGGACTTTCTGGGTGGCTCGACTCGTATTTCGCTGTGGGCTCATTCCTGGCTGGCTCGAACCTACTTCGTCACAGGCGACTGGGGGGCCGCGCTGAGAATCGTCGACAGCGGTGTCGATCTTGCCTCGCGATCCGGTGCAGCGTTGATGACTCCGCTGCTGCGGTGGACCAGCACGCAGATTCATGCTCTTCGCGGCGATTGGAATGCCGCGTCCGAATCGGCGAGAGCCGGAGACGCCGGCGCGCGCGAGTACGAAATCATGCGGGTGCCGGCAGCTCTGGGACGAGCGGCGATCGCCGAGGCCAGGGCTGATTACGCCGGTGTTCTGCGTGCACTGGGGCCCCTCACAGAAGCCTGGGCACAGGGTGACGTATCCGAGCCGGGGTTCTGGCCGTGGCAGGATGTCTATGCCAACGCATTGGTTATCGAAGGCCGATTGTCGGAGGCCGATGTGTTCCTGTCCCACCATGAGGAGCGAGCCGTCAGTCGCGGCCACAAGTCGGCTCTGGCCAGACTCTCGTGCGCACGCGGACGCTGGCACGGAGCGCGGAACGAATTGAATTCTGCGCGAATCTGTTTCGAGGAGGCGCTGGCGTCGCTCGCATCGCTCCCGCTGATCTACGACCGCGCGCGAGTCAATTACGTGTACGGATTGACGCTGCGCCGGGCAGGCAAACGCCGTGAGGCCGACGTCGTGATAACTGCTGCGCGGGAGGATTACTCGGCTCTCGGTGCGGCGACCTACGTCGCCAGATGTGATCGTGAGCTGAAGGCCGGCGGCATGAACGCGGTGCTGAAGGACCGCTCACATGACACGCTGACCCCGCAGGAAGAAGCAGTGGCCGGGTTGGTCGCCACCGGTATGACGAACCGAGAGGTAGCAGCCGAGTTGTTCTTATCCGTCAAGACCGTGCAATTCCACCTGACGCGGGTCTACTCGAAACTGGGAATTCGGTCCAGAGCGGAATTGGCGGCCCGCGCGAGCGGCTCAGGAGATGCAGCCCAGTGAGAATCGATAACGTGAACACCCGAGGAACAGCATGACTTCTCTGGACGATCAGACACGCACTCTGCGGGGTGGGATCGAAATCCCAGCCCGGCGGCCAGCCCGCTGGGCCGAGCTGGCCAAGGACTTCGGTGCCGCCTACCTTGGTTCTGGGGTCACCGCCGTGTTGTTCTCGGCGACGGGACCGGTCGCGGTCATCATGGCTGCGGGCACGGCTGGTTCGCTGACCGGACCGCAGATTGCGTCGTGGATCTTCGGAGTGTTCGTCCTCAACGGGTTGCTGACGTGTGTTGCCAGTTGGGTTTACCGTATGCCGTTGGCGTTCTTCTGGACGATCCCGGGGACGGTCATCGTCGGTCAGGCACTGCCGACGTCCAGATGGTCGGACGTCGTCGGGGCCTACATCGTCACCGGTGTACTCATCGCAGTTCTGGGCGCGACCGGTGCCGTAAAGACGGTGATGAGCGCGGTACCTCACCGTCTCGTCATGGCATTGGTTGCCGGGGCCTTTCTGTCGTTCGGTACAGAACTGGTGCGTTCGGTGTCGTCGGACGCGGTAGTTGCTGGTTCGATGGTGATCGCGTGGCTGGCGGCGACTCGATTCCGAGTAGGCGGTCGACAGTTCCCTCCCATCTTCGCGGCGCTGTGCGTGGGTCTGGTAGCGCCTCTGGTGACGGGGTGGAGCCCGTCGACACCTGCGGGTTCGGATGGCTTCTCACCCGTGGGACTGCCGTCGCTGGTATCCCCCACCTGGAACGCGGAAACGTGCCTACAACTCGTGCTGCCGCTGGCGATCACCGTGATCGCGGTGCAGAACGCGCAGGGAACGGCAGTATTGACAGCGTCCGGCCATCGACCACCCCTGACGATGATCACGTTGTTCAGTGGTTTCTGGTCGGTGCTCGCCGCGTTCGTGGGTGCGGTGTCCTCGTGTCTCGCGGGGCCATCGAACGCACTGCTGGTCGCCGACGGAGAACGACGTCGGCAATATGTGGCGGGGATCGTGTGCGGCGTCGTCGCAGTCGTCGTGGGTGTGTTCGCGCCCGCCTTGGTGTGGGGACTGTCGGTGGTGCCGCACACGTTCGTCGCCGCATTGGCCGGCGTCGCGATGCTCGACGCCTTGAGGGGTGCATTCGCAGCGGCCTTCTCGCCTTCGAGGGAGGACGCAGGTAAGGCCAGACCCCCATTCGGCCCGTTGGTGACGTTCGTTGTCACTGTGTCCGGAATCCAGATTGCGGGTTTGAGCGCGCCGGTCTGGGGTCTGGGCGCCGGAATCCTGGCAGCATGGTTACTCGACCGTGAGCCCGCTCGAGCGTGACACGCCCCCGCGGTCCGGTTCGGTTGACGTCAGCGTACGTTTTCGAATATTGCTGCGAGGCCTTGTCCGCCGCCGATGCACATGGTTTCGAGGCCGTAGCGGGTGTCGCGGCGCCGCATTTCGCGTAGGAGGGTGGCGAGGATGCGTCCGCCGGTGGCGCCGACGGGGTGGCCGAGGGAGATGCCGGAGCCGTGGGGGTTCAGTCGTGGGTCGTCGGGTTCGATGTTCCAGGTGCGCAGGACGGCCAGAGTCTGGGCGGCGAAGGCTTCGTTGAGTTCGATGACGCCCATGTCGTCCAGGGTCAGTCCTGCTCGGCCGAGGGCTTTCTCGGTGGCTGGGACGGGGCCGATGCCCATGGTCCGCGGCGGCACTCCCGCGACGGCCCAGGAGACGAGTTTCGCGATGGGTCGCAGGCCGAGTTGGGCGGCCTTTTCGGGGGTGGTGACGATGGCGAGGGCGGCGCCGTCGTTCTGGCCGCTGGCGTTGCCGGCGGTGACGGTGGAGTCGGGGTCGATCTTCGAACGGATGGCGCGCAGCTTGGCCAGCGATTCGATGGAGGTGTCGGCGCGGGGGTGCTCGTCGGTGTCGACCACGATCGGATCCGATTTACGCTGCGGGACAGAGATTCCGACGATTTCTTCGGCGAAGACACCGTTTTTCTGGGCGGCGACGGCTTTGTGGTGGGAGGCGGCGGCGAGGGCGTCCTGGTCTTCGCGGCTGATGGAGAATTCCGCCCGTAGGTTTTCGGCGGTTTCGATCATCCCGCCGGGCACGGGGAAGTTCTTGCCGCCTGCGGTGACGCGGGCGCGGGCGAGACGGTCGGAGAGTGCGACGGCGTCGGCTTTGACGCCCCAGCGCATGCCGGTGGTGTAGAACTCGGCCTGGCTCATGCTTTCCGCGCCGCCGGCGAGGACGAGGTCGCTGGCGCCGGTCTGTACGTGCATGCAGGCCTGTAGGACGGCTTGGAGGCCGGATCCGCAGCGGCGGTCGATCTGTTGTCCTGGGACGTCGATGCCGAGGCCTGCGTCGAGGGCGGCGACGCGGCCGAGTGCGGGTGCTTCCCCGTTCGGTGATGCTTGGCCGAGGATGACGTCGTCGATGTCGGATCCGGATATACCGGTGCGCGCAACCAGTTCGGTGATGACGGTGGCGGCGAGAGTTTCGGGTGCGATGCCGGAGAACATGCCGCCGAAGCGGCCGACTGGGGTGCGGAGGGGTTCGCAGATGACGGCGTCAGGCATGTCGATGTCCTTGTTTGTCGGTGGAGTTCGTGTCCAGGCGGCGTAGGTCGGTGTCGATTGCGTGGGCGGCGGCCAGGAGGGCGGGGAGGAGGTGTTCACGGGCGGCGTCGGCGGAGTGCCGGGCGGCAGGGGTGGAGACGTTCGCGGCGGCGACGACGGTGCCGGTGGTGTCGTGGATCGGTGCGGCGATCGAGCGTAGGCCTGCTTCGAGTTCTTGGTCGACCAGGCAATAGCCCTGTGCGCGAACGGATTCGAGTTCGGCGCGGAGGGATGCGATGTCGGTGATGGTCTTACCGGTCAGCGGCGTCGGGTCCAGTCGTGACAGGTAGGCGTCGAGTTCGTCGGATGAGAGTCCTGCCAACAGGACTCGGCCCATCGAGGTGGCGTAGGCGGGGAAGCGGGTGCCGATGGTGATCGCGACGGTCATGATTCGTGAGACCTGGACGCGGGCGACGTAGACGACGTCGTCGCCGTCGAGGATGGACACCGACGACGATTCGTGCACCCGCTGGGAGAGTGCTTCGAGGTGGGGGCCGGCGACGTCGGGCAACGTGAGCGAGGACAGGTAGCTGTAGCCGAGTTCGAGCACTCTCGGGGTGAGCCAGAACAGCGAGCCGTCGGTGCGCACGTAGCCGAGTTCGACGAGCGTCAGCAGGAAGCGTCGCGCGGTCGCCCGGGTCAGATCGGTGGTCTTGGCGACGTCGGTCAACGTACGTCGGGGGTTGACGCCGTCGAACGCTTTGATCACGGCCAATCCGCGACCGAGCGACTGTACGTAGTCCGAAGACGGGCCCGCCGGTTCACGATCGATCATGCGTTCTCGGCTCTTCCGATGTGGTCCTTCAGTAGCCGTGAAACCTGTTCGTACTGTTCGACATTCGCAAGGTGTGCGGCAGGGGACAGGACGTGAAACTCCGCCCTGGGAATACCGTCGGCGATGACGGCCATATCGGCAGGCGTGGTCGCCGGATCTTCCTTGCCTGCGATGACGAGCGTCGGCGACGAGATGTTCCCCAGATCGGCGCGGTTGTCCCACCCTGCCAGCGCTTCACAGCAGGCTGCATAGCCCTCGTCCGAGGTGGAGGCGATCATGTTCCGGTACGCATCGACACTTTCGCCGAAGTCGACTGTGAACCAGCGTTCGAGCACCGCGTCGGCGATCGACCGCGTGCCGTGGTCACGGACGGTCGCGGCGCGGTCGATCCAACCCTGCGGGTCACCGAAACGCGCCGACGTGCACAGAAGTGTGAGCGATGCGACCCGTTCGGGACGGTGTACCGAAATCCATTGAGCGATTGCGCCACCGAGGGACAACCCCACGAGGTGAACGTGTTCGCGGCCGAGTGAGTCGAGCAGAGCCAGGACGTCGTCGGCAAGTTCAGCGACGGTGTAGGGGCCGATCGAAACGGGTGAGGTTCCGTGGCCTCGTAGGTCCACCGCAATCACATCGAGGTGGTCGGACAGCGCTTCGACTTGAGCGTCCCACATGGACCGGGTCGACCCGAGGGAGCCGATGAACACCACTGTCTGGGTCGTCGGGCTGGTAGCCGCAACGAGGTCGTACGAAAGTTCGACGGTCATCATTCTAATATAGCCCAGTGTTCGCATAGTGGCGAGGTGTTCACAAAGCGTACGTTGTCAGGTATGGTCGAGCCATGGACAAAGTCGTAGCGAGCGCCGCCGACGCGGTGGCGGATCTGCCGGATGGAGCCTCGATCGCCGTGGGTGGTTTCGGGCTGGTCGGTGTTCCCGAGATCCTGATCGGTGCCGTGCTCGATCACGGCGCATCGGATCTGGAGATCGTCAGCAACAATTGCGGCACAGATAGTTTCGGGCTCGGTGTGCTGCTGGAGAAGCGTCGTATCCGTCGCACGATTTCCTCCTACGTCGGGTCGAACAAAGAGTTCGCGCGCCAGTATCTCGCCGGTGAACTCGAGGTCGAGCTGACGCCGCAGGGCACACTCACCGAGCGACTGCGGGCGGGCGGGGCGGGGATCCCGGCGTTCTTCACCCCGGCGGGCGTCGGAACACAGGTTGCCGACGGCGGTCTGCCGCTCCGCTACGACGGCAGCGGCGGCATCGCGGTGGCGAGCCCTCCGAAAGAGACCCGCGAATTCGACGGCGTCACCTACGTGATGGAACGCGGCATCGTCGCCGACTACGCCCTCGTCCACGCCTGGAAAGGTGACCGGCACGGCAACCTGGTGTTTCATGCCAGCGCCCGGAACTTCAACCCGCCCGCAGCTGCGTCGGGACGCATCACGATTGCGCAGGTCGAGGAACTCGTCGAGCCCGGTGAGATCGGCCCGGACGATATTCACACCCCGGGCATCCATGTGCAGCGTGTGGTGCACGTCGGCAAGGTGACAGTAGGAATCGAGCAGCGGACGGTGCGGGCATGAGCGAGACGATCATCAAATTGACCCGTGAACAGATGGCGGCCCGGGTCGCGCAGGAATTGCTCGACGGTGAATACGTGAACCTCGGCATCGGGATGCCGACGCTCGTGCCGAACTATCTACCGACCGACATCACCGTCGTATTGCATTCGGAGAACGGCGTTCTCGGTGTGGGGCCGTACCCGACCGAG
>NZ_JABUCO010000011.1:0-152350 GCF_019835205.1 Rhodococcus sp. BP-261 | reverse complement strand
GACCACGGGTCGCAGTACCTGTCTGTGACCTACACCGATCGTTTGATCGAGCTGGGCATCACACCGTCGGTGGGCACGGTTGGCGACTCCTACGACAACGCCCTCGCCGAAAGCGTCAACGCGAGCTACAAGACCGAGCTGATCCGCCGGCGTGGACCGTGGCGAACGGTCGACGACGTCGAGTTCGCGACGCTCGAATACGTGTGGTGGTACAACCATCAGCGTCTGCACGAAGCGCTCGGTTACATGCCCCCGGCTGAATACGAGACCACCCTGATCGACATCTCACAACCCAGCGAGTCGGCCACCCCGGCCCTCGTAACCGCATAGGAACAAAACCTGGGGTACTTCACGTCGAGCCCCAACCCAACAGAACCCAGAACAGCATCCGCACCTCATGGGTGTACACCGGACGTCCCATCGCAACCATCCCTCAATGATCAGGCACGTTGCGATGACTGCTTGAGACCGCCGTATAGCCCGCTATACATTTCTGCGCACGTGCGCCGAAGGCGCTCAATAGGCGTACGTGTTCTCCGGCGTCGGAATGTGCTCGACGCCGGTGACGGTCATCGTCGGGATGTTCCCGGTCTCCGGCGACGACGGCGCGACCGTGCCCCGGACGCGGAGCCACTCGCCGTCGATCGGCCTGTCGAGATGGATGCGAATCGACCGAGCGTCGGCAGCGCAACAGATCACCAGGACTCGCGCGAGGTCGGTGCTGCCGTCGTCGTTCGGCACGACGAACCCCGTCACGGTGATCTCGCGATCGTCGAGACTGCCGGTGTTGTCGCGCGCCGCCCGCTGAACGACGTCGAGGATCGGGACTTCGGGCGCGTCGCCGTCGGGCAGGGGTGGAAAGGCCGTCTTCTCCAGTGAATCGGCCGTCACCACCCGATCGGACACCGACGACACGCCCAACGCGGGAGGCGCGACGAACAGAATGAGCGCTGCCGGAACCAGCAGCATCCAATACGGGCGACTGCTGTGCGCGTGACTGCCGTCCGCGTGATCGTGGCCGGGGCCGCCGCGTCGGACATCTCTGACGATGGCGGCCACCGCCAGCACGACCATGAAGGCCGCGCTGATCACGAGATACGGTTGCAGGCTCGGTTTGACGTAGCGAACGTAGTCACCGTTGAGCGCGATCTGCAGGAGTGCACCGCCGAGAAGCAGCAGCAGGACGTTCTGAACTTCGCGTTTCATCGGGCGCCGCCGAGGATCAGGTAGCCGGACACGGTCGCGCAGACGATCGCGACCACGAGCGTGACCGGAGCGAAGCGGGCGACGAACCCGCGTCCGAAACTGCCTGACTGCATCGCCATCAGCTTGACGTCGACCGCCGGGCCGACGACGAGGAACACCAGCCGCGGAAGCAACGGCAGCATCGACATGCTCGCCGCGACGAAGGCGTCGGCCTCCGAACACAACGCGAGCACGACGGCGAGAAACGCCATCACGAGAATTGCCAGCAGCATCTGGCCGGCGAGGTGATCGAGGACGGCGTCGGGCACGACGATGTGCAGCACCGCCGCAGCGCCCGCACCGAACACGAGAAACGCACCTGCCTGCAACAGGTCGTGGCGAGCAGCCTCGGAGAACACTTCCCACTTCGATCTGCCGGTGTCCACGTCGTGGTCGACGAGCCGAGCGGTGATCCATTCCGCCTTGCCTGCACGGGCCCACAGCCACCCCATCACCCAGGCCGTCGCCAACGACCCGACGAAACGCGCGAGCACCATGCGCGGTTCACCGGGAAACGCGACGGCCGTCGACACGAGGACGACCGGGTTGATCGCAGGCGCCGACAACAAGAACGCCAATGCCGCCGACGTCGGAGCGCCCTGATCCATCAACCGACGTGAGACCGGGACGGCTCCGCACTCGCACCCGGGCAATGCCATACCGGCCAACCCGGAGACGCCGACGGCTTTCTTCTCGTCGGACGGCAAGAGCCGTCGCAACACCCTCGGTGACAGATGCGCCGCGATCGCGCCGCTGACCAGGACACCGAGAACGAGGAACGGTGTCGCCTGGACGAAGACGCCCAGGAAGATCGTCGCGCCGGTCTGTATCTCGGGAACGGAGCCGACGAACGACACCAACGGGTCGCGGAAGACGATCGCCGACACGAGCAGAAGTGCGAATACATGCATGGAACCGATGCGGATGCGAGAGCGTGCGGGCTCCTGCGTCTCGACCATCGCCGTACATTCTTGCACTCGTCCCGGACGGCCAGGTGCTCACAGCGAGTTCACAGCGAGGAACCAGCGAGTGGGCAGGGATGGGGTCCATCATGGAGTCGTGAGCGAAACTCCTGAGGCACGCGTACTGGTTGTCGACGACGAACCGACCATCGTGGAACTGCTGTCGGCCAGCCTGCGATTCCAGGGATTCGACGTGCAGACGGCATCCTCCGGCCCGGAGGCGTTGGACAAGGCCCGCACGTTCCGGCCCGAGGCGCTGATTCTCGACGTCATGATGCCCGGCATGGACGGGTTCGGTCTGTTGCGTCGGCTGCGTGCCGACGGTGTCGACGCGCCCGCGCTGTTCTTGACCGCGCGTGATTCAGTCGAGGACAAGGTGTCGGGGCTGACGCTCGGCGCCGACGACTACGTCACCAAGCCCTTCAGTCTCGAGGAAGTCGTCGCTCGTCTGCGCGTGATCCTTCGGAGGTCGGGCAAGACCCAGGAGACGGCGCCGTCGCGAATCTCGTTCGCGGACATCGAACTCGACGACGACACTCACGAGGTGTGGAAAGCCGGCGAACCGGTGTCGTTGTCGCCCACCGAGTTCACGTTGCTGCGGTACTTCATGGTCAACGCGGGCACTGTGCTGAGCAAGCCGCGAATCCTCGATCACGTGTGGCATTACGACTTCGGTGGTGAGGTCGGCGTCGTCGAATCGTACGTGTCGTATCTGCGGCGCAAGGTCGACACCGGTGACACTCGGCTCATCCACACCCTCCGCGGTGTCGGCTACGTGATGCGACAGCCGCGGTGAAGGTTCTGCCCAAGCTCCGTGACGTCCCGCTGCGGTTCACGCTCGTCGCGGCGTTGCTGCTGCTCGTCGCGGCTGGCCTGGCCGCGTCGGGCGTGCTGGTGACGTCGGCGCTGGAACGATCGCTGATCGACCGCGTCGACAAGAGCCTGATGGACGCCTCGCGTGGGTGGGCCGAGCCGCGGAACCTACCGCTGCCGCCGCCGTCGGAATCCCGCCGACCGCCGAGCGATTTCTACGTCGAATCCGTCAACCAGGCGGGCGAGGTCAATTTTCAGGAGAACTCGGGACCCGACACGCCCGACGTCGAGAGTGTCGACGCGTCCCACCCCGTCACCGTCGGATCCGTGGACGGCGGCGACACCGAGTGGCGCGCCCTGACAGTGTCGAACGCGCAGGGAACGACGACGATCGCACAGAGCCTGACCCCGACGAACCTCACCGTGGATCGGCTGGTCCGGCTCCAATTGATCGTCGGCGCAATCGTTCTCGGCGTCCTGGCCGTCGTCGCGTATTTCGTCGTACGACGCAGTTTGCGTCCGCTCGTCGAGGTCGAGGCGACCGCCGCCGCCATCGCTGCAGGTGATCTGCACGAGCGCGTCCCCGAGCGCAGCGAGCGCACCGAGGTCGGACGACTGTCGGCTGCACTGAACGGCATGCTCTCGCAGATTCAACGGGCTTTCGCGGCCAGCGAGGCGTCCGAGGAGGCGGCTCGCGCGTCGGAGACCAAGATGCGACGCTTCGTCGCGGACGCGAGCCACGAACTGCGCACGCCGCTGACGACGATTCGGGGTTTCGCCGAGCTGTACCGCCAGGGTGCGATGAGCGACATCACGCTGCTGATGAACCGTATCGAAGGGGAGTCGGCGCGCATGGGCCTGCTCGTCGAGGACTTGTTGTTGCTCGCGCGACTCGACGCGCAGCGGCCACTCGAGACGAAGACCGTCGACGTTCTGTCGATCGCAGCGGACGCGGTACACGACGCCAAAGCCGTTGCACCCGAGCGCGACATCGCACTGAAGGTGTTGGCCGGGCCGGGAATTCCAGAGGTCACCGGTGACGATGCGCGACTTCGTCAGGTGCTGGGCAACCTCGTCGGCAACGCTCTACGGCATACACCGTCGGACGCCTCGATCACCGTGTGCGTCGGCACGACCGAAGAATCGGTGGTGCTCGAGGTACGCGACACCGGGCACGGCTTGTCGGAGGAAGAGACTCGACACGTGTTCGAGCGGTTCTACCGCACCGACACCTCCCGTACCCGCGAAAGCGGCGGCAGCGGACTCGGTTTGTCCATCGTCGCTGCTCTCGTCGCCGCGCACGGCGGCACCGTCACCGTCGACAGTGCTCCCGGTGAGGGTGCCACCTTCCGCGTCGAACTGCCCCGCGTGAATCAGGACGGGACGTTCGCCCCGTAGCCGAGGTCGGTGAGCGCTGCCCTGATCTTCGTCGCGGCCTCGTCGAGCGACTCCGGCGACGGGCTCGGATCCGCCTTCGAGATGTCGAAGTTGCCCATCTCGTACGCCGGGAACACATGCAGGTGCAGGTGCGGAACTTCGAGGCCTGCGATCAGGAAGCCCGCACGCGGTGCGTCGAACCCTGTGCGAACGGCCTGTCCGACCTTCTGGGCGACGGCCGTCAATTTGCCGAAGACTGCGCCGTCGACGTCCTGCCACTGGTCGATCTCCTCGCGCGGGACGATCAGAGTGTGCCCCTGCGTCACCGGTGCGATGGTCAGGAATGCCACGACGTCGTCGTCCTCCCACACGAATCGTCCGGGGATCTCGCCGCTGATGATCTTGCTGAACACGGATGCCATGGGTGACAGGGTATGCGGCTTCGCCACACACAGGTAACTGCCAGCGAGGATGCAGGGTGGTTGCAGGGGACGGGCCGAATCTTGATCCCATGACATCGAACTCGCTACTCCGAGCAGACGGCCGTGAGCCTGGCTCGGTCCAGGCGGCCACTCTCGAAGTGGTCATTCCCGTCTACAACGAAGAGGCGGACCTCGAACAGTGCATTCGTCGCCTGCACGCTCATCTCCACGACGCCATCCCGTTCCGGTCGACGATCACCATCGCCGACAACGCGAGCACCGACGGCACCCTCGCCGTCGCGCACCGGCTCGCGGCCGAGATCGACAGCGTCCAGGTTCATCACCTCGACGAGAAGGGCCGTGGTCGCGCGCTGAAGGCAGTGTGGATGGCGTCGACCGCCGATGTCGTCGGGTACATGGACGTCGATCTGTCCACCGACCTCAACGCGTTGATGCCCCTGATCGCTCCGCTGATGTCGGGTCACTCCGATCTCGCGATAGGCTCACGGCTCGCCCGTTCGTCCCGCGTCGTGCGAGGTGCCAAGCGCGAGTTCATCTCTCGCAGCTACAACCTGATTCTGCGAACGTCGCTGCGTGCGCGATTCTCCGACGCCCAGTGCGGCTTCAAGGCGATGCGCACCGACGTCGCTCGTGAGTTGTTGCCGCTCGTGCAGGACACGGGCTGGTTCTTCGACACCGAACTGCTCGTCATCGCCGAGAAGGCAGGGCTGCGAATTCACGAGGTGCCCGTCGACTGGGTCGACGACCCCAATTCGAGCGTCAACATCGTCGACACCGCCGTGAAGGACCTGCAGGGTTGCTGGCGCGTCGGCCGCGCACTGGCCACCGGCGCGCTTCCGGTCGCCGACCTTCGCAGGAGTCTCGGACGGGAGCCGCTGGTGGCAGGAGTTCCGCACGGAATGGTCGGTCAGATGGTGCGCTTCGCCATCATCGGCGTCGCGAGCACGATCGCGTACGCGCTGCTCTATCTCATCCTGCATCCGTTGATCGGTGCTCAGGCCGCGAACTTCCTGGGCCTGCTGATCACCGCCGTGCTGAACACTGCGGCGAACCGGGCGTTCACGTTCGGCGTCCGCGGATCCGAGGACGTCGGAAAGCATCAGTTGCAGGGCTTGCTCGTGTTCGGGTTCGCCCTGTTGGTCACTAGTGGTTCGTTGGCCCTCCTGCATGCATGGGCGCCCGGTGCGTCTCGCCACGTGGAACTCGCGGTGCTCGTCGTCGCGAATCTCGTTGCGACGGTGTGCCGTTTCGTCGCCCTCCGATGGGTGTTCCGCAACAACGAGGACGTACGTAAATGACCATGTTGATGGAACGCACTGCCGACGCTCCCGTGCAGCGGACCGGCACACGATGGGAATGGGTCGGACTCGGCGCACTGCTGCTGGGAACCGCGGTCGCCTACATCTGGGGGCTCGGCGCGTCCGGCTGGGCCAACTCGTTCTATTCGGCTGCAGTGCAGGCAGGTTCGGTGTCCTGGAAGGCCTTCTTCTTCGGGTCGTCCGACGCGGCCAACTCGATCACCGTCGACAAGCCGCCGATGTCGCTCTGGCTGATGTCGCTGTCGGTACGGATCTTCGGTCTCAGTTCGTGGGCGATGCTGATTCCTCAGGCGCTGCTCGGTGTGGGCTCCGTCGCGCTGCTGTGGGCAACGATCCGCCGCCAGTTCGGCGCTGCCGCAGGTCTTCTCGCCGGCCTTGCATTGGCTGTGACTCCCGTCGCGGCACTGATGTTCCGGTTCAACAACCCCGACGCGCTGCTCGTATTGCTCATGATCGCCGCCGTGTGGGCGTCGATGCGTGCAGTCGAAGACGGTCGCACACGCTGGCTCGTGGTGACCGGCATGTTCGTCGGATTCGGATTCTTGACCAAGCAGCTGCAGGTGATGCTCGTCGTCCCGCCGATCGCTGCGATGTATCTCGTTGCGGGACAACCGAAGCTGGTCAAACGACTGCTGCAACTGTTCGCCGCGCTCGGTGCGGCCATCGTGTCCGCCGGTTGGTGGCTGCTGGCCGTCGAACTGTGGCCGGCGTCGTCGCGTCCGTGGATCGGTGGATCGCAGAACAACTCGATCCTCGAGCTCACCCTCGGCTACAACGGCCTCGGTCGCCTCAACGGCGAGGAGACCGGCAGCGTCGGTGGAGGCGGTGGTCCCGGTGGCGGTGCGGGCGGCGGCATGTGGGGCGAGACCGGCATCACCCGCATGTTCGACGCGTCCCAGGGCGGCCAGATCGCGTGGCTGATCCCGGCCGCGTTGATTCTGTTCGTACTCGGACTCGTGTTGCGCGGACGCGCCCGCCGCACCGACCCGAAGCGTGCCGCGCTGATCGTGTGGGGTCTGTGGCTGCTGGTCACGGGCCTGACGTTCAGCTTCATGGCCGGCATCTTCCACGCGTACTACACGGTCGCACTGTCTCCCGCGATCGCCGCACTCATCGGCGCAGGCAGCGTGCTGGCGTGGCGTCGACGTGAGTGGTTGTGGGTGCGAATCGGTCTGGCCGCTGCGGTATCGGCGGCGGTGGCGATGGCGTGGGTTCTGTTGGGCCGCAGCGCAGAATTCGTTCCGTGGCTGCGCTGGGCGGTGCTGGTCGTCGGACTCGTCGCTGCGGTGCTCCTGCTTGTTCCGGTGGCGACGCGTGGAAAGCTCGCGGTGGCAACCATTCTCGCGATCATGTTCGCAGGCCTTGCCGGTCCGACGGCCTATGCGATCGACACCATCGCGACTCCGCACACAGGATCGATCGTCTCCGCAGGTCCGTCCACCGGAATGGGCCCGGGCGGTATGGGTCGCCCAGGCGGAATGGGCGGCGGTACGCGAGACGGTGGTCCGATGGGTCAGATGCCGGGTGCTGGGCAGGTGCCTCAGATGCCTGGTCCTCAGATGCCTGGTTCTCAGATGCCTGGCCAGGCGTCCGCGGGATTCCCAGGAGCAGCTGCCGCCGACGGACCGATGGGTGGCATGGGCGGCGGCGCCGGTGGACTGCTGAACGGCAGCACACCGTCCGACGCTCTCACGTCACTGCTCGACGCCGACGCCGACTCCTACACGTGGGTCGCTGCGGCGGTCGGATCGAACAGCGCGTCGGGTTACCAGCTCGCGACCGAGGAACCCGTCATGGCGATCGGTGGCTTCAACGGCACCGACCCGTCGCCGACGCTGGAACAGTTCCAGCAGTACGTCGCCGACGGGGAGATCCACTACTTCATTGCAGGTGGAGGCATGGGCGGTGGCAACTCGGGCACGTCCGCCGAGATCGCCCAGTGGGTCGAAGCGAACTACACGTCGACCACCGTCGACGGCGTCACGCTGTACGACCTGAGCTAGACGAGCCGAACACGCTCCCCGCACCAGCGGGGAGCGTGTTTTCGTTTCTGGTGTGTCCAGCCGATACGCTTGGGCACTGTGCGCGTACTCGTCATAGGTTCCGGTGCTCGTGAGCACGCCCTCCTTCTTGCACTGAGCAAGGACCCGAACGTCAGCAAGCTGCTGGTGGCTCCGGGCAATGCAGGCACGGCGAAGCTCGCCGAGCAACACTCCGTCGACGTCGCATCCGGCGCAGCCGTCACCGAGCTGGCCCGCAAGGTCGAGGCCGATCTCGTCGTCATCGGACCCGAGGTGCCCCTCGTCCTCGGTGTCGCCGACGCGCTGCGCGACGCCGGGATCGCGACGTTCGGCCCGTCCGCCGCAGCCGCCCGTATCGAAGGGTCGAAGGCGTTCGCGAAGGACGTCATGGCCGCAGCCGGTGTCCGCACCGCGCACAGCGAGGTCGTCGACTCGCCTGCGAAGCTCGACGAAGCCCTCGACCGGTTCGGCCCCAACTGGGTCGTCAAGGACGACGGTCTCGCCGCGGGCAAGGGTGTCGTCGTCACGACCGATCGCGCAGTGGCGCGGGATCACGCAGCCGAACTGCTCGAAACGGGTCACCCCGTGCTGCTCGAATCGTTCCTCGACGGACCCGAGGTGTCGCTGTTCTGCCTCGTCGACGGCACCACCGTCGTACCGCTCCTCCCGGCGCAGGACCACAAGCGCGTCGGCGACGGCGACACCGGTCCGAACACCGGCGGCATGGGTGCGTACACCCCGCTGCCGTGGCTGCCGGCCGAGGTGGTTCAGCAGATCGTCACCGACGTCGTCGAGCCCGTCGCCGCCGAGATGGCAAAGCGTGGATGCCCGTTCTCGGGTCTTCTGTACGCGGGCCTCGCAATCGGTGCGCAGGGACCGGCCGTCGTCGAATTCAATTGCCGCTTCGGTGATCCCGAGACCCAAGCTGTGCTCGAACTGCTCGACTCGCCGCTCGGTGAGGCGCTGAACGCCACTGCCACGGGCACGTTGGCCTCGCTCTCGCCGCTGCAGTGGAAGGACGGCGCCGCGGTGACCGTCGTACTCGCAGCCGAGAACTACCCGGGTCGCCCGCGTACCGGCGACACCATCGTCGGATCCGAGGCGGACGGCGTGCTGCACGCGGGTACGGCTGTCGAGGACGGATCGGTCGTCTCCGCGGGCGGACGTGTGCTCAGCGTCGTCGGTTCGGGTGCGGATCTCGCTGCTGCCCGCGCGGATGCGTACGCGAAGATCGACGCGATCACGTTGCCGGGCAGCCATTTCCGCACCGACATCGGTCTGGCGGCGCTCGAGGGTCGGATTACCCTGTAGACCCGGGTATTTTGCTCCCTAACTCCGTGAAATCCGCGGGATCCCGCACATTTCCCCGAGTTAGGGAGCATCATGCACCCCTGCTTCGTCTATGCCGCCGCACGTGGAAGACGATCTCGTCCGCGACCTTGTCCACGTCGCGGTAGACGGTGGCTGCCGAGAACCTGAGCACCATCCACTCCCGTACCACCATCCAGTTCTGGCGGACGCGGTCGTTGTCGAACACTGCCGGGGCGCTGTGGTACTCGCGTCCGTCCACCTCGACGTCCACCTTCGACGGGTAGTCGACGAGATCTCCGTAGTACGGACCGATCTTCGCGTTGATCTCCATGCGAACCCCTCGGGCGCGCACGGCTCGTGCCACCATTCGTTCGGGCTCGGACAGCGTTCCAGGACAGCACATTTCGAGTTGCCGCCGAACCTCCGGTATGCCTTTCATCCCCTTGACGGTGTCGCAGTGGTCCATGACTGCACGCCACGACACACGGGACCCTATGTTGCGGTCGAAGAACTGCTCCACCGCGGCCGTGCCGAGCGTTGCGGCCACGTCCACGAAACACTGAACGGCCGACACGACCGGCAGACCTTGACGTTCGTATGCGACAACTGCGCGCGTGTGGATCGTCAGCCAGTCGGCGGAGCCGACGCGTACCGACGGCGGAAGAGTCGCGTGAACGGTCGGCGGTTCGCACTCCACCATGCCCCACAACCACGCTGCGCTGACGTGGCTGAGCACGGCATCCGGTCGCCACAGTGTGACCGCGACACAGAGATCGAAGTACGACGGCTCGGGATCCGAATAGACGCTCGGCAACAGCCGAATCAGCGCGCCACTTCGGACCTTTCGGTCGATGGTCGACCGAGACATCCCCGACTCGAGCAGGTGTGTGCGTGTGTATACCCCCATGGCGACACACGATCGCACGACGAACGCCGCGAACACGGCCCGTCAAGCACGACCTGTGGATAACGAGAACGGCTCGACGATGGCGCGTCGGCGCAGGTCGTCGGGGGTGACTGCGGCCAACGCGTCGAGGTAGGCCACCGCGAACGACCCCGGTCCGGACGCGTTCTCCGCAGCGATGTCCGACGCGACGGCGACGTGTGCGTGTGCCGACGTGATGCCGATCAACGGTGTGGGAGCGATCGCCAGATAGGCGGCGACGAGAGCGGCCAGTGAGCATCCCGTCGCAGTGACCTTGGTGAGGAGAGGGCTGCCGCCGCCGACCCGTACGCCGACCGGGCCTGCATCTCCGCGTCCGACGACGTAGTCCACGGAACCGGATGCCGATACGACCTGAGCGAACTCCAACAGAGCAACGGCCGCGGGGACGGCCGCGTCGGAGCCGGACGAACTGTCCACTCCGCGGCCCGAATTGCCCTGTCCGGCAAGCGCGATGATCTCGGACGCATTGCCGCGAACGGCGGTCGGGTGTTTCGTCAGCAGGTGCGCGGCCAACTCGGTGCGCCACGGCAGACCTCCGACGCCGACGGGATCGAGCACCCAGGGCGTCCCCGCTGCGGAGGCCCCGTCCGCGGCCAGGTCGAACGCGGCAGCGGTGCCGTCGTCGGGAGTGCCGAGGTTGATCAGAACGCCGCTCGCGATCGCGGCGAAACCCGCTGCCTCGTGGACGTTGTCGATGTGTGCGTTGCTGGCGCCTGCCGCGAGCAGGACGTTGGTGACGAAGTTCGCGGACACCACGTTGGTCAGCGACTGCACCAGGGGCGTCGCCGCTCGCAGGGCGTCGAGAGCATCGGCGACATCGTCTGCAGTGGGTTCCGGCATCGGTCCAGTCTTCCACGACGGTTAGCCTCGGTAGTCGTGGTCACCGAGTCGAACAGATCCAAGATCGAACCGTTTCACGTGATGGACGTGTTCAAAGCCGCTGCGATCAGGACGCGCACACACGGCGACGTGCTGTCGCTCGCCGCGGGACAGCCGTCGACGTCCGCGCCTGCTCCGGTGCTGCGAGCGACTCGCGAGGCACTCGACGCGCACCTGCTCGGCTACACGGAAACCCTCGGGATCTTGCCGCTGCGCGAGGCGATCGCGTCGTATCACGCGAACGAGGCGGGTATCGCTGTCGATCCGGACGACGTCGTCGTCACCACCGGTTCGTCGGGTGCGTTCACGTTGCTGTTCCTCGCTGCGTTCGACATCGGCGACACCGTGGTCATGGCCCGGCCGGGCTACCCGGCGTATCGAAACACGTTGACGGCGTTGGGCTGTCGCGTCGTCGAGCTCGAGTGCGGACCCGAGTCGAGGTTCCAGCCGACCGTCGCCATGCTCGACGCGTTGCCCGAAGCGCCGAAGGGCCTGATCATCGCGAGTCCGGCGAATCCGACCGGCACGATCATCGACGTCGACGAGTTCGCCGCCATCGCGCGATGGTGCGAGGACCGCGGCACGCTGTTGATCTCCGACGAGATCTATCACGGCATCTCGTACGGCGACGTGACGACGTCGAGTGCGTGGCAGTTCTCCCGTGAGGCAGTGGTCATCGGCTCGGTGTCGAAGTACTTCTCGATGACGGGCTGGCGCCTCGGCTGGATGCTGCTGCCGTCGCATCTGCTGCGATCCGTCGAGCGGTTGGCGTCGAACATGACCGTCTGCCCGCCCGCGATCTCCCAGGTAGCGGCCGTCGCGGCGTTCACCGACGAGTCCCGCGTCGAACTCGACGGCCACGTGCAGCGGTATGCCGCCAACCGAAAGATTCTGCTCGACGGTCTCGCGCAGCTCGGCGTCACCGATCTGGCACCCGCCGACGGCGCGTTCTATGCGTACGCCGACGTCGGGCACCTGACGCAGGATTCGCGGGCCTGGTGTGCCGACGTTCTCGCGCGAACGGGCGTCGCGATCGCGCCCGGCGTCGACTTCGACACCGTGCTCGGGCACCGCACGATCCGTTTCTCGTTCGCGGGTGCGACCGCGGACATCGAGGAAGCGCTGACGTGCCTCGGTCCGGTGATGACGGGCTAGAGACGTTCCAGGGCTTCCTTCACGTCGGCCTCGGACACGTCGCGGTGCGTCACGAACCGCACCTTGCCCGCGACGGTCACCGCGGCGATGCCCGACGCGGCCAGCTCGGCGACCGTCGCGAGTGGATCCGGAACGGTCGCAAGGACGATGTTGGTCTGGGGTTCGGCGACGTCCCAACCACGGTCGCGGAGGCCGTCGGCGAGGAGCGTGGCGTTGGCGTGGTCCTGCGCCAGCGAGTCGATGTTGTCCAGGGCGAGCAGGCCCGCTGCGGCCAGAATTCCACCCTGACGGACGCCGCCGCCGAGCATCTTGCGGATGCGCCTGGCCTCGGTGATGCGGGCCGCGTCGGACACGAGCACCGATCCGACGGGTGCTCCGAGACCCTTGCTCAGACACACCGACACGGTGTCGGCGCCGCGCGTCAACAGGCCCGGTTCCACGCCGAGAGCGGCCGCCGCATTCCAGACGCGGGCGCCGTCGAGATGCACCAGAAGTCCGGAATCGCGTGCGGCAGCGAGCAATTCGTTCCATTCCTGCGCGTCGAACACGGCGCCGCCCGCGAAATTGTGCGTGTTCTCGAGACACAGCAGCGTCGTGTTCAGCGTGAAGTACGGGCCCGGCCCACCCGCTGCGGCACGGACGGCGGCAGCCGACGGCCGACCGGGGCCGCCGTCGTGGGGGAGCGGACGCGGCATGCCGAGCGCGAGCCACGCCGCGGTGCCCAGTTCGGAGCCGAGCACGTGCGCGTGATCGGGTGCGAGGAACGCGTCGCCGCGGCTGAGGTGGAGCATCAACGCGATGACATTGGACATCGATCCGCTCGGCACCCACAGGGCGGCCTCGTAGCCGAGCATCGACGCGACGCGCTCCTCCAGCGCGGCCATCGTGGGGTCGTGGTCGAGGACGTCGTCACCCACTTCGGCGTCGGCCATGGCGGCGCGCATGGCGGCATCGGGGCGGGTGACGGTGTCCGAACGGAGGTCGATGGTCGCGTGGTGCATGGCCTTCACGATTCCATACACGCAAATGCGTCGTTTTCGGTCGAACGCACCACCGCGGACTGGCACGATGACTCGAATGTCCGTTGGCCCAGCCGGAACGCCACACAAGGTGTCGGGTGCCACCCCCAAGGGGGTTCGCCGTCGACATGCTCTGTCGTGCGCCGCGGCCGATCTTCTCGTCGAAGGCGGGTTCGACGCCGTGCGTCACCGGGCGGTCGCGACGCGGGCCGGGCTGCCGTTGGCGTCGACGACGTACTACTTCGAATCGCTCGACGACCTGATCGCGTGTGCCGTCGAGGTGCTCGGACATCGCGAATTGGAGATCATGCGGGGACGCGTCGACGGCATGGGCACATTGCACACCGATCTGGTGTCGACGGTCGAGCTGATCGTCGACCTGCTCATCGGTCCCGACGACGGTGTCGGTGAGGGACGCGAACGGCTGATCGCCCGCTACGAGAGGTTCGTCGCGTCGGCGCGGCATCCGGAACTGCGTGAAGTGCAGCTGCGGTTGCGGGCACAGATCGACGACCTGCTGACGGACGTGCTCCGCCGCGCCGGACGAACCGTTCACGAACAGCAGCTGCGACGCATCGTCGCGGTCGTCGACGGTGCCGTCGTCGGCGCATTGGGCGAAGTCGATCCGGAACCACGCGCGATGGCGCGCAGTATGTTGCTCGAGGTCATCGACGTGGTCGCGCCTGCGGGGTAGGGGCTTCGGTCGTGCCTTCAGTAGACTGAGACCCCGTGACCATTCCGAATGTCCTCGCCACCCGTTACGCCAGCCCCGAATTGGTGGCCCTCTGGTCTCCGGAACACAAGATCGTCCTCGAACGACAGCTGTGGATCGCGGTCCTCAAGGCACAGTCGTCACTCGGTGTCGACGTGCCGTCCGCTGCCATCGCCGACTACGAGCGCGTCGTCGACCAGGTCGACCTGGACTCCATCGCCGCCCGTGAACGCGTCACGCGTCACGACGTCAAGGCGCGCATCGAGGAATTCAACGCACTCGCGGGCCACGAGCACATCCACAAGGGTCTGACGAGCCGCGACCTCACCGAGAACGTCGAGCAGCTGCAGATCCTGCGTTCACTCGAACACGTGCACTCGCACGGTATCGCCGTCGCCGCTCGCCTCGCCGAGCGCGCGGCCGAGTATTCGTCCGTCGTCATGGCGGGCCGCAGCCACAACGTCGCAGCCCAGGCCACGACGCTCGGAAAGCGTTTCGCGTCCGCCGCCGACGAACTGCTCATCGCGCTGACGCGTCTGCAGGAGCTCATCTCGCGCTACCCGCTCCGCGGCATCAAGGGCCCGATGGGAACCAGCCAGGACATGCTCGACCTGTTCGGCGGGGACGCGTCGAAGTTGACGGCCCTCGAACGTCTCGTCGCCGACCACCTCGGCTTCCGGCACGTGCTCACCAGTGTCGGTCAGGTCTACCCGCGTTCACTCGATCACGACGTGCTGTCCGCGCTGGTGCAGGTCGGTGCCGGACCGTCGTCGTTCGCGCACACCGTCCGCCTGATGGCGGGCCACGAACTCGTCACCGAAGGCTTTCAGCCGGGCCAGGTCGGGTCGTCGGCGATGCCGCACAAGATGAACACCCGCTCGTGCGAGCGCGTCAACGGTCTGCAGGTCGTGCTGCGGGGTTACGCGTCGATGGCCGCCGAGCTCGCCGGTGCGCAGTGGAACGAGGGCGACGTCTTCTGCTCGGTCGTCCGTCGCGTCGCGCTGCCCGATGCGTTCTTCGCCATCGACGGCATGATCGAGACGTTCCTGACCGTGCTCGCCGAGTTCGGTGCGTATCCGGCCGTCATCGCCAAGGAGCTCGAGCGGTACCTGCCGTTCCTCGCGACGACGAAGGTGCTGATGGCGTCGGTGCGCGCGGGCGTCGGTCGCGAGACCGCGCACGAGGCCATCAAGGAACATGCCGTCGCCGTCGCACTCGCGATGCGTGAGGAGGGCAAGGAGCCGGATCTGCTCGACCGTCTCGCCGCCGACGACCGCATCCCGCTGGATCGCGCAGCGCTCGACGAGGCGCTCCAGGACAAGTCGGCGTTCGTCGGATCCGCCGAGACCCAGGTCGCAGCTGTCGTCGCGGAGGTCGAGAACCTCCTGCATCAGTTCCCGGCCGGCGCCAAGTACACGCCCTCGCCGATCCTTTAGTGCGGCACGCACGGGTGCGTCAGCGCAGCAGATCCGGCAGGTCGGCCACCGAATCGATGACGTGGGACGGCTGGAGCCCGAACTCCTCCTTCTCACGTCGGTCGAGGACGTCCTGCCGAAACTTCCCGGTGCGCACAAGCACACCCGTCATGCCGACGACCTGGGCAGCGAGCACGTCGTTGTCCAGGTCGTCGCCGACCATGACGACGTCGACCGGATCGACACCCATGCGTTCGGCTGCGGTCTGAAAGCCAAGCGGCGCAGGCTTTCCGACGGCCTTCGCCTTGTGTCCCGACGCCTGTTCCATACCGGCCAGGTACATCCCGGTGTCGATGCGCAGGCCGTCGCCCGTCGTCCACATCAGGCTCCGGTGCATCGCGACGACGGGAATGCCGCGGCACAGCCAGTCGTAGACGCGGCTGAGGCGTTCGTGGGTGAATTCGGGTCCCGCGCCGCCGACCACGACGACGTCCGGATCGCCGTCGGATTCGTCGACGAATTCGATGCCCGGCATATCGGAGGTGATGTCGCCGTTGTTCACGACGACCGTGCGGGCGCCCGGGTAGGTTTCGCGCAGATGATCGGCGGTAAGGCTTGCAGCGGTGACGATTTCGTCGGCGTGCACTGCCATGCCGACGTCGGTCAGCGCATCGGCGATCTGGGACCTCGTCTTCGACGTGGTGTTGGTCAGGAATGCGCGCGCAATGTCCTTGCTGCTCAGGTACTCCAGCGTCTCCGCGGCGCCCGGCACGGGTTTCCACGACGTGACCAGCACGCCGTCGATGTCGAACAGAACACCACCGATCATTCCCATGGCAAGACTGTAGTCGCGACGTGCAGCGGACGCAGATTTAAGCTCGTGTCATGAACCCGTACACGATTTTTTCCGAGATCATCGCTGGAACCGCCGAGTCCTCCCGTGTCTTCGAGGACGACATCGCCGTGGCGTTCATGGACATTCGCCCGCTCACGAGCGGTCACGTCCTGGTGGTGCCTCGGCAGCAGGCGCGATCGCTCGCGGAACTGGACCCCGAAGTCGGAGCGCATCTGTTCGTCGTCGGGCAGAAGGTCGCCGCGGCGGTGCGCGCGAGCAATCCGCGCGTCGCCGGAATCAACTTCTTTCTCGCCGACGGCACGGTCGCGGGTCAGGAGATCTTCCACGTCCATCTCCACGTCATCCCGAGAACGTCGGGTGACGGCTTCGGGCTCCGTGCGCGCCCGACGTCCCCGTCCCGCGCCGAGCTCGATCGCACGGCCGCGGAAATAGCTGCTGTGCTCGGCTGAACATCACGCCCGTAGTGTTGCTCCGCCGTCGACGTACAACGACTGCATCGTGATGTGCCGGGCGCGGTCGGACAGCAGGAATTCGACGGAATCGGCGATATCCTCGGGCAAGGCGATGCGGCCCAACGGTATTCCGGCCTTGAAGGTGGCGAGGTCGCCCTCGATGACGGGCCGGGCGTGGGCGTCGTCCTCTGGGTCGGGCCACATCGAACGCTGCATGTCGGTGTCCGTCGAGCCGGGTGCGACGATGTTCGCGCGAATCCCGTACTGCGCCACTTCGAGTCCGAGTATGCGCACGAGCATCGTCGCCGCTGCCTTGGACGATCCGTACGCGCCCATCGACATGCGCGGCACCCCGGCTGCGTTGGAGCCGACGACGACGATGGATCCCGAACGACGCTCCCGCATGCTCCGGCCCGTGTGGCGAACCACGTTGAGCAGACCGAACACGTTGACGTCGTAGGTCTTCTGCCACGCGCCTGGATCGGAGTCCAGGATCGACCCGGTCTCGAGAATGCCTGCGACGTGGGCCAGGCCCGTGAGAGGTCCGATCCGCGCGTCGGCGTCGTCGATCGCGTCGCCGACGGCGTCGGCGTCTCGGATGTCGACGGTGTACGCAGGCGTCGCCTCGTCGAGACAATCTGTCGTCTCCGCCAGCGCGGTGGCGTCGGAATCCATCAACGCCAGCCGATGGCCTGCCCGCGCCAGGGTCGACGCCACAGCACGACCGATTCCTCGTCCCGCTCCCACGACAAGTGTTGTCACAGTGTCACTCCCAGCGCTCCGAGGACGGTGCCGAACTTGACGTTCGTCTCCTGCAGTTCGGTATCGGGATCGGATTCGGCAACGATTCCACCGCCGGCGTAGGCAGTAATTCTGCCTGCGCTGCCGTCGATTTCGGCGCAGCGGATCGCCACCATCCATTCGCCGTCGCCGCGTCCGTCCGACCACCCGACAGCTCCGGCGTAGAAGCCTCGATCGCCTTCGAGTTCGTCGATCGTCGCGTACGCGAGTTCGGTCGGAGTTCCGCACACGGCAGGGGTGGGGTGCAGAGCGACAGCCAGTTCCAACGAGGTCACGCTCGGGTCCTTCAACTCGCCGGATATCGGTGTGCCCAGATGCCACAGCTGCGGCGTCGTCGTCAGACTCGGCGTGTCCGGGATGTCGAGGACGGTGCAGAAAGGCGTCAGCGCGGTCCGGATGGCGTCGACCACGAACGCGTGTTCGCGCCGGTCCTTGGTCGAGCGCGCCAGTGATCTGCCGTGTTCGTCGTCGACGCGGGGGTCGGGGTGGCGCGGAGCGGAACCCGCAAGTGGATGGCACGTCACGACGCGCCCCCGTGTGCGGATCAGCACTTCGGGGCTCGAACCTACGAGCGTCTTGCCGACGTGACCGCCGCCCGCTGCGTCGAGATCGACCAGATATCCGTTACCGCTCGGTGTATTCGACACGAGTGCAGCGAGTACGGTCTCGGGATCGACCGGCCGTTCGGCCCGCAGTGACAGAGTCCGCGCGAGCACGACCTTGTCCAGTGGGTTTCCGTCGCTGCGTAGGACATCGACAGCGGTGCGCACGCGGTCGAGATGCTCGCATTCGCGCAGTTCGTCGACGACGAAGACAGGCAACGGTCGGGGAGCACTCGGCGGGGTCCAACGGTCCGTGGTGAAGCAGATCTTCTCGGGCGATGCCAGCGCGCACGGTGCCCCTGCCGCGAACGGAACCGCGCCCACCACCGTGTCGGCAGCGCCGGAGCGGAGCGCGTCGATCGCGTCGACCGCGTCGGTGAACTGTTGTCGCACACCACTTGCCACCACTGTTCCGTGCGGGCGCGACAGCACGAACCGTCCTGATGTCCGGATTCCGATACGTTCGTCCGCCGTACTCGTCTGGGTGCTCATCGGTGTCCCTCGTCTCGATGGGTGTTGTTCCACGTCGGTTCGAAATAGCCTAAACTGGCCGCCGTCCGATAGGTTAGGCTACGTTAAATTCTTCGACGGAGGACGACTTGTGCTGATGGAGAGCGATCATTCCGAGGTAGTGGACATCCTGGGAGTCGGATTCGGACCCTCTAATCTGGGCCTGGCGATCGCGCTGAAGGAGCACAACTCGGAAGTTCCCGACGAACGCCGACTCAGCGCCAAATTCGTCGAACGCCAACCGGAGTTCCGCTGGCACGCCGGCATGCTGCTGCCCGGCACGACCATGCAGATCTCGTTCCTCAAGGATCTGGCCACGCAGCGCAATGCTCGCAGCGAGTTCACGTTCCTCGAATATCTTTCGCACCGTGGACGATTGACGCACTTCATCAACCTGCAGACCTTCTTTCCGTCGCGTGTCGAGTTCCACGACTATCTGACGTGGGCCGCCGACAAGGTTGCCGCCGACGTCGACTACGCGACGTCGGCGACGGCGATCGCCTGGAACGGCGAACACTTCGAAGCGACGGTCACCGGCGCCGACGGCACGTCGCGAATTCTGCGGGCCCGCAACGTCGTACTCGCGGGCGGGCTCACGCCGAAGTTGCCGGACGGCGTCGAGGCGTCGCGACGTGTGTTCCACAACCACCGTCTGCTGGACCACCTGTCCGCCTTGCCCGAACGTCGACACGGTCGATTCGTCGTCGTCGGCGCGGGTCAGAGTGCAGCCGAAGTCGTGGCTCATCTGCACGACCGTTTCCCCGACACTCACGTGCACGGCGTGATCACCAAGTACGGATACAGCCCGGCCGACGACAGCCCCTACGCGAATCGGGTGTTCGACCCGGAAGCAGTCGACGACTTCTACTCGGCGACACCGCAATTGCGTGCGCAGTTGATGGCCTACCATCGCAGTACCAACTACTCGGCCGTCGACCTGCCGTTGATCGAGGACCTCTACGAACGCGAGTACACCGAGCGTGTGACGGGGACGCGGCGACTGTTCGTGCACGGCGCATCCGAGGTGTCGACGCCGGTCGTCACCGAGGACGGCGTCGACGTGACCGTTCGGCATCGACCGACAGGCCGGGACGAGCATCTGCGGTGCGACGCAGTGGTGTTCGCGACGGGATTCCGCCCGCTCGACCTACGCACGGTGCTCGGCCCGCTCGCGGACGAGTGCAGATTCGCCGACGACGGTACGCCCGAGCTCGAGCGTGACTATCGAGTACGCACTGCCGACCACGTCACCGGAGGTATCTACCTGCAGGGTGGGACCGAACATTCGCATGGTCTGACGTCGTCGTTGCTGTCGAACATCGCCGTGCGGTCCGGAGAGCTGGTCGACTCGCTCAGCTCTCGTGCCCTGCTCGATTCGGTGCTCACCCACTGATGAAACTGCCCGTTTTCTTCGCCGCGCCTGCGACGCCGATCGCGACGACCGACATCGTCGTCACCGAATCGACGACTCCGCGCGCATTGACCTGGCGCACGATGTTCGCCGCCAAGAAGTACACCGTGCCCGCCGGAATTATGCTGATCGTGCACCAGCTGTGTGCCGCGCTCGTGCCGGTGATCATGGGTGTCGCCATCGATCGAGCCATCGCTCCGGGTGACCTCGGACAGCTCGTGCTGTGGGTTGTCGTCCTCGGTATCGTGTACGCGGCTGTGTCGGTGACGTTCCGATTCGGTTCGCGCATCGGCTTTCTCGGCATGAATGCGATTCAGCACCACGTGCGCACCACTATCACCGATCGCATTCTCGACGCCCGCGGCATGAGCGGGGAGACGCGTCAGCCGGGCATGCTGCTGAACATCGCCACGTCCGACGCGCGTCAGCTGGCGAGCGCCGTTGCCATCGTCGTGTACCCGGTCGGCGAGTTCGCTGCCGTCCTCGCGTCCGCCGCGATTCTTCTGTACATCTCGTGGCCGCTGGGTCTCGCGATCCTCGTCGCGACGCCGCTGATGCTGTGGGCGATGGATCGCGCGGGGTCACCGCTTCGCGTGCGCAGCATGCAGGAGCAGCAGGCCGCGGGCGAGGCGGCAGGCACGGCGACCGACCTCGTCGGAGGATTCCGCATCGTCAAGGGGCTCGGCGCCGAACACCGAGCAGGCAACCGGTACCGGGGCGCGAGCGAGCGCGCGCTGGACGGAACGCTGAAGGCCAGCGTCGCACGGGCAGGCTATCTCGGGTCGATGGAAGCCGTCGCAGGCCTGTTCATCGCCGGTGTTGCCGTCGCCGCAGGGCTGATGGCTCTCGGCGGTGCGATGACCGTCGGCCAGCTCATCACCGTCGTCGCTGTCACACAATTCGTCATGGGTCCGCTGCAGGCGTTCGCGTCGAACGCGGGCACCATCTGGGCGCAGGCGGTGGCGTCGGCCGAACGGGTGCTGACCGTCCTGCAGGCGCCTCCCGCGCGTCGCGGCGCCGAAAGACGCGACACAGCAACGGGATTCGACATCCGTCTCGACGGCGTGGTCCTGGACGCCGGGCACACCGTGGATCGGCGAATCGCCGAAGGCGAGTTCGTCGCCGTCGTGGCCGACGCGCGTACCACCGCAGAACTTGCCGACATGCTCGCCGGGCTGACGGTTCCAGCCGACGGCGCAGTCACCGTGGGCGGAATCGACGTCGTAGATCTGCCCGACGCCGACCGCCGTCGAACCCTGCTCGTCGCACCGCACGAGAGCGATCTCTTCGAGGGCACCGTGGCCGAGAACATCGCCTCCGGAGTCGACGGCGACCACGGTTCCGACGCCGTCGCACGTGCCGTCTTCGCAGCGGCGTGCGACGACATCGTCGACGTGCTGCCCGACGGCCTGGACACCCCGGTCGGCGAAGCGGGACGGATGCTGTCCGGGGGACAGCGGCAACGCGTGTCGCTGGCGCGCGCGCTCGCCGCGGACCCCCAGGTACTCGTGCTCCTGGAGCCGACGTCGGCCGTCGACTCCGTCACCGAGGCCGCGGTGGCCGAACGGATCGGTCTCGCACGGACGGGACGTACCACGATCGTGTTCACGTCGTCACCTGCAGTGCTGGCCGCAGCAACGACGGTCGTCGACCTCGGCAGCCGTCGGGAAGCAGTGGAGGTGTCGCGATGACGACCGGTACGAAACGGACGACGCTGCCCATCGCCGACACGGCAGCCGTGGTGGCCGAAGTGCGTCTCGCGCTGGCCGGTCAGGGATCGCGGGCCGCGGTCCTCGTGGTCACGATGACGGTCGGAGCCGCGCTCGGTCTCGTGGCGCCGTGGGCGCTGGGCTCGATGGTCGACACGGTCGTGAACGGGGATGCCGACGGCCGTATCTGGTTGCTGGGATCGGTGATGGTGGCCGCGGTGCTCGGGTTCGCCGCCTTCGGCGCGCTCGGTGTCGTCTTGTCGGCGCGGCTGTTCGAGACGGTGCTGGCCCGGCTACGCGAGAAGATGTTCACCTCCAGCCTGGCTCTGCGGCTCGAGCACGTCGAGGAGGCAGGCAGCGGAGATCTCGTGTCGAGGGCGACCGATGACGTCGACGAGGTGTCGAACGCCATCACGAACGTCGTCCCCGCGCTGTCCACGTCGCTGTTCACGGTGCTGCTCACTGCGGTGGGACTGACGGCGTTGGACTGGCGATTCCTGATCGCACTGCTGGTGGTCGTGCCGATCTACGCGTTGGCCGTGCGGTGGTATCTGCGCAACGCTCCGGAGATCTACGCAGCCGAGCGCGCAGCGATGGGCGTGCGCGCGCAGCATGTTCTGGGGGCCGTGCAGGGTCTGCGCACGGTGCACGCGTACGACCTGGCGCCCACGCTCGCGCGCCGCGTCGGCCTGCACTCCTGGGAAGTGGTGCGGTGGACGATGCGGGCGCGCATCGTGCAGAACCGCTTCTACGGCCGTCTGAACACCGCCCAGTTCATCGGTATGGCGTCGCTGCTGATCATTGGATTCCACCTCGTCGGAACCGACGCGTTGACGGTCGGCGCGACGACGACGGCCATGCTGTACTTCCTGCGTCTGTTCGAGCCGATCGAGGACGTGCTGCTCGTCATCGACGAATTGCAGTCCGCCCTGGCGTCTCTCGCACGGATCGTCGGGGTGATCCGGGTCGACGACCCGACTCGCGATCGGAAAGCGGCTCTCCCGGAGAGCGGCGTCCTCGCGGCGCGCGGCGTCTCGTTCGGCTACCGGCCCGGCCGAACGGTAGTGCGCGACATCGACATCCGCGTCGAATCAGGCGAGACGATCGCGGTGGTCGGCGCGTCCGGGTCCGGAAAGTCGACGCTGGCGGCGTTGCTCGCGGGTGTGCGGACGCCTGCGACGGGAACGGTGACCTTCGGTTCGGCCGATATCGCGGATGCCCCCGACACCGAACGTGCCACGCGGATCACCCTGATCACCCAGGACGTTCACGTGTTCGCCGGGCCGTTGCGCGACGACCTGGCCTTGGCAAATCCCGATGCCGACGACGCACGGATGACCGCGGCACTGGAGACGGTGTTCGCACGCGAGTGGGTCGACCTGCTGCCCGACGGACTCGACACGGTCGTCGGTGCAGGCGGACATCAGCTCACGCCACTGCAGTCGCAGCAGTTGGCCCTCGCACGACTCGTCCTCGCCGACCCGCCGGTCGCAATTCTCGACGAGGCCACCGCCGATGCAGGTAGCGCAGGGGCGGGAGTTCTCGAACGGGGAGCCGACGCGGCGTTGTCCGGTCGCAGTGCGGTGATCGTGGCTCATCGCCTGGACCAGGCGAGGCAGGCCGATCGAATTCTGTTGATGCACAACGGGACCGTCGTCGAGGAGGGAACTCACGACGATCTGATGCAGCGACGCGGACGCTACAGCGAGCTGTGGGACGCGTGGAGCAGGCACCGAACCGTGTAGCCGCCACACCGCACCATCGACCGATCGAAGACCGATTTTCGTACGAACGAGAGGGACGACCATGGCAATTCCGAAGATCACGAGCTACTCGATTCCCGGCCGTGACGAAGTTCCGGCCAACGTCGTCGACTGGGAGCTCGACCCCGACCGGGCGGCGCTGCTCATCCACGACATGCAGAACTACTTCATCGACGCGTACTCCGACGCGCCCGAGCTGATCACACCCGTCGTCGAGAGGATCTCGGCACTGCGAGAACAGGCGTCCGATCTCGGCATCCCGGTGGTGTACACGATGCAACCCGGCGACCAACATCCCTCTCGCCGCGGCATTCTCGCGGACTTCTGGGGGCCGGGCCTTGGGTCGGGACGCGACACCGACGTCATCGACGCGCTCGCTCCGCGTCGCGGCGACATCGAGGTCACCAAGTGGCGGTACTCGGCGTTCCAGCGCACCGACCTTCGCGAGCTCCTCGGCCATCACGGCCGTGACCAGCTGATCGTCACGGGCGTCTACGCGCACATGGGCTGCATGCTCAGTGCCGCAGAGGCGTTCATGTCCGATGTCTGCCCCTTCCTCGTACTCGACGCGACCGCGGACTTCTCGCGCGACGAGCACGTCATGGCGGCGACCTACGCCGCCAAGCGGTGCGGTGCGGTCGTCACCGCCACGGACGTTGCCGACGCGCTCGGACGCCAGCCCGTGGCAGCGGGCGTCGCACGATGAGCTCGTCGGTGGACACGCTCACGCCGCTGGTGCTCGACGGTGTCGTGCCCTATCCCAAGGAGTTCGCAGCCGACTACCGGGACAAGGGCTACTGGACCGGGCAGACGCACTCGGATCTGTTGGCGGACAGCGTGTCCGCGTATCCGACGCGCATCGCGGTGATCGACGATCATCGCGCGCTGACCTACGCCGAGTTGGCCGATCGCGTCCAAGCGGTGGCAGGCGAATTCGGCGCGCGAGGTATCGGCCGCGGTGACCGCGTCGTGGTGCACATGCCGAACACCAGCGAATTCGTCGAGGTCGTCTTCGCGCTGTTCGAGCTCGGTGCGTTACCCGTCTTCGCGCTCGCAGCACACCGACGAGCCGAGATCGAACAGTTCTGCCGCGCCACCGATGCCCGGGCGTACGTCACCGTCGACCGCTTCGGGTCGACCTCGTACACCGAGATCGCGGACGAAATCCGCTCTGCCGTAGCGAATCTGGTCACCGTGGTCGTGCCGGTCGGAAAGCCGTCGTGGGCCACCGCGGACGCGGTGCCGAGGCGCACACGTGCGTTGCCGTCGGACATCGCGTTTCTGCAGTTGTCCGGCGGAACGACGGGCACACCCAAGCTGATCCCGCGCACGCACGACGACTACCTCTACTCGGTGCGCGAGAGTGCGCGCATCTGCGAGATCGACGAGACGTCCGTCATGCTTGCGGCACTGCCCATCTCGCACAACTTCACGATGAGCTCCCCGGGATTGCTCGGTGTCGTCGCCGTCGGCGGCAGCATCGTGATGGCGCCCGATCCGTCGCCCGACACGTGCCTGCGCCTGGTCGAGCAGCATGCGGTCACGCACGCAGCGTTGGTGCCCCCGGTCCTGATGGCGTGGCTCAACTCGTCGGTGCGCCGGGAACGCGATCTGACGTCGCTGATCTCGGTGTGGGTGGGCGGCGCGAAGCTGACCGAGGAAGTCGCTCGCCGGGTTCGCCCCGAACTGGGCTGCTCGTTGACCCAGGTCTTCGGGATGGCCGAGGGACTCGTCAACTACACCCGCGTCGGCGACGACGACGCCACCGTGTTCGGCACGCAGGGAAGGCCCATCTCGCCGGACGACGAGGTGCGCGTCGTCGACGATGCGGGGCAGCCGGTGGAGACAGGAATGCCGGGGCATCTGCAGACACGCGGACCGTACACGATTCGCGGGTACTTCCGTGCCCCCGAACACAATCGGACTGCGTTCACCGTGGACGGCTACTACACCACCGGTGACATCGTCGTCCAGGACGACAGGGGCTACCTCCAGGTCGTCGGCCGCAGCAAGGATCAGATCAACCGCGGTGGTGAGAAGGTCGCGCCTGCGGTCGTCGAGAACCATCTGCTCGCGCACGAGAAGATTCACGACGTCTCGGTCGTCGGCGTTCCCGATCCCGTTCTCGGAGAGAAGATCTGCGCGTTCGTCATCCGCCGTGACCCCGACTCCGACGAGCCGACGGCGGGACAGTTGCGGGCATTTCTTCGTACCGAGCGCAAGGTGGCTGCGTACACCGTTCCGGACAAGTTCGAGTTCGTCTCCGAATTCCCCACGACCTCGGTGGGCAAGATCGACAAGAAGAGCCAATCACGATGACACTCGTCGAAGAGCACCGCACCGACACCTCAGCGGCACTGATGCCTCTGACCGGCGCCCAGCTGGGTATCTGGAATGCGCAACGGCTGGAACCGGATTCGCCCTACTACCTCGTCGGCGAGGTGCTCGAGATCGACGCGTCCGGTGGCGGCGTGCCGATCGACGTGTCGGTTCTGATCGACGCCATCAGCGCCACGGTTGCCGAGGCGGACACGATGCGACTCCGCTTCGTGGCATCCGACGACGGGCCGCGGCAGTGGATCGAACCGGCGGACGCCGTCGACGTTCCGGTCGTCGACCTGACCGCCCAGGCGGATCCCCACGCTGCAGCCCACGAACACGTCACGCGCATTCGGCGGGATGCGGCCGAGGCAGCCCGCGAGATGGTCGATCGAGAACTCTTCGTCTACACCGTTCTTCGGCTCTCCGAGACCGAGGTCTGGTGCGTTCAGCTCTACCACCACCTGATCGTCGACGGTTACTCCGCTGCGATGATCTCGCGCCGTCTCGCCGCACGGTACACGTCGGCGGTGACAGGAAAGACGTTGCGCCCGAACCCGTTCGGCTCGTTCACCGACGTCGTCACCGAGGACGTCCGGTACCGGAAATCCGACGACGCCTCCTCCGATCGGGACTACTGGACGCGGCGGCTCAGTCCGCTTCCCGAGCTGCGCGGACGGTCGACCGGCGACGTCGGGTCGGCTCCGCGGACGCACTCCGCGCGCGCCGTCGTCGAGGCGGACGGGATGGCGTTGCTGAGGTCGATTGCCGAGGACATCGGCTGCACGTGGGCCGACGTGTTCATCGGAGCGTACGCAGGCTTCGTCGCCCGCCTGCAGCAGACCACCGATGTCGTCCTTGCCCTGCCGATCATGGTGCGCACCACGCGCGCGACACTGACCACCCCGTCGATGGCCGTGAACGTGCTGCCGCTGCGTGTGTCGGTGTCCTTGACCGACAACGTCCGGGCACTCGCGACGTCGGTGGCCGCGGCTCTCGGCGAGCTGCGAGCCCATCAGCGCTATCGCGGTGAAGACATCGTGCGCGACCTTTCTGCCCCTGGCGCGGGTGCGCTGCTGCACGGTGTCGGAATCAACCTGAAAGCGTTCGATTTCGAGCTCGACTTCGCCGGGGCGGTCGGAACATTGCGCAACGTCGCGGGTGGTCCGCCCGAGGAACTCGGTCTGACGGCCACGCCCCTCGACGGTGGACGGATGCTGCTCGGCTTCGAGGTCGACGCGAGGGCTGTGTCCGCCGAGGCCGCGGCGGCTCGTGTGCGCGGTCTGGCCGAGCTCGTCGGTGCGCTGTGCGCTCCCGAACGACCGACATTGGCCGACGTCGACCTGCGCGGCAGCGGTATTCCCGCCGGGTGGACGCCGCCTGCATTGGTGCGCGACGCGCCGCCCGTGCGAACGGTGTTCGCGGACATGGTCGTCCGTCATGCGGACGAGGTCGTGCTGGTCGATCACGAGACACGCTGGACCGCAGCCGAACTCGGAGAACGCGTCGGCACGATCGCAGGGGTGCTTCGGCGCCGCGGTGTCGGTGCGGACGACATCGTCGCGTTGGCGCTGCCACGCAGCGCTGACATCGTCGCGAGCATCTTCGCCGTGTGGGAGGTCGGCGCGGCATACGTCGTGCTCGACCCGGCGTACCCGACCGAACGGCTCGACGCGCTCGCTGCCCAGGCGAAGCCGGTGCTTTTGCTGTGTGCCGACATATCGCCGGTGGCAGTCGACTGCGCCGTCCTGCCCCTGAACGACCTGACCGGGGAGGTAGTCCGACTGGGGGAGTCGGCCTCGTCCCGACCCGACGACATGGCCTACGTGCTGTTCACGTCGGGCTCGACGGGTACCCCCAAAGGCGTCGTCGTGCGTGCGGGCGGCCTGGCGCACCTCGTCGCGCGTCAGCGTGCCAGTGTCTACGCCGATGCCGCGTCACGCGTGGGCGGGCGCAGGCTGCACGTCGCGCACACCACGTCGTTCGCCTTCGACGCCTCGCTCGATCCGCTGCTGTGGATTCTCGACGGCCACCGAGTATTCCTGTACGACAGCGAAATTCAGCGCGATGCCGACCTGCAGATCCAGAAGTTCGCGGAGGACGCGATCGACGTCGTCGACACGACCCCGTCCATGGCGTCGTTCCTCGTGGACGCGGGACTGACCGACTCCGGCGTGAACACCGTCGTCGTCGGCGGTGAGGCGTTACCTCCCGCGCTCGCCGCAGTGCTGGGGGCGAGTGCGGCCCGCGTCTACAACATGTACGGACCGACCGAAGCGACGGTCGACGCCATCTCGGACGACGTCGACTCGGGCGTGGTACGCATCGGTCGTCCTCTCGACGGAACCGCGGCCTACCTGCTCGACGGTGCGCTTCGTCCCGTGCTCGACGGCGAGGTCGGCGAACTGTATCTGGCCGGCCCGCAGCTCGCGCGCGGATACCTCGATCGACCGGGTGCCACCGCCGACCGGTTCGTCGCGAATCCGAACGTTCCCGGGCGGCGCATGTACCGCACCGGCGATCTCGCGCGCTGGGACGACGCGACCGGGTTCGAGTATCTCGGTCGCGCCGACGACCAGGTCAAGATTCGGGGCCATCGCGTCGAACTGCGGGAAGTGGAAAATATTCTCGCACAGGTCGATTCGGTGCGTTCCGCGGTTGCCGTCGTTCTCGGGTCCGGGGCAGGCGCCAGGCTCGTCGGGTATGTCACCGCCCACGAAACCACGAGCGGAGACGACATCCGACGCGCACTGCACACGCGGGTTCCCGATCATCTCGTTCCGTCGGCCGTCGTCGTACTGGACGAACTGCCCGTCACCGTCAACGGCAAGGTGGACCGTGCCCGGTTGCCTGCGCCGTCGGCGTCCGGTTCGGTCTCGATCGACCGAACACCGAGCACGCCAGCAGAATTCGCGCTGTGTGCTGTCGTCGGCGAGGTCCTGGGGCACGACGACGTCTCCGTCGACTCCGACTTGTTCACTCTCGGCGGGGACAGTATCGGCGCGATCGCCATCAGTGCGCGATTGCGCGGGCACGGAGTGGTGCTGACACCGAAGGAGATTCTGTCCGGGCGCGACCTCGCTGCGTTGGCCGCCGGGTCTCGGACCCTCGAGCGGCGTGCCGACGACGTCGACGACGACATCGCCGCCGGCTCCACCCCGACGACTCCCGTCATGCGCAACGCGCTGTCCGTCGACACGCTGGATGCGGTGGCGTCGTACGCGCAGTGGACTGCCGTCGAGGTCGACGAGAACGTGGACGTCGAACAGCTGCAGGCCGCACTGCGTATCGTGCTCGACCGCCATGCGGCCCTGCGGATGACGGTGCGCGACGCGGATTCCGTGCACATCCTCGAGTCCGCCGATCCGGCCGAGGTCGCCGAACTCGGGCCGTTGACGAGCGCGGACGCAGGAATTCGAACCGCATGCCTCGCGCACGAGCTTGCGCAGGACTTGAACCCGGTTGCCGGCCCGATGGTGCGGCTCGGCGTGATTCGGGTCGTGGACGGTCCGGACCGGGTGCTGACCGTCGTGCATCATTTCGCTGTCGACGCGTTGTCCTGGAGCGTGCTGGTCGCAGACCTGGTGGCGACGGCGTCCGGCCGTGAACTCGCGAGGACCGACGAACAGTCCTGGCGGCATCGTGCGGGTGAACTCGCCGATCGCGCCTCGTCGCACCGCTATCTCGACGAGCTGGGTCACTGGTCCGCAGTCCTGACGTCGAACCGTGCGGTGTTGACCGAGACCGGGCCACGGCCTGGCGTCGACACCCATGCGACCGCGTCGGTCACCAGGACGACGTCGTCGGGTGCCGTCGCAGCTGCCGTCCTCGACCTGTGCGCCAAGTACAGCGCTCGACCCGACGAAGTTCTTCTCGTCGCACTCGCTCTTGCGGTGCGCACCTCGTTCGGTGACCGGGGCGACTTCCCGGTCCTCATGGAAGGCCACGGTCGGGACAACGAAAACGGCGACCGTCGCGGCCGCGGCTCGACCGTCGGGTGGTTCACGACCGAATATCCCGTGACGGTGCCGGGTTCGTGCGTCTCGGCGGACGATCGGTTCGCCGAAGCACGTTCGGGCGGAGCCGTTCTCGCCGAGATGCTGCATGCCGTCAAGACCGATCGCCGACGCGGCCGCGACAGCGGGGTGGGGTACGGCGTCCTGCGGTTCCTGGACGACGCGGGACGCGACCTCGCGTCGGTGCCCGCACCGCAGATCGTGCTGAACTACCTGGGCGCGTCGACCGGTCTGTCGGGTGCCGGCTGGCGTTCCGCGCCGGGCGAAGCCTTCGGAGTCGTCGAACCGCACGGTCGGACACTGTCGGAAGTGTTGTCCGTCAACGTCTTCGCGCAGGACTCGAACCTGGTGATCGAATGGACCGCGGCGAGCGAGCTTCTGGACGCCGACGCGGTGGCCTCGCTGCAGTCGTCGTTCGCCGACGCGCTGGAGAGCCTCGCCGTGCACGCCGCCGTGTTCGACGGTGGACTGAGCGCGGTGGACTGCGGCACGGTGTCGGTCACTCAGCGCCAGATCGACGAACTCGAGTCCATCACCGGCCCACTGGACACTCTGCTGCCGCTGTCGCCGCTGCAGGCGGGTCTGCTGGCTCACGCCGCGCGCCACGCCGAACGTGACGTGTACACCCTGACGGCCGTCGTCGACCTCGACGGCGACCTGGACCCGCGACGACTGCACGACGCATTCGACGCGGTCGTGTCCCGTCACCCGAACCTGGCGTCCGGCTTCCATTTCGAGGGAGTGGACGAGCCGGTTCAATCGATTCCACGCGACAAGAGTGTTCGCTGGGACGTGACCGACGTGCGCACGCTGTCTCGACGTGCCGCCGACTCCGTCGCCGCTCTCGTGCAGAACCGCGCCGCAAGGGCGGTGTTCGACGTCCGACGCGGTCCGCTTCTCGCTGCACACGTGGTGCTGTTGCCGCAGAATCGCACCCGCCTCGTTCTGAATGCCCACCATCTGGTGACCGACGGATGGTCCACACCCATCGTGCTGCGCGAGCTGGTGCAGCACTACAACCACGGCGGGGCGGGACGTGCACCGGCCGCCGACTATGCCGACTTCCTTCGCTGGTTGAGCCGGCTGGATCACACCGCACTGCGGGAACTGTGGCGGACCCGGCTCGCCGGAGTCACGGAGCCGACGATCGTCGCCCGCGGGACCGGCGATTCCGGAACGGCCGGGTCGTCGATCGCCGTCGAACTTCCGTCGTCGACGGGTGAGGCGCTGGCTGGTCTCGCCCGAGAGAACGGCCTCACCGTCAACACCCTGGTGCAGGGCGCGTGGAGCGCGGTGCTGTGCGCTCTCGTCGGCCGGGACGACGTGGTGTTCGGCACCACCGTCTCCGGCCGACCGTCGGACCTCGACCGCGTCGAAGAGATGGTCGGTCTGTTCAGCAACACCGTGCCGGTCCGGATGCAGCTCGATGCGCGCCCGTTGCGCGAGGTGCTGCAGCGAAGCCAGTCCGAACAGTACGACCTCGGTGACGCACAGCAACTCCCGTTGTCGGAGATCGAAGCCTGCGCCGACTCCCGTGGCCGTGGTCCGTTGTTCGACACGCTCGTCGTGTTCGAGAACTATCCCGGCGCGTTCGGTGCCGACGACGATACGTCCGCGGACACGCGCATCCTGGGTATCGGAAACGTCAGCGTCACGCAGTATCCGCTGTCGCTGCTCGCGCCCCCGGGAGACCGATTCACGCTCGTCGTCGATCACGATCCCGACGAGGTCGGTGCAGACGTCGTTCGGGCTGTCGTGCAGTCTCTTTCGGAGATTCTCGCCGAGATGATCGTCGACGTCGAACGGCCGGCCTCGGACTTCGTGCCGTCGTCGATCCCGACGCTTCCACCGCGCCGAACCGCCCGAGCCGGGTCCGTCGTACCGTCGTCGGCGGCCGATCCGATGACTGCCGAGACCGTCGCGACGCAGCTGTCCACTGTGCTCGAGGTACCGATCGATGTCGACGACGACTTCTTCGACCGCGGGGGACACTCGCTCGCCGCGATGCGTGCGGTCGCCGCCCTGCGTCGCGTGGGGATTGCAGTCACCGTCGCCGAGATCTTCGACGCCCGCACGCCGAGATCGATTGCAGCACTGTCGCGTACGCTGGCTGCCCCGCCGGCGCCCGAATCGATCACCGCCGACCCGGTCGTGTCCTCGGCGCAGAAGCGTCTGTGGATACTCGAACGGCTGGGCCAGGGTTCGCACGCACACGACGTCCCCGTCGTGCTCGAACTGACCGGCCCTGTCGACGTCGGCGCGTTGGGTGATGCCTGGCGTGATCTTCTGGTGCACTTCGACATTCTGCGGACGTGCTACCCAGCGGACGCCGGCGGCGACCCACGACCTCACGTCCGGGGCGAGTCGGAGATTCCGGAACTGACGATCGTCGACGCCACGGGTGACATGCAGGAGGCCGTCCAGGCGTACCTCACCGCTCCCGATGCCGTATTCGACATCGAACGGCGAGTACCGGCCCGCGCGTGCGTGATTCGCGGTAGTGGTGACCGGCTCGTGCTCGTGATCGTCGTGCATCACATCGCGATCGACGGATCGTCGGTGAGAGTGGTCCTGGAATCGCTGGGGCGGGCGTACGAGCAGCGGCTCGCCGGGCAGGTGCCCAGGCTCGACACCGGTGCACCATCGTTCTGGGAGTTCGCGGCCCAGGCCGGCACCCCGTCGGACTCGGTGCAGTACTGGTCGAGCGCGCTCGCCGATCTTCCTGCCGAACTCGACCTTCCGACCGACCGGCCTCGACCGCGAGACGCGTCGCATCGTTCGGTGGGCGTGCGCACGGCAGTGAGCGAGAAGACCGCCCGGGAAATGCGCGCTGCCGCCGTCCGTCACGGGGTCAGCTCGCTGATGATCCTCGAGGCCGCAGTCGCACTGGCGTGGAACAGGTTCGGCGCAGGTGTCGACATACCGCTGGGCACGACGGTGTCGGACCGAGAACTCCTCGGCGACGGCCGTTTCCGTGACACCGTGGGCTACCTCGTCAACACGGTCGTTCATCGAATCGACCTGTCGGGCAACCCCACACCGGCCCAGGTGCTCGAACGCGTGCGCGCAACATCTCTGGCTGCACTCGAACATCAGCACGTTCCGTTCGATCGTGTCGTCGACGCGGTCGCGCCGGAGCGACTGTTGGGCAGACACCCGCTGTTCCAGACCATGGTCGGGCACGAGGTTCGCGGTGACTCGATGCGGTGGGGAGAGGCGACGGCGACCGAACTGGAACCCGTCGACCCACCTGCCCGTATGGACGTCGCAGTGTGGTTGCGGGAGAGCCGGGACGGTACGGAGGTGGCCGTCGGCGGTGCGGCCGATCTGTTCGACGTCGGTACCACCCGGAACCTCGCCGCCGAGATCATCCGTTCGCTGGACGACGTACTGGAACGCCCCGACGAGCCGCTGTCGCGATCCGGTCGAGACGACCTGCTGTATTCGCCTGTGCGCGAATCCGTTCCGCAGTCGCTGATCCGCCGTTTCCACGATCGTGCCGTGCACGACCCGAACGGCGTCGCCGTGGTCGCCGGTGACCGCGTCCTCACATACGGCGAACTCGCGTCTCGCGTGGAGGCGACAGCGCGTGTTCTGACCGAGAACGGTGTGCGGCCCGGATCGGTCGTCGGCGTCGCGATCGGTCGTGACGAGGACCTTCCGACGGCCCTGTTGGCCGTCCTGCGGTGCGGTGCGGCGTACCTGCCGCTGGATGTCGACTACCCGCGGCAGCGCCTGCAGTACATGATGGACGACGCGAGGCCGACGTGCGTTCTCGTGCAGCGTGCCACCGTCGACGCGGTGTCGTGGATCGACCTGCCCGCGGTCCTCGTCGACGACGTCGATGTCGAGCGCCGGTCCGACGTCGTCCTGCCCCCGGTGCCGGTGGCCGACGACGCACTTGCCTACGTCATCCACACCTCCGGTACCACGGGCAACCCCAAGGGCGTCATGGTGACGACGGCGAACCTTGCCGCGTTCGCCGACGCCGCGGTTCGGCTGGGGTGGGTCCGGTCGTCCGATACCCTCGTCGCCGTGACGACGGTGTCGTTCGACATCGCGGTGCTGGAACTGTTGTGTCCGTTGATCGTCGGCGCGTCCGTCGTCGTCGTTCCGCGCACGACCGTCGTCGATCCACCGAAGCTCGCGGCGGTGATCGCCGAGTCGAATGCGACTGTCGTGCAGGCGACACCGTCGCTGTGGCGCCTGCTGCTCGGTAGCCTGCGGGACTGTTCCGTGCGTGTGCTCGTCGGTGGTGAAGCTGTCCCGGCCGAACTCGCCGACCAGCTGACGGCCGTCGGCGACACGGTCTGGAACGTGTACGGCCCGACGGAAGCCACCGTGTGGGCCACGGCCGCCGAACTCCGGAGGGGAACGCCCGTCACGATCGGGTCCCCGTGGATCGACGTCGATGCGCGGGTTCTGGACGAGTGGTTGCGCGAGGTGCCGAACGGTGCGGCAGGAGAGCTGTACCTCGGGGGCGCGCAGGTGGCACGCGGCTATCTGAATCGGCCGTCGCACAGCGCGACACGGTTCGTCGCGCACCCGTCGAAGGCCGGTGAACGGCTGTACCGCACGGGTGACCTCGTACGGAAGCGCGACGGCCGGCTCGAGTACCTGCGACGCACCGACGACCAGGTCAAGGTCCGCGGTTTCCGAGTCGAGCTCGGCGACGTCGAGTCGGCTCTGCGGGCCCTCGACGGCATCGCCGACGCCGCCGCCAAGGTAGCGGAGATCGCCGACGGTACGGTCCGGCTGTTCGGATACGTCGTGCCCGTCGACGGAATCGAACCGAACGGCGACGTGGTCCGTGAACGACTCGCCGCCACGGTGCCGAATCAGCTTCTTCCGCAATCGATCACCGTCCTGTCGTCCCTGCCTCGCACCCTGAACGGCAAACTCGATCGAGGTGCGCTGCCGGTACCTCGTCGTCGGGAGGAGACTGAAGAGACTGTGGCGCAGGGAGATCGGGCCGGGTCGACCATTCTCGGGGACCTCCTCGCCGCGGCAACGGAGGTGCTGGGTACCGAGGTCGCTCCCGACGTCGGTTTCTTTGCAGCGGGCGGCGACAGCATCGCCGCGGTGCGATTCGTCGCGGCTGCCGGGAGGCGCGGCGTCACAGTCCAGGTGGCCTCGGTGTTCGAGTCGCACTCGTTCGTCGACCTCGCGGATACGGCCATCCGCAGCAGTGGCGTAGCCGAAGACGCGTCGACCGAGTTGGTCGAGGTCGGCGACGCCGAACGTGAGACGCTCGACGCCGACTATGCGGGGTGGCAGCGGGTTCTTCCCTTGACGCCTTTGCAGCGCGGAATGTACTTCCAGTCCGTCACCAGCGGGCAGAGCGCCGACAGCTACCACGTGCAGCACCGATTCACGTTCGCCGAAACGATCGACCGTCGGGCGCTGAACATCGCCGTGGCTGCGGTTCTGCGGCGCTATCCGAACCTGACCGCGGTGTTCACGCACGCGGTGTTCGCGGAGCCGGTGTCGATTCTTCGCCCGGCAGCCGTCGTCGTGGACGAGCAGTTCGTGGAGTCGTCGGCCGACTTCGATGCCGTTGCCGCAGACGAGTTCGCCCGCCCGTTCCGGCTGGATCGGGGGCCGTTGCTGCGCGCGGTCGTTGCAGTTGCGTCCAAGACCGAACAATTGATCGTCACCGGACATCATCTGCTGACCGATGCGTGGTCGCAGGGTGTGTTGTTCGGCGAGTTGTTCGTGCTGTACGGCGTCGCCAGGACACTGGCGGGTCCCGAGACGACCGACGACGACGTCGTCGACGCGGCGCTGCGGGTTCTCGAACCGCCGGCCGACTTCACCGACCATCTGCGACGGTTGTCCGCGCTGGACGACGACGCGGCGCGGGCAGCGTGGGCGCGTCGCCTCGCCGATCTGGACGAACCCACGATCGTCGCTCGCCGCAACGGCCGAGGAGCCATGTCCGTGCCGAACCGGCACACTCGGCGGGTCGACGACACGGTGCGCGACGCCGTGACCGCCCTGGCCGCCGACCTGGGCATCACCGTTTCCGCCATCGTCTCGGCTGCATGGGGATTGACGTTGCGCAGAGTCACCGGCCGAGACGACGTCGTGTTCGGCACCACCGTGTCCGGTCGTGATCCGCGTGTGCCGCGCGCGGACCGCATGGTGGGGTTGACGCTGAACACGGTCCCGGTGCGAGTCACGATGTCGCCGCGAACGACGCTGCGTGAACTCGTGCGCGACGTCTTCGCCGGCCAGGCGTCGGTGATCGACCACCATCACCTGGGGCTCGGTGAGATCTCGCGCGCCGCGGGCTTCGACACGCTCTTCGACACCTTGATGGTGTTCCGCAACGTCGGTGGTGACGCCGATCGAGCCGGAGTGTTCGAGCGTGTCGGCATCACCCACGCGGAGGCGTTCGACGCGACACACTATGCGGTCACACTCGACGTGGATCCGCGAAGTCGTAGCGGCGGAATGGAACTTACGCTGGAGAACCGGCCCGAACTCGTCGACGACGCGACGGCCGGTGCGCTGTCGTCCGTCGTCGTCGACATGCTCGGTGCGCTGGTCGGCGTGACGGGCGCAGTCACCGTTGCCGACACCGGCCGCGACAGAGACGATCCGGAGTCGACGCCGCTCACACCCGCCCGCATTTCGATGCCTGGCCCGGGCGATCACGAAGGAAGCATCGACGTGTTGCTGTCGGAGCGTGCCGCCTCGTCACCCGACGGTCCGGCACTGACGTGCGGCACCGAGACGCTGACGGCACGGCAGTTCGACGACCGGGTCACCGCGCTCGCGTCGGTGCTCGCCGCGTCGGGAGTCGGCGCGGGCGACGTCGTGGCCTTGCTGCTGCCTCGTACCGCCGATCACGTCGTCGCGATCTTCGCCGTGATGCGTGCCGGCGCAGCGTATCTCCCACTCGATCGTGCGCATCCGGCTTCGAGACACGTCGAACTGGTTCTGGACAGTCGCGCTGCCGCGATCGTCACCGTCGACGCCTCCTCGGACGACGTCGCAGCGGTCACCGCGGCGCTCCCTGCGAGTGTGGACGTGCTCGACCTGTCGGACCCGGCGGTGCGCTCTGTTCTGTCGGGTTCCGCTCCGCCGCCGACGGTCTCCCCGGACCGCATCGCCGGACCAGTTCATCCGGACCAGCTCGCGTACGTGATCTACACGTCGGGTTCGACCGGAAAGCCCAAGGGCGTCCAGGTCGGGCACCGCGGACTGACGGCGATGTACCACAATCACCGCGACGAGATCTTCCGTCCCACAGAGCAATCCGTCGGTGGACGGACTCTGCGCATCGCCCACACGGTGTCGTTCTCGTTCGACATGTCGTGGGAGGAACTGTTCTGGATGGTGGCAGGCCATCACGTGCACGTCGTCGACGAGGCGGCGCGGGCCGATCCGATCGGTCTGGTCGGGCACTACCGCGACGTCGGCATCGACGTCGTCAACGTGACACCCTCCTACGCACGAGAACTGATCGCCGCGGGGCTTCTCGACGGCGAGCGGGCGCCTGTACTGGTGATGCTCGGCGGCGAAGCAGTACCGCAGGAATTGTGGACGCGGCTGCGCGAGCAGGACGGCGTCGACGGGTACGACCTGTACGGACCGACCGAATTCACCATCAACGCCATGGGATCCGCGGTTGCCGACAGCGAGACACCGTGCCTGGGTCGTCCAGTGCGCAATGCCAGTGCGAGAGTGCTCGATTCGGGGCTTCGGCCCGTCGAGGTAGGTGCCTCGGGCGAGCTCTACATGTCCGGCGACGGAGTTGCCCACGGCTATCTCGGTCGTGTCGGACAGACGTCGAGCGTGTTCGTCGCCGATCCGTTCACGGTGGGGCAGCGTATGTACCGGACCGGTGACCTGGTCCGCTACCTGCCCGGGGGTCGCCTCGAGTATCTCGGCCGCGTCGACAGACAGGTGAAGATCCGAGGAATGCGCATCGAGCTCGGTGAGGTCGAGTCCGCGCTCGAGTCACTGCCCGGCGTCGAGCGGGCTGCCGCCACGGTCCGCGACGACAGTGGCATTCCTCGGCTGATCGGCTACGTCGTCGCGTCCGGTGAGTCTGCGGATCTACGGGCGTTGCTTCGTGATTCGGTTCCGGCGCATCTGGTGCCGTCTCGGATCGTCGTCGTCCACCACATCCCGTTGACGATCAACGGCAAGCTCGATCGCGCCGCTCTTCCCGAGCCGCCGCGTCGCGACGTCGCCGATACGTTGCGGACCGACACCCAGCGCCGCGTCGCACATATTTTCTCGGATGTGCTGGGCTGGAACGACATCGGCGGGGACGACGGTTTCGCCGACTGTGGGGGTGACTCGCTCGCCGCCATGCGCGTGGTGTCTCGGGTGCAGCGCGAATTCGGCGTTCGTGTCGAGATCGCGGATTTGATTGCACGACAATCGGTCTCGTCGATTGCGGAACTCGTCGACGCCGGAGGTAGCTCGTCGGGCGACCACATCCTCCTGCGGTTCCCGACCGCGGCGACGGGTGACCCGCTGTTCTGCATCCATCCTGCAGGTGGTGTCGCGTGGCACTTCGCGCCTCTGGCTGCACGGATCGATCGGCCGGTCGTCGGGCTGCAGCTGCCCCTGGAGCGCCCGCACACGTTCGACGAGTTGGTCGAGCTGTACGTGCAGACGGTGCGGCAGGAACAGCCGGACGGTCCGTACGACCTGCTCGGCTATTCGTTCGGAGGAGTGCTGGCCCATGCGATGGCGGCCAGGCTGGATGCTCTCGGTGAATCCGTCGGCTTCGTCGGGTTGATCGACAGCGAACCTGCGGACGGACACACGTCCACCGACACCATGCGGACAGCGAAAACCGTAGCGCCCGAGCTAGCACCCCATATCGATGCGAACTTCGCCTACACTGCCTCCCTGCTGAGAAATGCGACATCGCCGACATATCGGGGGACGCTGACGCTGTTCGAGGCCCAGCGCTCGAAGCCACCGCTCGGTTTCGCCGATCGGTGGACGCGCGTGCACGACGGCGAACTCGTCGTCCACGCCGTCGATGCCGACCACGACGGGATGGTGGGTGCCGGGGGCTGGAGTTCGATCGTGCCGCTGCTGGCACACGAGAAGGATTCCGATGGGCGCTAGAAGCCGATCGGGGAACACGAACACAACGATGATCTCGGAAGGATCTTTCAGTGTCTGACACACAGTTTCGACGACGTGGTGTACGGATCGTCGCGGCATTGGCCGCGGTGACCATCGGCCTCACGGCGTGCAGCAGCAGCGATGCCGAATCCGACGGCAGCGCCACGACGAACGAGAGCAGCAGCGACACGCGCGTCGTCTCGACCGACAAGGGTGACGTCACCGTTCCCGCCGATCCGCAGCGCATCGCCGTGCTGTCGGCAGGGTTGGCGGGCTACCTCTTCACCCTCGACGCGCCGATCGCGATCACCGATACCCGACTACTCGGCGTCACCAACCTCGACGGCGGCTTCCCGCCGCAGTGGGCCGAGAAGGCGCAGGCGCAAGGCACCCAGGAACTGCCCGCAGGTGAAGCGCTGAACATCGAGGCCATCGCGCAGGCCGAGCCCGACCTGATCATCGGTGGCGGGCAGGGTATCTCGGCGGTACAGGCCGACGAGGCCTACGATCAGCTGACCGCGATCGCCCCGACGGTCCTCATCCCGTCGTCGGTCAACACCTGGCAGGGGCAGCTCGAGGCAGTGGCCGACGCGGCCGGCGAATCCGACAAGGTGGACGGCCTGCTCGACGCCTACGAGGACAAGGTTGCCGAGGTCGAGGATGCCATCACGGTTCCGGGTTCCCCCGTCGCGTACTTCCTGTCGTTGAGCACGAACGAGCCGGCGTTCATTCCGCAGACCGCGACGTTGCCGGAACTGCTGAAGACCGTGGGCTTCGAGCCCGACGACGTGTTGACCAAGGCGGACAACCCCGAACTCTACGGATCGGGTGACTCCTTCATCATCAGCAACGAGCTGCTCGGGAACGTCGCCACCGCGCCTGTCGTCATCGTCGTTCCGGTCGCCGGACGCGGCCTGGACGAGCTGAAGCAGGACCCGGCGTACGCGAACCTGCATGCATTCGCGTCGGGCAAGGTGTTCGAGCTTCCGGCGACGAGCTACCGGCCGGACTACGACGGAGTGATCTCGACGCTGGACCAGGTCCAGACCATGTTCGCCAAGTAAGAAGACTGTTTCAGTCCCCGAAAGACAAGGACTCACCACTGTGCTCACCCGCGAGACCGTCATCGGCGACATCGCCACCGCACTCGACCGGTCACCCGAGAGGATCGACGACGAGCTGAACCTGCTCGACGAAGGGTTGGACTCGATCCGCATCATGGGCCTTGTGGAACGATGGCGGTCCGCGGGCGCTGCGGACGTCGATTTCCCGACGCTCGCAGCTGATCCGACCGTGTCCCACTGGGTCGCGGTTGCGCTCGGCGAGTACTGAGAACACACGAGAGGAAGTTCGATGGCGGGGACCGTACGCGAGGTCGAGATCTTTCCGATCTGCATGCGAGAGTTCGATGTTCTGACGGTGGAGGACGTCACGCCCGGGATGCGTCGCGTCGTTCTCGGAGGTCCGTCGTTGGATCGTCATGTGCGAGACGGTGTCGAGCTTCCTCCGGTGCGGAGCAACGGGTTCGACGACGACATCAAGCTCCTGCCGGTCGACCCTTCCACGGGTGCATTGCCTTTCGAGGTTCCGCGCAACCTCGACAACGGAACCGTCGACTGGCCTGCCGGGTCGTTCCAGTACAGCCGCACCTACACGGTTCGCCGGTTCGACGAGGCGGCAGGTGAACTGGTCGTCGACTTCGCCGCGCACAAGGGAGGTCTTGCATCGGACTGGGCGTACAGCGTCCAGCCGGGGGAGAAAATTCTCGTTGCGGGACCGAAGCATTCGTCGTCGTTGCCCATCGGTGCGGACTGGATGCTCGTGGCCGGGGACGAGACGGCATTGCCGGCCATCGCGCACTGTCTGGAAGAACTTCCTGCCGACATGCCGGCGACCGTCGTCGTCGAGGTTGCCGAGCCGTCGCACCGGCAGGAGCTGAAGTCTGCTGCGGACGTGGACATCACGTGGTTGTACCGGTCGGATGCCGACGGTCGGTCGCGCCTCGTCGAGACCGTGCAGGGCGCGCAGTGGCGGCCCGGTCAGCCGTATCTGTGGGTTGCCGGGGAGGCGTCGACGATCAAGCCGTTGCGACGCTGGGCCAAGCAGGATCGCGAGATCGACAAGCAGTTCGTCGAGATCGCCGGGTACTGGCGGTATCGCGAACCGCTCGCGGTGGAATCCGATCCGGCGGACGCCGTACACGAGATGTCGGAACTGCTTCCGCCGCTTGCGCTTCGCACTGCCGTGACCGTCGGTGTGTTCGCTGCGGTAGACGCAGGTGCGGACTCTGCGGAGGCGATCGCTGCCGAATGTTCCACCGACGAACGCGCGACGGCGAAGTTGCTCCGGCACCTCGCGGTGATGGGGTTGATGACCGTCGACAACGGTCGGTACGCGTTGACGGACACGGGTGCCGTTCTCGCGGATCAGGACACGTTCCTGAGCCAGGCATTGCACTTCGACAAGATCCACACCCGCCTCGACATGGCGTTTCTCGGATTGCTCGAGTCGGTGCGCACGGGATCGGCCGCCGTCGGGCACGGTTTCGCCGACAAGCAGCGCGAGCCGGGCTTTCTCGACGACTTCCACGAGGAGGCAGCATTCGGCGCCGTGTACCGTGCGCCGGCCTTGCCGGATGCCGTCGACTTCGACGGGGTCGAGGTCGTCGCGATCTACGGTGAAGGTGCAGGGGTCTACGCCGACACGCTCGCGCGGCTACGGCCCGACCTGCGCATCAGCCTGGTCGGACTGCCCGCGATGAATGCGCGAAACTACGCCGACGTGTCCGAGGCCCGTCGCGACGGCGTCGTCCGTATCGACGCCAGCGAGTTCACCGTCCTGGGTGACCGAGTGGATCTGGCCATCGTCGTCGACGTTCTCGACCTGCATCCCGACGCCGACGCGCAGGTGCTGCTACGCGCGATCGGCGCGTCGGCGATGCGGGTCGTCGTCATCACCGACCTGCTGGATCCGGCGACGACCGACGATCACGACACCGAAAGCGATCTGCTGCAGCTGTGTCTGCACGGCACAGGCCGACGTACCGAAAGCGAACTTCGGGCGCTGGTCTCCGAGAGTGGTTACGGAGAGCCGCGATTCGGCTCGCTCGGTTGGGGATCGACGGTGGTGGAATTCGCTACGCGTGGCTGATGGGTAGGTGTTCGACCGCACCCCGCAGCTCGAATTCCTTGCGCGAGGACAAGATCGACATCACCTCGTCGCGCGTCGCGTCGTTCGGAAGCCACACGGCGTCGGCGACCTCGGCCAGAACCGTCGAGTCGTCGGCGGCGTCACGGGCGCGGCGGCCGATCAGACCGAGAATTCGGGTTGCCGGATCGGTATGGGGCAGGTCGGCTCTGACGACGTCGAAGGTCCCGTCGTCGCCGAACTCGAGGAAGATCTCCTCGCCCTCGGTGAGATCCAGATCGTCGACGAAACGCTTGATCGTCCCCGATCGGGCCTGCACCGACACCCACATGACCGACTGACTACCGAGCCGAGAGTCGAAGGAACGGGGCGTGCCGGGCCCGACGTTCAGCAGTGCCGCGAGTGCCGACGGCAGATTGAACGCCGATCCTTTGCGATGGATTGCCGTGACGGTGGTACGCCATCGCACGACGCCGTGACCGCGGTACAGGTGTTTGGTTTTCGACGGCGATTTGCGCGGCTTGTAGGAATGTCGACGCCGGGTGACGATCTCGTTCTCGGTCACGAAATCGCCTGTGGACGCATAGGTTCGGATGCTCTGTTCCTTGACGTCGTACGAACCCGTGATCTCCGCGACGAGGCGGTCGATCTCGATGCTGCCGCGGTCGTCGACGATGCTCGCGATCTGGCGGTGGATGGGTACGTACGGCGGAATACCCCAGCGTGTCAGCGCCCACAGGGTGCGGTCGGTCTTGGCGAATCGTGCATCGGTCACGAGGGCGTTGCGGACACTGGAGGCCGACCGTGTCGGTTGCATACGGTCCATCAGGTCCGGCATGGACGTCGGCGTGCCCGTCGACGCCAGGATCGACGCCAGCTGACCGGCGACCGGCAGGTCGAGCGGGACGAGATGGCCGTCGAGCACGCGGTACCCGGCTGCGAAGTCCTCCAATTCCGCTGCGGGCATACCCAAGTGCTCGGCGACGGCGCGGAGAGGCGTGATGCCGTCGATCGTCGAGTTGCGGGCGACGACGGCGGAGAGTTCGTCGCGGGCGGCGTCGCGCGTGGGTGAGAAGACCCAGCCGGATTCGACGGACAGGCGATCGTCGATCCGAGAGATCAACGACCACATCGGAATACGCAATGAGGGAATCGTGCGATTCGTGTCGGGAATCTTGTGGGTGACGCGAGACAGGGAGGCGACGGGACGGGCGACCTCCAGGATGCGGTCACCGAGCGCTCGCAGGCTCGGGAGCCGTCGAAGCGCGTCGAATGCCCGGGTGCGTGAGCGGTGTTCGATCCGAACAGCGTGTTCCGGGGCGACACGAAGGCGCGCTGCCATGTCGTGGACGGGCACGGGATCGGTCGCAAAGATTCTGTCGCGCAACGTGATCGATTCGATCTCGGAACAGGTGGCGAGAAAGGACTCGACCTCGTCGACCGGCGGCAGGGGAGTGGACACTGGGGTGGATCCTCGAATGCGTCGTGACAGGTCGGTGCGAAATGCAACACCTCGACTATACGCTCCAAGCTTCAACCTCGATGGCGTTCGCGAGCGTCGCGATGACGCCGGAAGTTAAGGTTGCCTTTCCTATGTGTCACACTCGGATGCGTCGACAGCGGCTCATCGAGTGTGAGGACGAGGAGTGAACGATCCCGGCGGTGCACCGACGACGGCCGTTCGTCGCTCGCTGACACAGTGTCTCGACGACGCACCGGACGACGTCGTCGCTCTGATTGCCGACGGCAACGCCGTCGACTACGGCTCGTTGTCGGACTCGGCTCACTATCTCGCCGCCTGTCTGCACCGCTCGGGCGTCGACCACGGAACTCGAGTGGGTGTCCTGGTAGCCGGTGCCGTCGACTTCGCCGTCGCGTTCTGTGCGCTGGAACGGCTGGGCGCAAGCATCGTGCTCCTCGATCACTCGGGCATGCCGGATGTGCTGGTCGACCGGCTCCGTCGAGGCGACGTCGAACGCGTGCTGGGTCACGTCGGCACGGAACACGTCCTCGACGACGTACTGGTCGAAGCGGACGTGACGGAACTGCCGACGATCGTCGCGGGCGACTATTCCCTCACTGTGGTGGTCGACGTCGTCGAGAGTCGTCCGGTACGGGAGATCGTGTTCTTCGAGGACGACCAGGGTCGCGCGGCTGTCACGGCGTTGGTGGCGGGTCTGTATGCCGGCGCGACCGTGGCTCGTGTACCGAGCATCGATAGTGAGCGTAGGCTAACCATGCACACGCGCAGATCTAGCGAAGACGAGGTTCGATGACGGGCAAGGGTTACTACTTCGCCGAAGTGGTCGCGGTCGAGCAGTTGACCACGCACATGGTCCGGGTGACGTTCGGCGGCGACGACGTCGCGCAGTACGTCTCCAACGGCAAGCCCGACGAATGCGTCACCATCTTCTTCCCGCGAGACGGTGAGGACCGCCCACCTGCGATGACCGAGGTCGACGGTCAATGGTGGTACCACGACGTCGAACCCGTGCCCGACGGCCGCAACTACACGGTGCGTCGAATCGATTCGGCGACAGGCACTCTCGTGATCGACTTCGTTGCACACGAGGGAGGCGTCGCAGCCACGTGGGCGTTGAATGCCACCGTCGGTCAGGTCGTGCTGTGGACGCGCCCCCGCTGCTGGTACGACCTCCCCGAGACCGCGGAGTGGCAGTTGCTCGTGGCCGACATGACGGGACTGCCCGCGCTGGGTCGGATCGTCGAGGAACTGCCCAGTGGGGCGAAGGCGCACGCCATCGTCGAGGTGCTCGAACGCGGCGACATCCAGGAGTTCGAGACCAAGGGCGACGTCACGTACGACTGGCGGATCGGTTCCGGCAACGGCGATTGCGCGAGCGTGCTCGAGGGCGCCGTCCGTGACTACGCCCTACCCGACGGCGAAGGCTACGTCTGGTTCGCGGGCGAGGCGTCGTCGTCACGCGTCGTGCGCAAGTACTTCCGCAAGGAACTCGGTTATCCCGTGCGGCAATTCGAGATCATCGGCTACTGGCGCGTGAATTCCGAACAGTGGCTCGAGAAGTACAAGAAGTATCAGGAGGAGGCGTTGGCCGTGTACAACGGCGCCCTCGAAGCCGGCCGCAGTCAGGCCGAGGCAAGCGAGGAATTCGACGCGATGCTGGAGCGCGTCGGGCTGTAGGCGACTTCCACGCACGAGGGACAATTGCCCGCGTGAGTTCTTCGCTGGCCGAACCCGGTCTCCCCCTTGCCGTTCTGTGCGTCGTCATGGTGCTGCTCGCGGCATCGGTGTACTGGTGGTCGTCGATCGGGCGGATATCCACGGTTCCGACGGCTGCGCTGCGTGGATTCGTACAACTGGCAGCGATCTCGCTGATTCTTGCTGCAGCACTGGCACACCTGTGGTCGTCGCTGCTCGTACTGCTGGTGATGTTCGGGGCCGCAGCGTTCACGTCGATCCGGCGCTCGGAAGCAGGTCGCTCCGGCCTGTGGCTCACGATTCCACTCGCGGTGGGCATAGGCGTCGTCGTCCCGCTGTGCCTCCTGACCGGCGTGGTCCCGGCCGAGGGTATCGCGATCGTTCCCGTCGGCGGAATCATCCTCGGCGGCACGATGACTGCGACGTCGCTGTCTGCGCGACGCTCGCTCGACGCGTTGACCGATCGTCACGGTGAAGTCGAGGCCGCGCTCAGCCTCGGCCTGTCCGAACGAGAATCACGGCTCGAGGTCGTCCGGCCGACGGCTGGCGACGCGCTGCTGCCCGGCCTGGACCAGACGCGAACCGTCGGACTCGTGACACTGCCCGGCGCGTTCGTCGGTGTGCTGCTGGCCAGTGGTTCGGCGATTCAAGCAGGTGCGGTGCAGATCCTCGTACTGACGGGGTTGCTGCTGGCCCAGACGTTGGCCGTCGTGCTGACGGTCGAATTCGTGTCGCACGGGTACGTGCACCGGTCGTGAGTAGAAATGTATAGCGGGCGGGAGTGGAGCCTGCGGAATGACCCGAAGGCACTATACATTCGCGCGCACGTGCGGCGAAGCCGCCTTGGGCATCAGCGCTGCTGCGGCGAGCATGACGACCGCCGTCACGAAGACACCCACGAAGACCAGATGAACGGCGTCGGACAGCTGCGCCGGGTCCGGGTCGCCAGACACTCGCGAATTCACGACGGCACCGAAAATCGCGACTCCGACGGCACTTCCGATCGAACGCGCGAACATGTTCGTCGACGTCGCAACGCCGCGCTCTTCCCACTCGACGCTCGTCTGGGCGGCGATGAGCGTCGGGCTGGCGATGAGACCCATGCCGAGGCCGACGACGAAGCAGACCGCCGCGATCATCCAGATCGGGGAATCGGAGCCGACCAGCGTGGTCGCCCCTGCGCCGACGACCGCGATCGTTCCACCCGTCATGGCGGTCGCGCGAAACCCGAAGCGCAGATAGAACCTGCCCGACAGCGACGCTGCGATCGGCCATCCCAGCGTCAGCGTCGCCACTGCGAAACCCGCCACGATGGCACCGGTACCGAGGACGCCTTGGACGAACGTCGGAACGTACGAGGTCAGACCCAGCACGATGGCACCCACCAGCAGCGAGATGAGACTGCTGACGACGAGTACGCGACGCGTGAAGACCCAGAGCGGCAGGATCGGCTCGGCGGCGCGCGTCTGCTGCCACGTGAACAACGCCAGCGCGACGACGCCACCGACGAAGATGGAAATGCTGATCGGTGACGCCCACGCCCACGACTGGCCGCCTTCGAGAAGGCCGAGCAACACCGCGGCGGCGCCGATCGTCAGCAGGGCGGCACCCGCGTAGTCGATCTTCGGCTTCGTTCTGTCGAGTGCGCCCTCGTGGAAGCGCCGAATCAGCACCCACCCTGCCAGCAGGCACAGCGGAATGTTGACGAAGAAGATCCACCTCCAGGACAGGAACTCGGAGAAGATTCCGCCGAGTGCGGGCCCCAGGACCGCGCTCATCGCCCAGACGCTGGCCAGATAGCCCTGCGCTTTGGCGCGTTCCTGCAACGTGTAGATGTCACCCGCGATCGTCACGGACATCGGCTGCACCGCGCCTGCGCCGAGTCCCTGCACGGCGCGGAACGCGATGAGGGCGGGCATCGACCACGCGAGGCCGCACAGGATCGATCCGAGAAGGAACACCCCGATGCCCCACAGCATGACCTTCTTCCGCCCGAACAGGTCGGCCAGCTTGCCGTAGATCGGGACGGACACGGCCTGGGCCAGCAGATAGATCGAGAACAGCCACGGGAACTGACCGAACCCACCGAGATCGCCGACGATCGTCAGCACCGCCGTCGCGATGATCGTCGAGTCGAGCGCGACGAGTGACGTGCTGAGCATCAGGGCGATCAGAATCGGCCCTCGCTCGGACCGGAAACCGACATCGGGCACTTCTTGGTTCGTTGCCATCACCAACCATTGTTCCTCGACACGGGCAGACCGTGCGAGCACACCCAGATAGGGTTGGTCTCGTGCGTCCACAACTCAGCAGCTATGAACACCTCGCCGGGGGTAAGGTCCGCGATCTCCACGTCATCGACGACGACCATCTTCTCCTCGTCGCCAGCGATCGAATCTCTGCCTACGACCACGTTCTCGAGACACCCATCCCGGACAAGGGCCGCGTCCTGACGGCAATGAGCGTGTTCTTCTTCGAGGAGTTGGGTGGCGTCAACCATCTTGCCGGGGACCCTCGCGACGAACGCATCCCGGAGGAACTTCTCGGACGGGCTCTCGTCGTCAAGCGGCTCGAGATGGTGCCGATCGAGTGCGTCGCCCGCGGATATCTGACCGGATCGGGACTGTCGGACTACCAGCGCACCGGCGCGGTGTGTGGCGTCGAGCTTCCCGCAGGGCTCGTCGAGTCGAGCAAGCTCGACGAACCGATCTTCACTCCGGCGGCGAAGGCTGCCCTCGGTGAGCACGACGAGAACGTGGACTTCGCGGCCGTCGTCGACAAGGTCGGGGAAGAACTCGCGTTCAAGCTGCGTGAGGACACCCTCGAGATCTACACGCGTGCAGCGAATTTCGCATTGGACCGCGGCGTGATTCTCGCGGACACCAAGTTCGAGTTCGGTCTCGATGCGGACCGCAATCTCGTTCTGGCCGACGAGGTTCTGACTCCGGACTCCTCACGTTACTGGCCCGCCGACGGTTACGAGGAGGGCAAGGTGCAGCCGAGCTTCGACAAGCAGTTCGTCCGCGACTGGCTGACGGGTGAGTCCGGATGGGACCGCCACGGCGACACTCCGCCTCCGGCCCTGCCGGACGACGTCGTCACGGCGACCCGCGCACGATACATCGAGGCCTACGAACGCATCTCGGGCCTGAACTTCGACGATTGGGTACACCCGTGACACTCGTTCCTCCCGTCGCCAAGAAGGTTCCGCACGAGCGGACGCACCACGGTGACACTTTCGTCGACAACTACGAATGGTTGCGCGACAAGGACGATCCCGAAGTGATCGCCTACCTCGAAGCCGAGAACGCGTACACCGAGCAGCAGACCGCCGGTCTGGAACCGTTGCGCCAGGCGATCTTCGACGAGATCAAGTCACGCACCCAGGAGACCGACCTGTCCGTGCCGACGCGCATGGGGGACTGGTGGTACTACTCCCGCACGCAGGAGGGCAAGTCGTACGGCCTCCAATGCCGTTGTCCCGTCGACTCTCCCGACGACTGGACGCCGCCTTCACTGTCCGACAACGTGCCAGGCGAGCAGGTCCTGCTCGACGCCAACGTCGAAGCCGAAGGGCACTCGTTCTTCGCGCTCGGCGCGTTCTCCATCAGCCGCGACGGCAACCTGCTGGCCTTCTCGGTGGACGTCGAGGGCGACGAGCGCTACACGATGCGGTTCAAGGATCTTCGTACCGGCGAGATGCTGCCCGACGTCATCGAGAAGACAGCACCCGGCGCGACCTGGTCGTTCGACCACAGCTACGTCTTCTATCAGACCGTCGACGAGTCGTGGCGGCCCGACACGGTGTGGCGCCACAAGCTCGGGACGTCGACCGACGAGGACGTCACGGTCTTCCACGAGCCGGACGAGAGCTACTGGGTCGGCTTCGGATCGACGCGCAGCGAGAAGTACCTGATGATCTGGGTCGGCTCGAAGATCACGTCCGAATGCCTCGTCCTCGAATCCGACAACCCCGAGGGTGAATTCCGCGTCGTGCTCCCGCGCGTCGACGGCGTCGAGTACAGCATCGAGCACGCCGTCGTGAAGGGCGAGGATCGATTCCTCGTCCTGCACAACGGATCCGTGAACGGGTGGGGCACCGACGGAGCCAAAGCCGAGAACTTCATCCTCGCCGACGCACCCGTCGACGACCCGACGCAGCAGACGACGCTCGTTGCGCACCGCGCCGACGTCCGGCTCGAGGACGTCGACGCCTACGCCGATCATCTCGTACTCGGTTACCGCCGGGAAGCGCTGACGCGTCTGGCTGTCTGGCCGCTCGACTCCACCGGCTACGGCACGTACCACGAGCTCGAATTCGACGAGGAGCTCTACGCCGTCGGATCGGGATCGAACCCGGAATGGACGCAGCCTCTGCTGCGATTGGCGTACACGTCGTTCATCACGCCCGGACAGGTGTACGACTACGACTTGTCGACAAAGGAGCTGTTGCTCCGCAAGTCGCAGCCAGTACTCGGTGACTTCGACGCGTCGAACTATGTGCAGCAACGGGATTGGGCGGTCGCGTCGGACGGCACGCGGATACCGCTGTCGATCGTGCGCCGCAAGGACGTGCCCGACGGCCCCGCGCCGACGCTGCTGTACGGCTACGGCTCGTACGAGGCGTCGATGGATCCGGCGTTCTCGGTGGCGCGGCTGTCGCTACTGGACCGCGGCATCGTGTTCGTCGTCGCGCATGTCCGAGGCGGCGGCGAGATGGGCCGGCACTGGTACGACAACGGCAAGACGCTGACGAAGAAGAACACGTTCACCGATTTCGTCTCCGCGGCACAGCATTTGATCTCCACCGGACGTACGTCGCCGGAACATCTGGTCGCCGACGGCGGGAGCGCGGGAGGACTGCTGATGGGTGCCGTCGCCAACCTCGCTCCCGAGTTGTTCAACGGCATCCTGGCGAACGTGCCGTTCGTCGATCCGCTGACGTCGATCCTCGACCCGTCGCTGCCGCTGACGGTCATCGAATGGGACGAGTGGGGAAATCCGTTGGCGGACAAGGAGGTGTACGAGTACATGAAGTCGTACAGCCCCTACGAGAACGTCGAAGCCAAGGACTACCCGTCGATTCTCGCGATCACGTCGATCAACGACACCCGTGTGCTGTACGTCGAGCCGGCGAAATGGGTTGCGGCGCTGCGCGCGACGAAGACCGGTGACTCGGAGCTGCTACTGAAGACCGAGATGAGCGCGGGTCACGGCGGCGTCAGCGGGCGTTACGAGAAGTGGAAGGAAGCGGCGTTCGAGTACGCCTGGATCGTAAGCGCCTCCGGCGCACGTGCATAGAAACGCATAGCCCTCTATGTATTTTCGTGCACGTGCGGCGAAGCCGCCTACCGCCAGACGTACCGCACCTGCGGGCGTCCGGCGCGGCCGTATTCCGTGTTGCGCGTGACGAGGCCGTCGTCGGCGAGGCGTTCGAGATAGCGCCACGCCGTGACGCGTGAGACGCCGACGAGCTTGGCGGCCTCGGACGCGTTCAAGCCACCCGGCGCGTCACGGACGATGGCGGTGACGCCGTCCATTGTCTGTGGCGCAATGCCTTTCGGTGACGACGCCCGCTCGTCTGCCGTGCGGAGACGGGACATCGCGCGGTCGATGTCGCGCTGGCTCGCCGCGTTCTCACCCGCAGGCAACGCGTCGTGGAACTCGCGATAGCGTTCGAGCTTGTCGCGAAACGCCGCGAACGTGAACGGCTTCAGTAGATACAGCACGACGCCGTGCGCGACGGCCGACCGCACCACGGACAGATCTCGCTCCGACGTGATCGCGATGACGTCGGGGCTCGGCCGCAGACCACCCAGAGCGGCGGCGACGTCGATGCCGTTGGAATCGGGCAGGCCGATGTCCAGGAGCACGAGGTCGACGGGCTCCTCGGCCTCGGTGGCGGCTTTCAAGGCCGCCTGTCCGGTATGCGCCATGCCGACGACCGTGAACCCGGGCACGCGTTCGACGTAGTTCTTGTGTGCCTCGGCAATCAGAACCTCGTCCTCGACGATCAGCACCCGGATCATGCGGGCCGGTCCAGTGGAATACGCGCCGTCAGCACCGACCCGTACGTGATTTCGGACGTCAGCGCGCCGTGATAGCGACGCACGACCTGGGTGACGAGCGCGAGGCCGAGACCGCGCGACCCGGACTTGGTGGAATAGCCTCGCGTCAGCGCTCTTTCGAGAACGTCGGCGGGCATTCCCGGCCCGCTGTCGGAGACTCGCACGAGTAGTTCGGACGCCGAATCGCGCACGGTCACTTCGACCCACGGTTGTTCGGCTTCCTTCGACGCATCGATTGCATTGTCTATCAGATTGCCCACCAGCGTGACCAATTCGCGAGGCGTCACCGAACCCGCGTGATCGAGCGCCGTGTCCTCGGTGATCGACAGCTCCACGCCCTGCTCGGCGGCTTGGCTCACCTTGCCGAGGAGTAACGCCGCGAGGGCGGGTTCGCTCACTGCCGTCATCAGCCGGTCGATCAGATGCTGCGAGAGTTCGAGATCGGCCGTCGCGAATTCGACGGCTTCCTGCGGCCGCCCGAGTTCGACCATCGTGATGACGGTGTGCAGGCGGTTCGCCGACTCGTGCGCCTGCGAGCGCAACGACTCCGCGAAACTGCGCACCGAGTCGAGCTCACCCATGACGCCCTGCAGTTCGGTGCGATCTCGGACGGTCAGGACGTCTCCGAGACGATGACCCTCCCACATCACGGGGTCCTGGTTGACGACGAGTATCCGGTTCTCGGTGACGTGGAGCTCGCCGTGCACGGTTCCGGACTTCATCTGCTGCAACGATTCCGGGAGATCGGTTCGGTGGACCGGGCCGTCGGGAAGATCGAGGAGCCGTCGCGCCTCGTCGTTGACGATCTCTGCGCTGTTCTTGCGGCCGAACACGACGAGGCCCTCGCTGATCGAGTGCAGCACGGCGTCGTGATGCTCGTACATCGAGCGCAGTTCGTCGGGAGCGAGCCCGAGGGTCTGGCGTCGTAACCTTCTCGCGAGCAGAACGGACCCGACAGTCGCGACGACGAACGCAGCGACGACGACCCCGACGATCAGCGGTAGGCCCTGGAAGAACTGGTCGCTGATCTTGGCCCGTGTGACTCCGGCCGACACCAGTCCGACGATCGTGCCCGCGGAGTCGGTCACCGGCGTCACCGCCCGGATCGACGGGCCGAGCGAACCCACGTAGGTCTCGGTGAACGTCTCGCCCTGCAGCGCCCGGTCGATGTTCCCGCTGAACGGTTTGCCGATCAGGTCGACGGTGGTGTGCGTGAACCGCGTGCGGTCCGGCGCCATGACGACGATGAAGTCCACGCCGGTGACGCCGCGGATCTTCTCGGTCTCGGGCTGCAATCGGCCGGTCGGGTCGTTCGACAAGATGGCCTCCGCCGTCGACGGCTCGTTCGCGATGCTCGCGGCGATCGCGACGACCTCGCGCCGGGTCGCGTCGTCGCTGTTCGAGCGCTCGTGGACGACCGTCAGCACGCCGCCCGCGAGAACGACGACGGCCATGACGACCAATTGCAGGACCAGAACCTGCCCTGCGACGCTCGTCGGGCGCTTGGCCACGTGCGGTGCCTTCTTTCGTAACTCGAACCTGTGAACAGAATGAACGTATTCGTGACATCGGTCACGGCTTCGACCACCATCGTCCTCTAGCAAGGCGTGATCCAACTCACTCCATTAGTCACAAAGGACATACCCATGACTACCAGCATCGATGCTGACGGAAGCCGCAACCCGGTTCCCGAACCCAAGAAGAAGCGCGACAAGACGCATTGGCTCTACATCGCGGTCATCATCGCCGTCGTCGGCGGCGTCATCGTCGGCCTGACTGCGAAGGACTTCGCGGTCGAGCTCGCAGTACTCGGAACTCTGTTCGTCAGCTTGATCAAGATGATGATCAGCCCGGTCATCTTCTGCACCATCGTCCTCGGCATCGGATCGGTGCGTGCCGCGGCCAGCGTCGGCAAGGTCGGTGGCCTCGCCCTCGGTTACTTCATCGCGATGTCCACGATCGCCCTCGCGGTCGGCATGGTCGTCGGGAACCTGATTCAGCCGGGTACCGGCCTCGATATCCCCAGCAGCGGTTCCGGTGACCAGTACGCGAACGCTGCGCACGAGGCCGGCGGCACGATGGACTTCATCGCAGGCATCATTCCGGAGACGCTGCTGTCGTCGCTGACGTCGGGCAGTGTGCTGCAGACCCTGTTCGTCGCCATCCTCGTCGGCTTCGCGCTGCAGGCCATGGGCAAGTCGGGCGAAGGCATTCTCAAGGGCATCGGCGCGGTGCAGAAGCTGGTCTTCCGTGTCCTGACGATGATCCTGTGGGTCGCCCCGATCGGTGCTTTCGGAGCCATCGCCGGCGTCGTCGGCAAGACCGGATTCGACGCGGTCATCCAGCTCGGCACGCTCATGCTCGCCTTCTACATCACGTGCTTCATCTTCGTGTTCGGGTTCCTCGGCCTTATCCTGCGCTTCGTCTCCGGCTTCTCGATCTTCAAGCTGGTCAAGTACCTGGCTCGCGAATACCTGCTGATCGTTGCGACGTCGTCGTCCGAGTCGGCTCTGCCGCGTCTGATTGCCAAGATGGAGCACGTCGGCGTCGAGCGCACCACCGTGGGCATCGTGGTTCCGACCGGCTACTCGTTCAACCTCGACGGCACGGCGATCTACCTGACGATGGCGTCGATCTTCATCGCCGACGCCATGAACATGCCGCTGTCGATCCCGGAGCAGTTCTCGCTGCTGCTGTTCATGATCATCGCGTCGAAGGGTGCGGCCGGAGTCTCCGGTGCCGGTCTGGCCACGCTGGCAGGCGGCCTGCAGAGCCACCGCCCCGAGCTGCTCGACGGCGTCGGCCTCATCGTCGGCATCGACCGGTTCATGTCCGAGGCCCGCGCGGTCACGAACTTCTCCGGAAACGCCGTCGCGACCCTGCTCATCGGCACCTGGACCAAGACCGTCGACGCCTCCCGCGTCAAGACCGTCCTCGACGGCGGCCTGCCGTTCGACGAGGCAACGATGGTCGACGACCATCTGCCCGAGGACGACCGTCCGTCCCTCCAGAAGGAGCCTGCGAAGGCGTGAGAGCTGCCGGGTGCTGCCGAATCCCCCCGGCGCCCGGTTCGGTAGAACAGGAGAACGACCCCGCTTACAAGCGGGGTCGTTCTCCTTTTGCGGTAACGCACAGGTAGGTTCGGGGCATGACTGAAGTCCAGAACATCGGCATCAACACGTTGGGCGGAGCGCCCACCTCGCTCGATGAATATGCAGGAAGAGCAGTCCTCGTGGTCAACGTCGCGTCGAAGTGCGGCCTGACCCCCCAGTACTCCACCCTCGAAAAGCTGGCCTCCGAGTACTCGTCGAAGGGACTCACGGTCATCGGCGTGCCGTGCAACCAGTTCGGCGGCCAGGAGCCCGGCACCGCCGAGGAGATCGAAAGTTTCTGCTCCACCACCTACGGCGTCACCTTCCCGATGATGGAGAAGATCGAGGTCAACGGCGAGAACCGGCACCCGCTGTACGCCGAGCTCACCAAGACTGCCGACGCCGACGGTGAAGCGGGCGACATCCAGTGGAACTTCGAGAAGTTCCTGATCTCGCCCGACGGCGTCGTCACCAACCGTTTCCGTCCTCGCACCGAACCCGATGCGCCCGAGGTGCTGGCCGCGATCGACAAGATCCTGCCGAAGGAAACGATCGCCGTTTAGCCTGTCGCCACGCGACTGTCGAGCCTCGTTCACCCTGGTGTGCGAGGCTCGAGCCATGTCTGGACGACTGATCGTGTCGGTGAGCGGAATCAGGGACGACACCTGCGAGAACGTTGTCGAGTTCGCGCAGGAACTCGACAAACGCGGTGTCGCGATGTCGCTTCTCGTCGCACCACGACTGAAGGACAAATACCGTCTGACGCAGGACGAGCTGACGCAGGATTGGCTGCGCAGCCGTCGCGACCGGGGTGATGCCATCGTGCTGCACGGCTACGACCAGGCTGCGACGAAGCGTCGGCGAGCGGAGTTCGCGGCGCTGCCGCGTCACGAGGCGCGGTTGCGTCTGATGGCCGCCGATCGCGTCATGGAAGAGATCGGACTGCGCACGCGTGTCTTCGCTCCGCCGCGGTGGGTTGCCTCGCCCGGAGCTGTGGCCGCGTTGCCCGACGCCGGGTTCCGCATGATCGCCGGTGTGAGCGCAATCCACGACCTCGAGACCGGGGCCGTGCAGCGCGGGCGTGTTCTCGGCATCGGCGAGGGGTTCAAGACCGAACCGTGGTGGTGCCGCGCCCTCGTCATCGGGGCCGGCCGCACCGCGCGACGTGACGGCCTGATCCGCTTGTCGGTCAGCGCAAAGCAATTGGGCCGTAGTGGGCCGCATCAGGCGATGCTCGACGCGGTCGATCTCGCGTTGTACAGCGGCGCCGAGCCTGCCGTGTACGAGCACGTGCGCCGGATTCGCCGGGCGGCCTGACGGCCCCGTGCGCGCGAATGTACAGAGGGCTGTACATTCGCGCGCACGTGGGCTAGATCTCGACGCTGGTCTCGGCGTCGAACGTACGAAACTCGGTGGCGTCGTCGGCCATATCCGTGAACCGTCCGTAGTAGATGCCGCGTGCCTGCTCGGCGACGACCGCCTGATGGATCGGGAATGCCGCCCGCGGCGCGACCGCACGCAGGAACTCGACGTTCTCCGAGAGCTTCGACCATGGCGCTGCCGTCGGGAGCGCCAGCACGTCGACCTTCTGTTCCGGCACGAACAACGAGTCGCCCGGATGCAGAAGCTGACCGGGATTCTCGGGTGTGCCGAGGAGATAGCCCGTGTTGTCGATCACGGGAAGCTCGGGATGAATCACCGCGTGCGTGCCGCCGACGCCGGTGACCTGGATGCCGCCGATCGAGAAGACGTCGCCCGCGTGCGCGGCCGTCCAGCGCTCACCGAGCTGAGACGTCGTCATCGGATCGGCGTACAGCGCGGCACCCGGATTGTCTTGCAGCAGAGCAGGAAGCCGCTCGAGATCGACGTGGTCCGGATGCTGGTGGGTGACGAGGATGGCGTCGAGACCCGTGATGCCCTCGAACCCGTGGGAGAAGTTACCGGGGTCGAAGAGCACGGTCGTGCCGTTCAGTTCGACGAGTACACAGGAATGCCCGAAGTGTGTCAGTCGCATGTACTCAACATATGCGCAGTTTCGCGACTGTCGCAGTGCCTGCGTAAACTCTCTTCCGCCGGTAAACATCTTTTCCTAGGAGCTTCCTCGTGGCCCGAGTAGTTGTCGATGTCATGCCCAAGGCCGAAATTCTCGATCCGCAAGGTCAGGCCATCGCGGGTGCGCTGGGTCGGCTGGGCGTCGCCGGAGTGTCCGACGTGCGTCAGGGCAAGCGTTTCGAGCTCGAGGTCGACGACAGCGTCGACGACGCCGAGCTCGAGAAGATCGCCGAGTCGCTTCTCGCGAACACGGTGATCGAGGACTGGAAGGTCACCCGTCTCGCATGAGCGCTCGCATCGGTGTAATCACGTTCCCCGGAACCCTCGACGACGTCGACGCATCGCGCGCAGTCTCGCTCGCCGGCGGTGAGCCCGTCAGCCTGTGGCATGCCGACGCCGACCTGAAGGGTGTCGACGCCATCGTCGTGCCCGGCGGCTTCTCCTACGGTGACTACCTGCGCGCGGGTGCCATCGCTCGATTCGCGCCGGTCATGGAATCGGTCGTCACCGCAGCTCAGGGCGGTATGCCCGTGCTCGGCATCTGCAACGGTTTCCAGGTCCTGTGCGAGGTCGGTCTCCTTCCCGGCGCGCTCACCCGCAACGAAGCGCTGCATTTCGTGTGCCGCGACCAGTGGCTGAAGGTGGAGAACACCGACACCGCGTGGTCGTCGCGCTACGACGTCGGCGCCGAGATCCTGATCCCGGTCAAGAACGCCGAGGGCCGCTACCAGGCGCCGCAGAACGTGCTCGACGAGCTCGAGGGCGAAGGCCGAGTCGTGTTCCGCTACAGCGGATCCAACCCGAACGGTTCGCAGCGCGAGATCGCGGGCATCTGCTCGCCCAACGGCCGCGTCGTCGGACTGATGCCGCACCCCGAGCACGCCACCGAGCCCCTGACGGGCCCGAGCGACGACGGTCTCGGCATCTTCTACTCGGCTCTCGACGCGGTCGTCAACGCCTGACAAACATGGTGTCGGTGGCCGGAGATAGTCTCCGGCCATGACACTGACTCCGGCGATGATCACGCTCGACTCCTCGAACCCCGGCCCGCTCGCGCGCTGGTGGGCTGAGCAGACGGGAGGGAACATCGAGCAGGAGAACGACGGCTGGTTCTACATCGTCGCGCTCCCGGCCGTGCCGTATCGACTGGCTTTCCAGAAGGTCGACGACCCGACACCGGGCAAGAACCGGATGCACCTCGATCTGACGACGTCCGATCTCGACGGTGAGTTGGTCAGGCTCGTCGAGGCGGGTGCGTCCGAGGTGGAACAGCACACGATGGGCGACTTCCGGTGGGTCACCCTGGCAGATCCCGACGGCAACCTGTTCTGCGTGTCCGGAACGCACTAGCCGTCGGCAAGTTCACGCAGCGTGTCGTCGAAATGCCCGGTCGGCTCGAGGACGCCGTTGCGGGACACCTGGCAGTACTCGTCGTCGCGCCAGAAGAACACCTCGCTCGAAAGCTGGCTCGGGGTGTCGGTCGACAGCATGACCGCGAGCTCGAGCAGCAGGTCCGCGGCGCGTTGTGCTTCGTCGTGCGAGCGTAGGCGGTGGCAGTCGATCTCGTATGCGCTCGGTACGGCGAACAGAACGCCGAACGGGGCGTCACCCAGTTCGTCAGCGAGGAAGCGCGGCATGTTCGCCACCTTGGACGCCAGATAGATCGAATCGCCACGCCGAACCTCGACGGCGACGTCGTCTTTCAGCATGCTCTCGTACGTCTCGAACTTCACGGCCGCGGTGTTCTCGCGGCCGAACGCCCACGCGGCAGACAGATCTCGGTTGGCGAGATACCGGTCTGCCACGTTCAGGGCCAGGTTCGGAAACGACAGGTTGAGTACCCGCCGTGGCGAACCGGGCGCGTCGACCAACGGGCTGGAGTACGAGTACTCGTTCATGATCGACAAGATCTCGGGTGGAACCACTCGTTCACGAAGACGCATGTAGAACTCGTCGTCGGGCATGTTGAGAAGGTATTCGGGGTTCGAAAGACGTTGCGTCTCGAGCGTCGTCGTCACGTGGAACTCGATCATGTCGTCCCAATGTCGGCGATCGTTGACACTGCACCGCTGCACCAGGTTGTGCAGTCCCATCGTGAATCCCGATTCCATTCTCAACGTCATCCCGTCGATCGTCGTCACCTCGACCCCGCGGCTCTTGCACGCGGCGATCACCTTCATTCGGATGATCGCGACAGATGTAGCGGTAAAAGGTTGTTGCGCAAGGTAATTCATGTCATCCCCCGACTGTCGATGTGGTCTTGTCCTGTTCGACGCAGTGGCTGACACAATGGTTCCCATGTCCTCCAACGCCACTGCTGCCGGTCTGTGCAATTTCGTCGACGTCTCTCCGTCGCCTTTCCATGTGTGCCGGACGGTGTCGGTACAGCTCGAGGAGGTCGGATTCGTCCGTGTCGAGGAGACCGAGGCATGGCCGACGGAACCGGGGAAGTACTACCTGATCCGCGGTGGGTCCCTCGTGGCCTGGAGTACTCACGCTGACGGCCCGTTCAGGATCGTCGGCGGACACACCGACAGCCCCAACCTCCGTGTGAAGCAGAACCCGGACCTCGAGTCGGCGGGGTGGCAGATGGTCGGGCTCGAACCGTACGGCGGCGCCTGGCTGAACTCGTGGCTCGATCGGGATCTCGGAATCTCCGGCCGACTCAGCGTGCGCGACGGCAACAGTCTGCGTGAAGTGCTCGTCAAGGTCGACGAACCGATTCTGCGCGTGCCGCAGCTGGCCATTCACCTGTCCGAGGACCGCAAAGGTGTCACGCTCGACCCACAGCGACACGTCAACGCGATCTGGGGCGTCGGGAACTCACCTCGCTCGTTCGTGGACTACGTGGCCGCACTGGAAGGCGTCGAACCGACCGACGTCCTCGGGTGGGAGTTGATGACGCACGATCTGGCCCCGAGCGCGATCGTCGGCGTCGGATCCGAGCTGGTCAGCGCGCCCCGGCTCGACAATCAGGGCACCTGCTACGCCGGGACGCAGGCGCTGATCGCAGCGGTCGCCGCGCCGACGGACGTCACGCCGGTGCTTGCGCTGTTCGACCACGAGGAGGTCGGCAGCATGTCCGACCGCGGTGCATTCTCGGATCTGCTGAACACGGTGCTCGAACGAATCGTGCTCGGACGCGGCGGCGGGCGTGAGGAGTTCCTGCGCACGATGGCGGGCTCGATCTGCGCGTCGGGCGACATGGCACACGCGACGCATCCCAACTATCCGGATCGCCACGAGCCGGCGCACCGCATCGAACTCGGCGGTGGCCCGGTTCTGAAGGTCAACCAAAATCTCAGGTACGCAACGGATTCCGCGGGTGCAGGCGCGTTCGCGCTGGCGTGCGATCAGGCGGGCGTGCCACTGCAGCGGTACGTCCACCGCGCCGATCTGCCGTGCGGCTCGACGATCGGGCCGATCACCGCGTCGCGCACCGGGCTGTCGACCGTCGACGTCGGCGCTGCGCAACTCGCGATGCACAGCTCACGTGAGCTCATGGGCGCGTCGGACATCACGGCGTACGCTGATGCACTGGCGGCGTTCCTGGCGCCTGCGGCGTAGCAATCTCGGGGAGCTGACACCCTTTTTGCACTGCCAACACCCCACATGAGCCGCGAATTCGGGGGCTAGCTCGGCAAGAAGGGTGCTCGCTCGACAAGCCAGGTGCCAGCGGAATCAGAAGCGCACGCAGGCATCGGCCGCGAGCCAGAACAACTGCTCGCGGACGGTGCCCGCTTTGGTCCAGCCGCGGTGCTCCCAGTCGGCCGCCAGCGAGTCACCGGCGTACAGCAACTGCGCGAAGCGCACCCCGCGATACTTCGCGACGGCACAGAACGCCGACGCTTCCATGTCGACCGTCAGACACCCCTCGTCGACGCGCCTCGACACCCGGCTTCGGGTCTCGCGGTACAGCGCGTCGGTGGTCCACGACCGACCGGTGACGTGATCGATGCCCGCCTCGGTCAGCACCTGCTGCAGCAGCGCGACGCCGTCGGGATCCGCATCGACGACGCGACCCGGCGGGAGGTAGTGGAAGGACGTGCCCTCGTCGCGCACGGCGCTGTCGACGACCATGACGTGTCCCATCCCGAGCTGATCGGTCAGCGCGCCCGCCCCGCCGACGGCGACGAACTCCTCGCACCCGAGTGCGATCGCTTCTTCGAGAAACAGGGCGGCGAGCGGCGCACCGACGCCCGGATGGAACACCGCGAGACGCTCACCTGCGCGTTCGATCTCGTAGACCGGGTGTTCGCCGTGCTCGGACCGCAGGATCGACAGCACCCGAGCCTTGCCTTCGCCTGCTATGGACTCGATCACCTCGGCGAAGAAGCAGACGACGGCCTTCTTCGGGACGTCCACCCCCTTGACCACCATCTGCGGCGTGATGACGCCTGTTTCGTCCAGATCGTTCTCGGTCAAAGGGATGTCCACCAGGCCATGTTCGCACAAACGACGAACACTGATTAGAGCCTGTCGGCCTGCACGGATAGACTGACCTCGGCAATTCGCTCCAGGGAAGGACTCACTCCTCGTGTCCGTCGATACAGTGTCAACCGCAGTCGCCACACCGGACGTGGCGCAGCCGTACAAGGAACTCGGACTCAAGGACGACGAGTACGCCCGAATCAAAGAGATTCTCGGCCGTCGCCCCACCGACGCCGAGCTGGCGATGTACTCCGTCATGTGGAGCGAGCACTGCTCGTACAAGTCCTCCAAGGTGCACCTGAAGTACTTCGGCGAGACCACCACCGACGAGATGCGTGAGTCGATGCTCGCCGGTATCGGTGAGAACGCAGGCGTCGTCGACGTCGGTGACGGCTGGGCCGTCACGTTCAAGGTCGAGAGCCACAATCACCCGTCGTACGTCGAGCCCTACCAGGGTGCCGCGACGGGCGTCGGCGGCATCGTCCGCGACATCATGGCCATGGGCGCACGTCCCATCGCCGTCATGGATCAGCTGCGTTTCGGTGCTGCAGATGCGCCCGACACGCGCCGCGTGCTGTCCGGCATCGTCTCCGGCGTCGGCGGCTACGGCAACTCCCTCGGTCTTCCCAACGTGGGCGGCGAGACGGTGTTCGACGCGTCCTACGCCGGCAACCCGCTGCTCAACGCGCTGTGCGCAGGCGTCATGCGCGTCGAGGACATGCACCTCGCATTCGCGTCGGGTGTCGGCAACAAGATCATCCTGTTCGGTGCGCGCACCGGCCTCGACGGCATCGGCGGCGTGTCCGTCCTCGCGTCGGAGACGTTCGACGGCGACGAAACCGGAGGCGGCAGAAAGAAGCTTCCTGCCGTCCAGGTCGGCGACCCGTTCACCGAGAAGGTCCTCATCGAGGCCTGCCTGGAGCTGTACGCGAACAAGCTCGTCGTCGGTATCCAGGACCTCGGCGGTGCCGGATTGTCCTGTGCTACTTCAGAACTCGCGTCCGCAGGTAGCGGTGGCATGCACATCGCGCTCGAGCAGGTGCCGATGCGCGCCACCGGAATGACTCCGGCAGAGGTGCTGTCGAGCGAGTCGCAGGAGCGCATGTGCGCCGTCGTCACGCCCGAGAACGTCGAGAAGTTCATGGCCGTCTGCAAGAAGTGGGACGTGCTCGCGACGGTCATCGGTGAGGTCACCGACGGCGATCACCTCGAAATCACGTGGCACGGTGAGACCGTCGTCGACGTTCCGCCGAAGACCGTTGCGCACGAAGGCCCGGTCTACACCCGCCCGGTGCAGCGTCCCGACACCCAGGACGCACTCGTCGCGAATTCGACTGCATCGCTGACACGTCCGCAGACGCCGGACGAGTTGAAGGCCACGCTCCTGAAGATGATCGGTTCGCCGCAGCTGTGCAGCCGCAAGTTCATCACCGAGCAGTACGACCGCTACGTCCGCGGGAATACCGTCCTCGCCGAGAACGCTGACGCCGGTGTGATTCGCATCGACGAGAAGTCCGGCCGCGGCATCGCGCTGGCCACCGATGCGTCGGGCCGCTACACCGCGCTCGATCCCTACCAGGGTGCTCAGCTCGCACTGGCCGAAGCCTTCCGCAACGTCGCCGTCACCGGTGCGACCCCGAAGGCCGTCACCAACTGCCTCAACTTCGGATCCCCCGAGGACCCGGGTGTCATGTGGCAGTTCCAGCAGGCCGTCCGCGGTCTGGCCGACGGCTGTGCCACCCTCGGCATCCCGGTCACCGGCGGCAACGTCAGCTTCTACAACCAGACCGGCTCGGAAGCCATCCTCCCGACCCCGGTCGTCGGCGTTCTCGGTGTCATCGACGACGTCCACCGCCGGATCCCGACCGGCCTCGGCCTCGAGCCCGGCGAGACGCTGATCCTGCTCGGCGACACCCACGACGAGTTCGACGGTTCCATCTGGGCGCAGGTCGAGCACGATCACCTCGGTGGCGTGCCGCCGAAGGTCGACCTCGCACGCGAGCAGCTCCTCGCGGACATTCTGCTCGCCGGATCGCGCGACGGCCTGATCAGCGCCGCGCACGATCTGTCCGAGGGTGGACTCGCGCAGACCGTCGTCGAAGCCGCGTTGGCCGGTGAAACCGGTTGCCGCATCCTGCTTCCCGAGGGCGCGGATCCGTTCGTCACGCTGTTCTCCGAGTCCTCCGGCCGCGTGCTCGTCGCCGTGCCGCGCACCGAGGAGACCCGTTTCACCGGCATGTGCAGCGCCCGTGGTCTGCCGTGGACACGCATCGGCGTCGTCGACGAAGGCTCGGACGACATCGAAGTTCAGGGTCAGTTCTCGGTCTCCATGACCGAGCTCCGTGAAACCTTCGAGGGCACCCTTCCCAGACTCTTCGGGTAGGCCATGTCCGGGGGAGAGGCATCGGAGGGGACAGTCGACACGGTAGAGCGCGAACACTCGCACTACCGTCTCCCGATCGAACTGTCGGTGCCCTCCCCGGACAAGCACCCCTTCGTCATGTGGCTGTGGGGGCTGCTGAAACTCGACTTCACCGGAATCGCGTTCGGCGCGTTGTTCTTCTGCTGGTCGCTGACGCCATCGCTGCTGCCGCGCGACTGGCTGTTTCAGGGGCTGATCGGTGGTATCAACGCCGCCATCGGCTACGGCTTCGGCGTCGTCGTCGGGTGGGCGGTACGTCGGTGGTTCCTGGGCAGCAAGTCCTGGTGGCCGCTGCCGCGCAAGGTCGAGCTGTACGTCAAGTTCGCGATCGTTCCGATCGCGGTTCTCGCCTCGCTGTACATGCTGTATCTCTCGGCCGGCTGGCAGCGTGAGCTCGCCGCACTGATGGATGCCGAAGGCACGACGACAACCGGCTACTTCCGCACCGGCGCGTTGAGCATCGGCGTCGCCGCGCTGTTCATCTCCGGTATGCGCGTGCTCCGCGATTTGGTGCGCTTCGTGGCGCGTCAGGTCAACAAGATCGTCAAGATGCCGCGCGAGGTCGCCAACGTCATCGGCGTCGTCCTCGTCGTGGTTCTCGTCATCGCTCTCGTGCAGGGCGTACTGCTGCGGGCGGTGTCCGACGTCACCAATTCCGTGTTCAGCCTGCAGAACAACGAAACTCGCGACGGCGCTGTCCAGCCCCTGCGGCCGGAACGGTCGGGTAGCCCGGTGTCGTTGGCGCCGTGGGACACCCTCGGTTTCGAGGGCCGGAACTTCGTGTCCAGCGGACTGAGCGCGGACGAGATCTCCGACGGTCTCGGCCGGCCCGCGCTCGAGCCCATTCGTGCGTACGCGGGCCTCGAGACCGCGGACACCCAGGACGAACGTCTCGACATCGTCGTCCGCGAGCTCGAACGGACCGGCGCGTTCCAGCGGCAGGCGCTGGTCGTCGTGCCGACGACCGGGACGGGCTGGGTCAACCCGACGGCGATCGAAGCCGAGGAGCTCATGTTCGCCGGCGACGTCGCTACCGTCGCCGCGCAGTACTCGTATCTGCCGAGTTGGATCTCGTTCCTCGCCGAGCGCGACAAGGCCGCCGAGGCCGGCAAGGCCTTGATCGACAGGGTTCGCCAGCGCTGGCTGCAAGAGCCCGAAGCGACGCGTCCCCGGTTGTACGTCTACGGCGAGAGCCTCGGCACGCAGGCGGGCGAAGGTGCGTTCGACGGCCTCGCCGAGATCCGCGACAGCGTCGACGGCGTGTTGTGGGTCGGCCCGCCCAACGCGAACCGGTTGTGGTCGCAATTCGTGACGCGACGCGATCCCGGCACGCCCGAAGTGCGCCCGGTCTACGCCGACGGCCTCGTCGTGCGGTTCGCCGACAACTCCAGCGGCATCCCGCCGGAATCGGAACCGTGGCTCAGTCCGCGGGTCCTCTACGTGCAGCACGCGTCCGATCCGGTGGTGTGGTGGTCGCCCGACCTGCTGTTCGAACGCCCGGACTGGCTCGCCGAAGCGCCGGGGCCGGACCGTCTACCCGACATGCGGTGGTTCCCGATCGTCACGTTCTGGCAGGTCGCGGCCGACCTCACCAATGCGGCAGGCGTGCCGGACGGACACGGCCACAACTACGGAACCCTCGTCCTCGACGGCTGGGTATCGGTCGCCGCGCCCGAGGGCTGGACGGCCGAGGACACCGAGAAGGTCCGCGCGGTCATGGACAAGTTCGCCGGCCGCGACGGTCCGGAGAAGTGAGGGCCGGCCTCTTGGGGGCCGCGACGACGGCCTGGAGCACGGTCGTCGTGCCTGCGCTGGGTCTGTCGCCCCGCCGTCGGGCCGTGGTGAACGCAGCGTTCGGGGTGTCGCTGGCTGCCGTCACCCGATCACCCCTCGGGCCGTGGCGCGGGGGACTGCGATGGGGGCTCGCGGCTGCTGCCGTTCCTGTCGCCGGTGCTGCGGTCGTCGCGGCGGTACCCGCCCTCGCCGCGAACGTCAGGCCGTCGGACGACGACCTCGCCGAGTGGATCCTCTTTCGCATCCCCGTCGGAACCGTCGTCGCCGAGGAGTTGATCTTTCGCGGAGTGTTCGACGCGGTGGCGCCGCGATGGTCGCCGATCTTCTTCGGCCTCTGGCACATTCATCCGGCCCGTGCGGCGGGCGACTCCGTTCTCGGAACCATTGCCGCCACCTCTGCCGCGGGCGTGCTGTTCTCGTGGCTGCGCCGTCGTAGTGGCAGTGTGCTCGCGCCGGCGTTGCTGCACTACGCGATCAACGCGTCGGGAGCGGTGTCGGCCGTGCGCGCGCGTCGCTATGACACGGAATTAGGCTGAACGACGTGGCTCCGACGAAAACCGTGACTCCCGAACAGGTCCGCACCGCCGTGCTGGCCGTCGCCGACTGGGTGCGCGACGGGTCCCTGGACAAGCCCCCGCGGGCAGCGTTGGCCGACGCCGTCCGTACCACCGCGAGGACGCTGGCCCAGGTGGCGCCGGGATCGAGCGTCGAGGTGCGGGTGCCGCCCTTCGTCGCGGTGCAGTGCATCACCGGCCCGCGGCACACGCGGGGGACGCCGCCCAACGTCGTCGAGACCGACGCACGGACCTGGCTCGAGATCGCGCTGGGAGTCCGGTCGTTCGACGACGCACTCCGCGACGGGGCGATCAGCGCGTCGGGAAGTAGGGCGTCCGAGGTAGGGCACTGGTTGCCGATTCTGCGTGCCTGAACGCCCCCGAGGTGGACAGCGGGTGACGAGAAAGTGCTCGGTTCGGGAATGGCGCAGGGCCGTCGATGCGTTGACATGTCTCGCGTGCCCGTAGACTGGGCACGGCCCCCCGCCCCATCCCCCAAGGGAGCAGTGCTGTGACCTCTGCCGATTTGTCGGTCGACAGTCCAAATCTTCTGGTAGGCAAGCCCCTCGACGAACCCGAGAACGAGCCGCGAGAAGAGTGCGGCGTATTCGGAGTCTGGGCTCCGGGGGAGGATGTGGCCAAGCTCTCGTATTACGGGCTCTATGCGCTGCAGCACCGCGGCCAGGAAGCTGCGGGCATCGCGGTCTCCGACGGTTCCCAGGTCCTGGTGTTCAAGGATCTCGGTCTCGTCAGCCAGGTCTTCGACGAGCAGACCCTCGGCGCCATGCCGGGGCATGTCGCCGTCGGACACTGCCGCTACTCGACCAGTGGCTCGGTCACCTGGGAGAACGCGCAGCCGATCTTCCGCACCACGACCGCGGGCACGGGCATCGCGCTCGGCCACAACGGCAACCTCGTCAACTTCGCGGACCTCGCCTCGCGGGCTCGCGAGGAAGGCCTCATCAGCGATCGACTGCAGGGCAACGGTACGTCGGACTCCGACGTCGTGACCGCGCTGCTCGCGCACAAGGCAGCCGACCGTACGATCGAGCAGGCCGCGATGGAACTGCTGCCCACGCTGAAGGGCGCGTTCTGTCTCACGTTCATGGACGAGCACACGCTGTACGCGGCTCGTGACCCGCACGGAATCCGCCCGCTGTCGCTCGGACGTCTCGATCGCGGTTGGGTCGTGGCCAGCGAGACGGCCGCGCTCGACATCGTCGGTGCCGCGTTCGTGCGTGACATCGAGCCGGGCGAGCTGCTGGCGATCGACGCCGACGGTGTCCGCTCGTCGCGGTTCGCGGCCCCCGAGCCCAAGGGCTGCGTGTTCGAGTACGTCTACCTCGCGCGTCCCGACAGCGTCATCGGCGGGCGTTCGGTCCACTCGACGCGCGTCGAGATCGGGCGTCGCCTGGCACAGGAACATCCCGCGGAGGGCGACCTGGTGATCCCGGTACCCGAGTCGGGTACACCTGCCGCGGTCGGCTTCGCGCAGGGCTCGGGCATCCCGTACGGCCAGGGTCTGATGAAGAACGCGTATGTCGGGCGCACCTTCATTCAGCCGTCGCAGACCATCCGTCAGCTCGGTATTCGCCTCAAACTGAATCCTCTCAAAGAGGTCATTCGGGGCAAAAGGCTTGTCGTGGTGGACGATTCGATCGTTCGCGGCAACACCCAGCGTGCGCTCATCCGCATGCTGCGAGAAGCGGGGGCACTCGAGATCCACGTCCGCATCGCGTCGCCGCCGGTTCGCTGGCCATGCTTCTACGGCATCGACTTCGCGTCGCCCGCCGAGTTGATCGCGAACGGCGTCGACGCCGAGGACGGCATTCTCGAAGGCGTGCGCCAGGCCATCGGCGCCGACTCCCTCGGATACATCTCGACCGAGGGCATGATCGCGGCATCCGAGCAGCCGGAGTCGCGTCTGTGCACGGCATGCTTCACCGGCAAGTACCCGATCAAGCTGCCCGCCGACAACGCGCTGGGCAAGCATGTTCTGGAGGGTCTGCTGGCGACGGCAGCCGGTCAGCCCGTCGACGGCGACAACGCGAACGTGAGTGCACTGAGCAGGCCCTGACACCTGCCGTGCGTGGGAATACGTAGAGGGCTATACATTCCCACGCACGGGCGGCGGAGCCGCTTACAGGCTGATCGTATGGTCGGCCAACCAGGAATTGATGCCGACGACTCGCTCCGCCGCGTGACGGGCATGCACATCGTCCTGCGCCCCGAGGAGCTTCTCGACCTCCGTCCGGTCCAGAAGGGCGCTGACGGGTGCGTTCGAATCGTCCAGCACCGCACCGAGTTCCTGAAGAATCGTCTTCGCGTAGTGCGGATCCTGCGTGCTCGGATACGGGCTCTTGACGCGCTGCACCACCGACTGCGGCAACAGATCCGCCGTCGCTGCCCGCAACAGGCTCTTCTCTCGACCGTCGAACGTCTTGAAGGACCATGGCGTCCCGAACACGTACTGCACCAGTCGGTGATCGCAGAACGGCACGCGAACCTCGAGGCCGACGGCCATGCTCATCCGGTCCTTGCGTTCGAGGAGCAACGGCAGGAAACGCGTCAGGTACAGGTAGGAGATCTGCCGCATCCGCGCCTCCAACCCCACATCGCCCGTGCGCGTGGGCACCTCGGCGAGTGCGCGACGGTACTGCGCCTCGTAGTAGGAGTCCATGTCCAGTTGCGCGCGAACATCGGGCGCGAACGCGGCCATAGTGTCGCGTCCCTGGGCCATACCGCCTGCGAGCCACGGGAACGTATCGGCGGCAACGACTTTCGGATCGTGGAAGTCGGCGTAACCGCCGAAGACCTCGTCGGCGGACTCACCCGAGAGTGCGACCGTCGACTGCTCCCGCACCGCTCGGAACAGCAGGTACAGCGATGTGTCCATGTCGCCGAGACCGGGGTAGTCACGGGCGGCCAACACCGCGGCGCGGTGCGCGGGATCGAGCAGGTCGTCGTTGCCGAGAACGATGTCGCGGTGATCGGCGGCCACATGGTCGGCGACATCGCGGACGAACTGCGTGTCGGGCGCGTCGCGAAGTCCGTCGGCGACGAAATTGTCTGCGTAGCCGACGAAATCGACGGCGAACGACCGCACCGCTCCCTTGTCCGCCGCAGCCAACTGCTGTGCGGCGAGAGCCGTCAGCGCCGACGAGTCGAGTCCGCCCGACAGCAACGTGCACAGCGGTACGTCGGCGATCAACTGGCGAGAGGCTGTGTCGTCCAACAACTCTCGAACGGTGGCGATCGTCGTGTCGAGGTCGTCGGTGTGCTCGTGGTCGTCGAGGCCCCAGTACCGTACTTCCCGAAGCCCGTGCGCGGACACGCGGACGACGTGGCCCGGCGGTACCTCCTTCATGCCGTCGAACACCGCGTTCGACGGGTCGGCCACGAAGCCGAGCAGCCGGCGGAGGCCGTCGACACCGACGTTCTTCGATGCGAGGGGATTGGCGAGAATCGCCTTCGGTTCGGAGCCGAACAGGACGCCGTCCTCGGTTTCCAGGTAGTAGAGCGGTTTGACGCCGAGGCGGTCACGAACGAGGAGAAGTTCCTGCGTGCGCGAGTCCCACAGCGCGTACGCGAACATCCCGTTGAGATGTTCGACGGCGCCCTGGCCCCATTCCTCGTGTGCGTGCAGAACGACCTCGGTGTCGCTGTTCGTGGTGAAGGTGTCGGGGAGCGACCGACGCAGTTCCCGGAAGTTGTAGGTTTCGCCGCTGTAGACGATGACGGCCTCGGAGCCGTCCGGTCGCGTCAGCGTCATGGGTTGGTGACCGCCGGGGATGTCGATGATCGCGAGGCGTCGGTGGCCGAGCGCGGCATGTTCGGCCGTCCACAGGCCCTCGTCGTCGGGGCCCCTCCGGCTCATCGTGTCCGTCATCGCACGCAGTGTCCCGGTTTCGTTCCGTAGGTCGCGTCCGTAGGACACCCACCCCGTGATTCCGCACATGTTCTGCCTCCCAGTTCGTGGTCCGAAGACCGCTCGGACGATGCAGCATGAACGTTACGCCCGCTAACTAAGTTTTTCGAGGACCAGCGAGTGCGCCCACCGAAGACCGGCTCCGGTACCGTTAGTGCGCAACTGTGCGCGTCACCGCGCAACCGAATTACGAATACAAGGCTGGAGCCGCATGACCGAGGATTCCCGACCACCCCACGCAGCATCTTCGGGCGGTGCTTCCTACGCCGCGGCAGGCGTCGACATCGAAGCAGGTGACCGCGCGGTCGAACTCTTCGCACCACTTGCCAAGAAGGCTTCGCGACCCGAGGTCATGGGTGGCCTCGGTGGATTCGCGGGCCTCTTCTCGCTGAAGGGCGACTACCGCGAGCCGATCCTCGCCGCCTCGACCGACGGCGTCGGCACCAAGATCGCCGTCGCGCAGGCGCTCGGAAAGCACGACACCGTCGGCCTGGACCTCGTGGCGATGGTCGTCGACGACCTGGTCGTCTGTGGCGCGGAACCGCTGTTCCTGCAGGACTACATCGCGGTCGGCCGCGTCGTGCCCGAGATGGTCGCGGAACTCGTCAAGGGCATCGCAGAAGGCTGCGTCATCGCCGGCTGCGCCCTGCTCGGCGGCGAGACGGCCGAGCACCCGGGACTGATGGCCGACGGCGACTACGACCTGTCCGCGACAGGCGTCGGCGTCGTCGAGGCCGATGCGGTGCTCGGACCCGATCGTGTGCGTCCCGGTGACGTCGTCATCGCGATGGGATCGTCCGGTCTGCACTCCAACGGTTACTCGCTGGCCCGCAAGGTCCTGCTCGAGATCAACCACATGGACCTGGGTGGACACGTCGAGGAATTCGGTCGCACGCTCGGTGAGGAACTGCTCGAGCCGACGAAGATCTACGCCAAGGACTGCCTCGCGCTCGCCGCGGAGACCGACGTGCGCACGTTCTGCCACGTCACCGGTGGCGGACTGGCCAACAACCTCGCCCGCGTCATGCCTGCCGGTCTCGTCGCCGAACTGGACCGCGCGACGTGGAGCCCGGCGCCGGTGTTCTCGCTCATCGCGCAGCGCGGACGAGTCGAGCGTGCAGAGATGGAACAGACGTTCAACATGGGCGTCGGAATGGTCGCCATCGTCGCACCCGAGGACGTGGACCGTGCTCTTGCCGTGCTGACGGCACGCCACATCGACTGCTGGACTCTGGGAACCGTCAAGAAGTCGACGGACAAGTCGGAGACCGTCGAGCGTGCGCACCTGGTGGGCAACCACCCGCGTTTCTGAGAAACGACGAGAACAAGTGAGGGGGAGCCGCAGTGCGGCTCCCCCTCACTTGTCATGTATCGCTGTTCAGCGTCGCCAGTCCTCGTACTCGTCTTCCTCGACTCGGGAATATCCATCCGAGTCCGAGGTGATGCCGCCACGATGGGAGTTGGACGAATGACCGGAGAGCTCTCTTTGCAGACTCTCCAAGTCGGTTGTCGGCGAGCTGTACTTCAGCTCACGAGCGACCTTTGTCTGCTTTGCCTTAGCCCTGCCTCGGCCCATGGCGTTGCCCCCTCGCGGACTTGCGGGGCGGCCTGGGGAAATTTGGGCGCCCCGTTAGATTTGGTATTTCTTCCTGGCACACACTCTAGCGCGCGAATGGCTCAGATGCTCATACGGACTCCGTATGGCGCCTGTTCGCTTCATCTCAGAATGTGTCTGCACGGTAACTACCAGCATAAACGTCGTGAGGCCGGGTAAGGATCACGATTTGGATCCGACGCCCAATGCCGCTCTGACGTCGCGTTCGACCTTCGTCGCAAGGTTCGGCGACTCCAGAAGTCGCGTCAGGCCGTCGACATCGGTGCCCTCGAAGAGGTGTCTCACCGTGACGCCGTGTGCAGGCACGTCCTCGACGACGACCGCGTCACCTGCAGTCAACACGCCGGTCTCGATCACCCTCAGATACGCGCCGACGTCACCGCGTTCGGTGAACCGTCGGACCCAACGGGGCTCGTCGACCCACCGGGCGAAGGTGCCGCACGGGCGCCTGGGAATGGTCACTTCGAGCAGCGTCGTGCCGACCCGCCACCGCGATCCGATCACGGCGTCGGTGACGGCCACGCCCGACGTCCGCAGGTTCTCGCCGAACCAGCCGGCCGGGACGTCGCGATTCAGTTCCGACGCCCAGCGCGCGGCCTCGCTCTCGTCGTACGCGTAGAGGGCCTGATCGCCGCCACCGTGGAACTTCGTGTCACGGCTGTAGTCACCCGACAGACCGTGCTCCCCGACGTCGACGGGGCCGACTGCGGGCCGTTTGTCGATCGCCGAATCCACGACTGCGCGACGCCCGAAGGGAACGTCCGCGTGCACGACGCAGACGGCTTCGATCCGGCCGGTCATCGGCCGCGAAGGCGATCGACGGCCGCACGGCCTGCCTGTACGTCGTCGTAACTGGGCACCGAGTCGGGATCGATCGACGCGGCACACGGGCCCGCGACGAGTTCGGTGTCCACGGGAATGGTGCGCTTGAGAAGCGCGAGAGCGATCGGGCCCAATTCGAAGTGATCGACGACGGTACCCAGACGTCCGACGGCTCGCCCTCCGGCAGTGACGTCGTCGCCGGTGACGGGACGCCCGTCGGCGGACCCGTCGAGATGCAGCAACACGAGATGGCGAGGTGGCCGGCCGAGATTGTGGACGCGCGCGACGGTCTCCTGCCCGCGATAGCAGCCCTTGTCCAGATGCACCGCGCCGTGCTCGGTGACACCGCCGATCCAGCGCACCTCGTGCGGGATCGTCTTCTCGTCGGTGTCCATCCCGATCCTGGGGCGTAGCGATTCGACGCGCAGCGCGTCGAACGTCCACGTGCCGGCCGGGGTGGCACCCGCGTCGCGCAACGACGTGAACCAGGTCGTCGACGAGGCCCGGGGGACCAGCAGGTCGAACGCGTTCTCGCCCGGCCACGGCATGCGGCGCACGAACCCGCCGCCGTCGAGGGCGACCGCGTCGTAGATGCCGTCCGGGACAGGTGCACCGACGGCCTCGAGCACCGTGGCGGCAGTAGGACCCAGGAGGCTCAGGACGGCCAGTTCGCTGCCGTCGCGTGGTTCGGCCTTGGACCAGAACACCATCTTCTTCAAGAACGCGAGCAACGCCGGTCCCGAGGCGGCCTCGGTGTCGATCCAGGTGACGCCGTCCAGGTCGGTCTGCACGAAGTGATGCTCGACGCGGCCGTTGACGTCGAGAGACAGATTTTCGGCGGAGGTGCCGTCGGCCAGGGTCTTCACGAGCTGACTGGAGATGGTGTCGAGCCAGGTCAACCGTTCGTCGCCCGCGATGGCGATGACGAAGCGGTGTGATCGATCGACGACGGCCGCGCCTGTCGCCGCGTCGCGTTGCTCGCCGAACGGGTTGCCGTAGTGCCACGCCACAGCATGGTCGGGCGAATCTTCGGGAGAAGGCACTGCGTCGGGGAGAGTGAGCAGAGGGCTCGGTGGGATCGCGACGGTATCGGACACGTTCTCCATAGTAGGAGCACGACCCGCGTGGCTAAGCTGCCTCCATGTCGGAACGCGTAGTAGTCACCCTCGACGGGCAAGTTCACGACGCGGACGCTCCGCTTCTGTGTGCCGACGACCTCGCGGTCGTTCGAGGGGACGGAATATTCGAAACACTCCTCGTGCGCGGCGGGGCGCCCTGTGGCGTCGAAGCCCATCTGGCCAGGTTGACGGCGTCGGCAGCGGCACTCGACCTGCCCGCACCCGACCTCGACGAGTGGCGTCTGCTCGTCGCGCAGGCCGTAGACGAATGGTCGTCGCTGTCCACGGACGAAGGTGCGCTGCGGCTGGTGCTGAGCCGTGGCCGCGAGAGCGGCGGCGACCCGACAGGTTTCGCGACTGTCGGCCCCGTGCACGCGCGGGTGGCGAAAGCTCGCTCGGAGGGGGTGTCCGCGATCACCCTCGCGCGCGGCTATTCGGTGGATTTCGCGGCCGACGCCCCGTGGCAGTTGATGGGCGCCAAGACGCTGTCGTACGCGACGAACATGGCGGCTCTACGGCACGCGGCCCGCATGGGTGCCGACGACGTCGTCTACACGAGCAGCGAAGGACGCGTTCTCGAGGGCCCGCGGTCGACCGTCGTGCTCGCGCGCGGTAAGACTCTCGTCACACCGCCGGCCGAGCACGGCATCCTCGCGGGTACCACCGTCGACGCGTTGTTTCGGGTCGCGGAGGGCAAGGGGTTCACCTGCGAGCGGGCGGATGTCTACCCCGCGGATCTCGTTGCGGCCGATGGTGTTTGGCTCGTCTCGTCCATCACGCTCGCGGCTCGTGTCGTGACGCTGAACGGAGTGAAACTGGGTGTCCCGGAGATCGCCGAGGACGTCCGTTCCATGGTCGACACGGCCGTCGAAACGGCCGACGCCGAGGCCGCCGACTCTTGAGCTACTACTACGCGTAGTAGTACATTCGAACTCGCTGCGGCAAGCCTCTTGTGCAGCGGCAACAGCGTTGTTGCCCTCCCGCGAGTTCGGAGTTGCTCATGGACGCCTTGGACGTCTCGAGGTGGCAGTTCGGAATCACGACTGTCTACCACTTCATCCTTGTTCCGCTGACCATCGGTCTGGCGCCCATCGTTGCCGCGATGCAGACGATGTGGGTCGTCACCAAGAAGGATTCCTGGTATCGGCTCACCAAGTTCTTCGGCAAGCTGTTCCTGATCAACTTCGCGCTGGGCGTCGCTACCGGCATCGTCCAGGAGTTCCAGTTCGGAATGAACTGGAGTGAGTACTCTCGCTTCGTCGGCGACGTGTTCGGTGCGCCACTCGCGCTCGAAGGTCTGGTCGCGTTCTTCCTCGAATCCACGTTCCTCGGACTGTGGATCTTCGGCTGGGGCAGGTTGCCCAAAGTGGTTCACCTGGCGACGATCTGGCTCGTCGCGATCGGTGTCAACGCTTCGGCCTTCTTCATCATCGCCGCGAACTCGTGGATGCAGCATCCCGTCGGGGCGATCTACAACCCCGAGACCGGTCGCGCCGAACTGACGAGTATCTGGGAGCTGCTGACCAACAGCACGGCGCTCGCCGCATTCCCGCACGCGGTGGCAGGCGCATTCCTGACCGCGGCGACGTTCGTCGCAGGCATCTCGGGGTGGTGGATGGTCCGCGAGGCGCGTAGGAATCGAGACGTCGACTCGCGGAACATGTTCCGTCCTGCAGCGCGGATGTCGTTCGTCGTCATGATCATTGCGGGCGTTGCGCTCGCCGTCACCGGCGACGTCCAGGGCAAGCTCATGTTCGAGCAGCAGCCGATGAAGATGGCGTCGGCGGAATCGTTGTGCAACACCGAAACCGGTGCATCGTTCTCGTTGCTGACCGTCGGCACGCACAACAACTGCGAATCCGTCGAGCATCTTATCTCGATCCCCGGCCTGACCTCGTTCCTCGCCGAAAACGACTTCGGCGCAACAGTTCAGGGTGTCAACCAGTTGCAGGAGCAGTACGAGCAACAATTCGGACCGGGCAACTACCGTCCGAATCTGTTCGTCACGTACTGGGCGTTCCGCATGATGATCGGCCTGGCGGCCGGGTCTGCGCTCCTCGCGCTGGCGGGCCTGTGGGTCACCCGGGGTGGGCGGATACCTGATCAACGGTGGTTCTCGTGGCTGTCGTTGGCGGCGATCCCGACGCCGTTCCTCGCCAACAGCGCAGGGTGGATCTTCACCGAGATGGGACGCCAACCCTGGGTCGTCGCACCGAATCTGAACGGGATCGACCAGATCAGACTCACCGTCGACCAGGGTGTGTCGGATCATCCGGTCTCGCTGGTGATCGCGTCGCTCACCACCTTCACACTGCTGTACGCCGCGCTCGGCTGCGTGTGGTTCTTCCTGATCAGGCGTTACGTTCTCGAAGGCCCGCTCGAACACGACGCCCACCCACACGCCGTCGACGAGTCCGACGCCGACGACGACACCGCCCAGCTTTCGTTCGCGTACTAGGGAGACGATCATGGGACTTCAGGAATTCTGGTTCGTCGCAATCGCAGTACTGTTCGTCGGCTACTTCGTCCTCGAAGGCTTCGACTTCGGAGTGGGAATGCTCATGCCGATTTTCGGCCGACATGCCGATCCCGAGGTGGGGGAGAAGCGGCGACGCGCGGTCCTGAACACCATCGGACCGGTGTGGGACGGCAACGAGGTCTGGCTCATCACGGCAGGCGGAGCGTTGTTCGCGGCGTTCCCCGAGTGGTACGCAACGCTGTTCAGCGGCTTCTACCTTCCGCTGCTGCTCATCCTCGTCGCGTTGATTCTGCGAATCTGCGCGATCGAGTACCGCGGCAAGATCGACGACCCGGTGTGGCGACGTCGGTGCGACCTCGGCATCGGAATCGGTTCGTGGGTGCCGTCGATCCTGTGGGGCGTCGCGTTCGCGAACATCGTCGACGGGGTGGCCATCGACGAGAACAAGAAGGTCACGGCCGGGTTCTTCGACCTGCTGTCGCCGTACGCACTTCTCGGTGGGGCGACGATGGCCCTGGTGTTCGCGCTGCACGGTGCCGTCTTCATCGCTCTGAAGACGTCGGGTGACGTCCGCGAGGACGCAGTGAAGATGGCTGTGCGACTGTCGGTTCCGGCCGTCGTCGTCGGCGGCGGATTCGCTCTGTGGACACAGCTGGCTCACGGCAAGAGTTGGACGTGGATCATGGTCGCGATCGCCGCGGTCTCGCTGATCGCCGTCGTCGCACTCACCGCCCGCGTCCGAGAGGGCTGGGCCTTCGTCTTCACGACGGTGGCCGTCGTCGCCGTGGTGGTCCTGCTGTTCGGGTCGCTGTTCCCGAACGTGATGCCCTCGACGACGGACCCGAGCTTCAGCTTGACCATCGCCAACGCGTCGTCGAGCCCGTACACGTTGAAGGTGATGACCTGGGCGGCCGCATTCGTGGCTCCCGTCGTCATCGGCTACCAGGCGTGGACGTACTGGGTCTTCCGCAAGCGCATCTCCACCGCGCACATCCCGGAGTCGATCGGACTGACGGTCAGGCCGCGATGACCACCACCGAGAAGCCGTCGCGCGGCCCGATCGACCCGCGGTTGTGGCGATACTCGAAGTCTGCGCGACGGTATCTCGTTCTGACGGTTCTGTTCTCGATCGTCGACACCGCAGGCATCATCGTGTCGGCGGTGATGATCGGTGAGGTTCTCGCAGGCGTCATCACCACCGATGCGCGGTCCATTGCGGAGTGGTCGACCCGGTTGTGGATCCTGTTCGGCGCCATCGTCGTTCGCGTCGCGGCGACCTGGTTGCAGTCGCGCTACGGGCACCGGGCGGCGTCGCGCGTCGTCGAGGAGCTCGAGAACGACGTCGTCCGCACCGCGTCTCTCGGCGATCCCCGCGTGCTCGCATCGGAGCGCAACGATGTCGCGACGGTCGCGACGCGGGCGCTCGGCGGCCTCGCGCCGTACCTGACGGGCTACGTGCCGTCCTTGATCCTGGCGGGAACGTTGACACCGGCGACGTTGCTGGTCATCCTGTTTCAGGATCTGACATCGGCCCTGATCATCGTGTTCACGCTTCCTCTCATCCCGATCTTCATGATCCTGATCGGGCTGCTGACGAAGGGACGGGCGGAGAAGACGCTCGTGTCGATGACGCGTCTGTCCTCGCAATTGCTGGATCTGATCGCCGGACTTCCCACGCTGCGAGCGCTCGGCCGTGAGCGTGGACCGGCTGCACGCATCAGGGCACTCGGCGACGCACACCGTCGGGCGACGATGCGAGCGCTACGTATCGCGTTCCTGTCCTCGATGGTGCTGGAACTTCTTGCGACACTGTGTGTTGCGCTCGTCGCCGTCAGCATCGGACTGCGGCTGGTGTTCGGTGACATGGCGCTCGAAGCAGGCATCATCGCACTCGTGTTGGCCCCCGAGGTGTACGTGCCGCTGCGACGGGTCGGCGCGCAGTTCCACGCCGCGGAAGACGGTGTGGCGGCATCGGTGAAGGCGTTCGCCGTGCTCGATCGGGCACCTGCGCGGCAGGCAGGAACGCGTGCGATCGATGCGGCAGGCGCGACGATCACCCTGACCGGCATCTCGGCCGACGCGCGGGATCGGTCGGCGCCGCACGACCTGAACGCGTCGTTCCGTCCCGGGGCCGTGACGGTGCTCGCCGGCCCGAACGGATCCGGCAAATCGACTGCGTTGCACGTGATTCTGGGTCTCACGACGCCGTCGTCCGGTCACGTCACGATCGGCGACGTCGATCTCGCGGAGTTGGACAGCCCCTCGTGGTGGAGTCAGGTCGCGTGGCTGCCGCAGCATCCGGTGATCCTGCCGGGGACACTGGACGACAATCTCGCTCTCACCGGTGCGCGTCCGGATCCGGAAGTGCTCCGACTGGCATGCATCGCAACGGGATTCGACACGGTGCTGGGCGAACTGCCGTCGGGATGGGACACGGTCGTCGGGACCGGTGGCCTCGGTCTGTCGCTGGGGCAGCGCCAACGGCTGGCCCTGACACGGGTACTGACGTCGTCGGCGCCCGTCGTTCTGCTCGACGAGCCGACCGCGCACCTCGACGCCGACAGCGAACGAACAGTGCTCGCGTCGGTGCGCCGGCTCGCGGCACAGGGAAGAACCGTCGTGATGGTGGGACACCGGCGCGCAGTGCTGGACTCCGCCGACGTCGTGGTGGAGGTGACGTCCGATGAGCTTCCGTGACCTGCGTCGGGCAACGTCGTTGCTCGAACTCGAGCCGAAGCGCGTTGCACTGTCGGTGGCGGCAGGCGTCGCCACCCTCGGCAGCGCCCTGACGCTCGCGGCGGTCTCCGCGTGGCTCATCACCCGCGCCTGGCAGATGCCGCCGGTACTGGACCTGACCGTCGCCGTCGTCGCGGTGCGAGCCCTCGGCATCTCGCGAGGGGTGTTCCGCTACCTCGAACGGCTCGCGACGCACGACACGGCCCTGCGGGGCACGACGGCGGCGCGCACACGGCTCTACGAGCGTCTGGCGTCCGGGCAGCCCGCAGCTGCGGCAGGGCTTCGCCGTGGAGATCTGATGACGCGTACCGGCGCCGACGTGGACGTGCTCGGTGACGTCGTCGTCAAGGCCGTCGTTCCGATTCTGGTGTCGACGATCCTGATGGTGGCGGCCGTCGTACTGCTCGGGTTCGTGTCGATCGGCGCCGCAGCGATCCTGTTCGGGGCGTTGGTGATCGCCGGAGTGCTGGCGCCGATCCTGGCTGCGAGATCGGCCTCGATCCACGAATCCGAGGGCGTCCGTTCGCGTTCGGAATTCGCCGAAGCCGCCGTGCGTGCGCTCGACCACGGTGCCGAGCTCCGAGTCGCGGGACGCCTGACCGAGACGCTCGACGAGATGTCGGCCGCCAACCGGCGTGCGGTACGCGCGAAGGACCGCGCGGCGACGTCCGGAGCATTCGCCGACGCGGCGCTCCCGCTGTCGATCGGCGCGTCCGTGCTGGGGTCTCTGCTCGTCGGTATCGGACTGTACGGTCCCAGCGGCGGCGCCCCGGGCGGGATGACGCCGATGGCCCTCGCGATCATCGTGCTGGTCCCGCTGGCGGCGTTCGAGGCGACGTCGGCGCTGCCTGCCGCGGCGACGGCGCTGACCCGAGCACGGCTGTCGGCGTCGCGCATCGTGGCGCTGCTCGACGAGGCAGGCCGACCTGCCGGGCCAATCGGGTCGTTCCTGCAGGCTCCACTCCCGCCAATCGGGTCGTTTCTACATACTCCACTGCAGCAGCTCGATGGGCTTCAGAACCGCGTCGGTGCCGTCGGGCTGCACTGCGGCTGGCCAGGATCGACCGTCGTCACGCGACAGATCGATCTCGACCTTCCCGCGGGCAGCCGCGTCGCCGTCGTCGGTCCGAGCGGCTCGGGTAAGACGACGCTGCTGATGACGCTGGCGGGACTCCTCCCACCCGTCGCGGGAAGCGTCGACGCCGCGGGTGCCGTGTTCTTCGCCGAGGACGCGCACTTGTTCGAGACGACGATCCTGGAGAATCTGAGGGTCGTCAGAGGGGACGTCGACGCGGACACTGCACGTGCGGTGCTGGACAAGGTCGGACTGGGACAGTGGATCGACAGCGTGCCCAACGGCGTCGATACCGTGCTCGCCGGAGGTGCCGACGCAGTCTCCGGTGGCCAGCGTCGTCGCATCCTGCTGGCGAGGCCTCTATTGTCCGAGGCCCCGATCCTGCTGCTCGACGAGCCCACCGAACACCTCGACGACGAAGGCGGGGCACAGCTGCTGCGGGCATTGCTGGACGCGCGGTCCGGGCTCGTCGATCCGGGACGTACCGTGGTGCTGGTCACGCACCAGTTGCCCGAGAGAACCGGCGCTGACCTGGTCGTCGACCTGTCCGACGCTGCGCAGCATCCGGCGCTCGAATAATCCTTTGCCGAGCAACGAATCTCCGCGTACTTTGTTGAGTACACGAGAGAGGAGGTGGTCTGAAGTTGAAGAACTCTAGGACGCGTGAGGTGGCTGCCAGCTAGCCGCTGTCGCTGACGGATTCACCCCCGCGCACGCGGCGAGCGAATCCACGGCAGTTACCCGGCCCCCGAGCCCCCGGTCCGTCCGACCGGGACCTGCACCAGCAGGTACGGCTCGGGGGCTGTTCCGTTTCAAGGCCGACATACGACACTGCCGCGCGCTCACAACCGGCATTTTCGGTGTGAACGCGCGGCAGTGTTGTACGAAGTCAGCCGATGTAACGAGAGAGGCGAGCGGAGAGGCGCGGCGTGAGTTCGCCGTCGGCGCCGATGCGCTCTTCGACGTAGGCGAGATCTGCACCCTCGACGATGCCGTACAGACGCTTGGCGCCGCCGACGAGTGCGCCGGACGTCGAGCGAATGACCACATCGGTGGCCAGTTCCCACGACGACTGGTTGAGTGCGTGGCCGTAGTACAGCTCGACGACGCCGGTGCTGTGCGTCAGCAGCAGTTCGAGAACTTCCTCGTTCTCGCTGCCCTTGACGCCGTCGCCGCCGCTCACGCGCCAGAATCCGGCCTCACGAAGGTCGGGATGGGCGTAGTTGCCGTCGGAGTCGAGTCGCCAGGAGCGTGATTCCCAGCCCAGGTACGGACCACCGTCGTGCGAGACGACGATCTGCTGACCGAACGCGTACTCGACGCCGGATTCCGGATCACGACCCTCGCCTTCGCCGCGCCACACACCGACGAGCGGGAGCAGCGCGAGCAGCGCAGAGTTCAGATCCGGGCCCAACCGCAGATTTGCGGTGTCGTCCGGGTGCGGCAGATCGGGCAGCGTCGGGATGTTGCGCGTCGACGTCGACGCGAACTTCTCGGCTGCCTCGGCGATCGCCTCGTCGCCCGACCGAGTCTCGTCCGGCTGGTCGGCGGCGCGATCACTCACGATTCGTCGGTGACCAAGCGGTAGACGACGTACAGCGAGAACGCGATGATGGCGACTGCGGCGAGCGCCAGGAGGACCTCGAAGAAGATGACCACGACGCCAGTTTAGACCCAGGGTTCTTCTCGGTCGCAGAGCGGTCCCTGTGCGGTCACACGCAATAGTGTCTTTTCCCAACGATCGGCCACGCGATTTATTGGTTGGCCCTCGGTTGACTCGCTTTATCGTTCGGCACGGTACCTTTCCCTCGTGGCGTCGGGCCCGGGGTGTGAAATGCCCGGCGCTACTGGTGTGTTCGAGTGTTTCGAATTCTGGGGAAGGACCTGAATCCATGCGTCGCCGATTACGTGCCGGCTCGTTGCTGCCTGCGTCCGTGGCACTGGCCGCGGTTGTGCTTCTAGTGGCCCCACCCGCAGTTTCAGCTGCTCCGGACGCAGGTTCGTCCGGTAACGGTTCGTCCGGTAGCGGTTCGTCCGACGAACCGAACATCGATCCGAACAACTACGCGCAGGATTGCCCGGACGTGATGTTGCTCGCGGTCTCCGGCGCGACGGACTCCGACGCGGACCGCGATCCGCTCAACGAGGAGCCGCGGTCCATTGCCTCGAACTGGGTGGGAAACGTCACACTTCCGGTCGGCCAGGTGAATGCGGGCAGTCCGGGCACCGTCGGTTGGCTCTATGTTCCGTACCCGTCGACGTACGGAGTCGGAGTACTGAACGACGTGGAGACGTACCAGCAATCGGTCGCCGATGGGGTGGCGTCGACCAACCGCCTGCTCGACGAATACAAGACCAAGTGTGGTGACGCGACGAAGTTCGTGCTGCTCGGCTACAGCGTCGGCGGCGAGGTCGTCGAACGGGTGGCCGTCGAACTCGGACACCGTGACCCGAATGCCGTGGTGACCGGCGACGACATCGCGGGCGTCATGATGATCGGTGCTCCCTACCGTCCGGCCGGCGTTCCCAACTTCGACGAGCCAGGCCCGTCGGGTGGCGGCTTTCAGGGGCAGGCTCCGAGGGACTACGGCACGTTGCACGACAAGGTGACGTGGTCATGCCGCCCGTACGACCTCGCTTGCGATGCGCCCGACAACATCGTCGCGCTGCAGTTGGCGCTCGGTGTGCTGGGGCAGATGCGTCTGACGGTCCTGAACCCGCTGCAGACCGTGGCGGACTTCGGACGGACCGTCGCGTCCATCGCCACCCGAGCGATCATCGACATTGCGACGAACAAGAACTGGCTCGAATCCGACGAGACACTTCTCGAGGTTCTGCTCAAAGTCTCCGATCGGACTTACCGCGTCGACGACGCTGCCGCTGTCGACGCGCTCAGCCCGGATCAGCTTCTCGCGGACCTGAATTGGGCCATGGGGCCCGGAGCAGAGACGATCGAAAACAAGCTGCGGGCAGAAGGCGAAGGCCTCATCGAGAACAACAAGGGAATTGTCGACGTCGTCGTCGAGCCGTACATCTTCATCGGCTTCCTCCAGCACCTCTTCTACTGGAACAACAATCCGAACGACGGACGCGAGTGGGAGAGCGAAAAAATCGTCGCGTGGGTGACGGATCTGGCCAAGACCGAGCGGGATCGGAAGGCAGCAGAGAGCGCTGCACCGGCCGAGGCGGTCACCGAACCGCAGCCGAAGGTTGCTCCCGCGCCTGCGCCTGCGCTCGTTCCCGAGCCCGGCACGGTCACACGAGACAGCGACCTCGGAGCGTTCCTGGAATCGCTCGGCGTCGTGCCCGAGGGAACCTTTCCGCCCAAGTACAGCGAGGTCCCTGCCCCGACGGCCGTGACTCCGCAGCCGGTTCGGGGCTGAGTGTCGAGCTAGGCATACGCAAGAGCCCCACACCTTTCGAGAAGGTGTGGGGCTCTTGTAGTTTCGAGAATCAGACTCCGACGGTCACGTTCGCCGAGTGGATGCCTGCGCCCTCGGGGGCGATGTCTGCCTGTCCGTTGCCGGACGAGGACAGCGCACGCAGCGTCCAGTTGCCGGGAGCCGCGAAGAAGCGGAAGTCGCCGGTTCCGGAAGCTACGACCTCAGCCGTGAACTCTCCGGTGCCGTCGAGCAGACGCACGAACGCGCCGCCCACGGGCTCACCGTCGGACGCGAGAACGCGGCCGGTGATGACCGTCTCCTTCTCGACGTCGACGCCTGCAGGAATGGTCTGGCCCTGTACGGGTGCTCCACACATGATCAGTGAACCTCCAACTCGATGGGTGCTCCGACGAGCGAGCCGTATTCGACCCAGCTTCCGTCGTAGTTCTTGACGTCCGACTTTCCGAGCAGCTCCTTGAGCACGAACCAGGTGTGGCTCGAACGCTCGCCGATGCGGCAGTAGGCGATGGTCGCCTTGTCCTCGTCGTAGCCCTTTTCCTTGTAGAGGGCTTCGAGGGCGTCGTCGTCCTTGAAGGTGCCGTCCTCGTTCGCGGTGGTGCTCCACGGGATGTTGATGGCACCGGGGACGTGTCCACGCTGCTGCGCCTGCTCCTGCGGAAGGTGTGCGGGAGCGAGGATCTTGCCGGAGAACTCGTCGGGCGAACGCACGTCGACGAGGTTCTTGTTGCCGATGGCGTCGATGACCTCGTCGCGGAACGCGCGGATCGACAGGTCGGGAGCCTCGGCGCGGTACTGCGTGGTCTCGCGGGTGACGACGTCCTTCGACAGGGGACGGCCGTCGAGTTCCCACTTCTTGCGACCGCCGTCGATCAGCTTGACGTCCTTGTGGCCGTACAGCTTGAAGTACCAGTAGGCGTAGGCAGCGAACCAGTTGTTGTTGCCGCCGTACAGAACGACGGTGTCGTCGTTCGAGATGCCCTTGGCCGACAGCAGGTCGGAGAACTGGTCCTGATTCAGGAAGTCGCGGCGAACGGCATCCTGGAGGTCCTTGCGCCAGTCGAGCTTCACTGCGCCCTCGATGTGACCGCCGTCGTAGGCGCTTGCGTCTTCGTCGACCTCGACGAAAACGGTCTTCGGGGCGTTCAGGTTCTGCTCGGCCCAGTCGGCAGAGACCAGGACGTCGGAGCGAGCCATGGGTTTCCTTTCGATCTTTCTTTACTTCGGTCGGTGGGGGTCGAGCGGTCAGGCACTGGAGGATTGTGTCCGCAGTCGTGCCACGAAGGGATAGATCTGACAGCCGAGGCAGATCGCGAACGCCGCGTTCAACAAGGCGGCGACGAGAGCGAATCCGGTTGCGACGGTACCGAGTACGGGCAAGCCGGCAACGAACCCGACGACGCCGACGGCTGCGAAGACGAAGCCGACGAGCTGTGCGAACTTCAACGGCGCAACGGGCTCGCGCTCGGTGGTGGGTGAGAGGCGTGGCGCGATCGCAGCGGCGAACACGCGGCCGTACGGACTACGGCGCGGGCCGACGGTGGCCCCGATCGCGAAGACGACGGCTTGCGCTGCGAGCAGGATTGCAGCGACCGTCACGTCGACGGTGGACAGGACGAGGACAGCGGCGAGAACCACCGTGGTGATCCAGGCGGCGAACCGTGGACCACGAACGTCGACCTGGTCGACGGTGGAACGGGTATCGGAAGACATGGTGTGTGCGTGCTCCAGCGTTCGTTGACAAACGGACGATCTGCAGGACCCGCGAACGACGGTTCGCAGTGGTCATCTCGAACTTCGGGCCAGGGCGCGACAGCGCCCCAGGGTTCGGACGATCAGCGGCAGCGACAGCAACAACCGCCCAGTCGGCACAGATCTACCGTGCGTCGACTGGTGAGCAACAGCTCCTGGCGGTGGGACACAGGAGAGGATTCTAGCGGAGAACGCGACCGGTCGAAACTACAGGTCGAGCAGGGCGGATCGCAGCGATGCCGCCGTCGGGACGCCGGGAATGCGGGCGCGTTGCGCCAGTTCGCGATCCAGCACGAACGTCGTGGGCAGCGACAGCACCCCGAGCTCTCGCGCGAGCTCGGGGTGCTCGTCGATATCGACCTCGAGATCCACCGGCCCGTTCGTGTCCGCGAGAACCTGTCCGACGACGCGGCGCACCGCGGCGCACGGCCCGCACCACTCCGCGGAGAAGTGCAGGACCGTCGGTGCGCCCGGCCGAGCGCCCGCGCTCTCGAGGAGAGTGCGCAGCTCCCGAGGGGCCGTGGAGCCGGACGTGTCGATCACGCGACCGGATCGGTGACGGATTGCCAGTCCGAGCGACACCGCAGCGATCACCGCGATGACGAGGACTGTGATTCCCGTCATGGTGCGTCGATCTGGTCGAGGTCGATCGTCGTGTTCTCCGCGGTTCCTTCGATGACGATCTGCGAGCCTTCGGCGTACACGTCGGTCGGCAGCACCCCGAACGGCAGAGTCTGCCGATCGATGGTCTTGGTGAACAGCCCGAGCACGGCAGGCTTCACGACATCGGGGATGGAGAAGTCGGCGCTGCCTTCGGGCCCGAAGTAGAAGTCGCTGGCGACGATGTCGACGCTGTCGCCGTCGAGGATCAGGTCCGCCTGGACGCTGACCTCCGTCTCGATCGGCCCGACGGGCACGGTGCCGGTCAGAACGACACCGCCGTTGGTCGTCATACCGGAGCCGCCCGAACCGCCCGTTCCGTCCGACTTGTCGGCCGGGGGAGCGGATACCTGCAGGTCGACGATGCCGAGGAACCGGCCGAGGTCGGTCGCCTCGATGCGGACTCGCCCGTCCAGTTCGTCGACCGGGACGGTGCGGACCGAGCCGTCGACCAGGTCCGACAGCGGGATCGAGACGCCGCGCAGGTTCGCCTCGATGGTCGTCGCGCGGACGTAGTCGTTCGGTACGTCCTGTGCCCTGATCTCGACGTTTCGATAGTGGCCGTCGACGGCCTGCGTCAAGAACGGGAATCCGTGCACGGTCACCTGTGGATCCGACGGCAGGTCGCCGCCCTGGCGGATGGCACGCGAGACTCGATACTCCGAATAGGCGGCCACCCCGAAGTCGACGACGAGGGCGAGCGCCACGAGGCTCACGAGACCGATGATGAGTTTCCGCATTCGACCATTGTGACCGACGAATCGGTCGGTGCGTGGAACGGAGGTAGCCGCGGGCACGCTAGTCTGAACCCCTGAACAAGCAGCTCACTCCGTCTTGGGTGAGCTGGTGACCTGACACGTCGACTCGATGCGATCTCGGCACGACAGCGGCAAGAATGGAGGCGGTGTGGAGCTTCTGCTTCTGACCTCCGATCCCAATCCGGAGGCTGTTCTACCGTCGCTCGCGCTTCTGGCGCATCACGTGCGGCCCGCCCCCACCGAGGTGTCGTCGCTTCTCGAGGCAGGCTCGGCAGACATCGCGGTCGTCGATGCGCGGACCGATCTCGCGGCGGCGCGCGGGCTGTGCAGGCTGCTCGGCAGCACCGGCTCCGCGATCCCCGTCGTCGCGGTGCTGACCGAAGGCGGCCTCGTCGCGGTCAATTCGGAATGGGGTCTGGACGACATCCTGCTCCCCGGTACGGGACCGGCGGAACTCGACGCCCGGCTCCGGCTGCTGGCCGGTCGATCCGGTGGCGTCGCGAGTCCGGAGGCGTCGGGCAAGATCACACTCGGTGAGCTCGTCATCGACGAGGGCACCTACACCGCCCGCCTGCGCGGGCGTCCGCTCGATCTCACGTACAAGGAGTTCGAGTTGCTCAAGTACCTCGCGCAACATGCGGGCCGCGTCTTCACGCGCGCGCAGCTGCTGCAGGAGGTCTGGGGCTACGACTTCTTCGGCGGCACCCGAACCGTCGACGTGCATGTGCGACGCCTCCGCGCCAAACTCGGCAGCGAGTACGAGTCGCTTATCGGGACCGTCCGGAACGTGGGATACAAGGCCGTCCGGCCGAGCAGGAAAGGCGGGCCGGTCGCGCCGGACGCCGACACCACCGGCGACGATTTCGCCGACGGTGACGACATCGAATTCAGCTCCACCAACGGAAGTACTGCGTAGAGAACATGACTGTGTCGTTCGACATCGCCAAGGCCGAGTTCGCGTCGATCACCGAGGCCATGGCCGAGGACATCCTTGCGATCGTCTCCCGCGCAACGGTGGCCGACGGCACCGCTCCGATCTCGGAGCAGGCGGTCAAAGCCGTCACGGCCGACGGCGATTCCGTCCACCTCGTCGCGACGGACGGAGCGACGGTCGTCGGTTACGCGGGTGTCGTCCCGTCGAACGAGAATGCGCCTGCGATGGCGGAGGTCGTCGTCGACCCGGCGTTCCGAGGTCGGGGGATCGGTCGCGTGCTCGTCGAACGTGCCCTCACCGAAGGTGGCGGCGATGCACGGGTCTGGGCGCACGGCAATCTGGCGCCCGCGCGCGCCGTCGCGTCGCACCTCGGGCTGGAGGTGGCGAGAGAGCTGCTGCAGATGCGTCGCCCGCTCGACGCGCCGGAATTGCCCGATGTCGTTGTGCCCGAAGGGGTTTCGCTGCGAACCTATCGTGGCCATCAGGACGACGCGGAGCTCCTTCGCGTCAACAATGCGGCGTTCTCGTGGCACCCCGAACAAGGTGGCTGGACCGACAAGGACATCGCCGAGCGCCGTGACGAGGCGTGGTTCGATCCGGCCGGCGTGTTTCTTGCGTTCGAGGAAGGTACCGACACCCTCCTCGGATTCCACTGGACCAAGGTTCATCCCGCCGAGGGTGACGAGGCCGAGATCGGCGAGGTCTACGTCGTCGGCATCGACCCCGCCGCGCAGGGTCGTGGTCTCGGACGCGTCCTGACGCTCGCCGGACTGCACTATCTGAAGAATCGGAAGCTCGACGACGTGTTGCTGTACGTCGAAGCGGACAACGCGGCGGCCGTGCACACCTACGAGCGCCTCGGTTTCGACCGATTTCACGTCGACGCGGCTTACGCACGCGGGTAGAACCGGACATTCAGCCCAGCTGTTCATCTTCCATTCACCGAGCTGGGGGTAACCGTCCACCGTCTCCCCCTACCTTCTCATCTGGGCGGCCCCAGAGCGGCCCGGTGCGAGGTTCCACGTGGCCGGCACCTTCCCCATCACGTAGAGGTCGGCCCGACCTCTGGCGTGGAACGGCTCGAGATCCTCGGAGGAAACAGGTGAAGCTCAAGCGCAGCGCGTCTCTCGTAGGCGCAGTCGCAGTCGGCGCCATGCTGCTGACTGCATGCGGCAGCGACGCGAACGTCGAATCGGCCGCAGGCACGGATTCGGCAGCAACGTGCGAGGGCAAGTCCCCGCTGACGGGCGAAGGCTCGTCCGCTCAGCAGAACGCAATGTCCAACTTCACGTCGATCTACTCCGGCGTCTGCTCCGGACAGGCCGTCGAGTACACGACCAGCGGCTCCGGTAACGGCCGCACCCAGTTCGTCGCTGGCCTCGTCGACTTCGCCGGCTCCGACTCGACCATCAAGGACGAGCAGGCCGCTCAGGCTGCCGAGCGTTGCGAAGGCAACCCGGCGTGGAACCTCCCGCTGGTCTTCGGCCCCATCGCCGTCGCCTACAACCTCGACGGCGTCGACAACCTGGTCGTCACCCCGGAGATCGCGGCTCGCATCTTCAACGGCCAGATCACCACGTGGAACGACCCGGCCATCGCCGCGGCGAACGAGGGCGCGACCCTGCCGTCCACCCCGATCACGCCGATCTACCGCTCCGACTCGTCGGGCACCAGCGACAACTTCCAGCGATTCCTGTCCGCTGCTGCTCCCGAGGCATGGACCCTCGACCACAGCTCCGACTGGGCCGGTGGCGTCGGTGAGGGCGCGAACGGTTCGTCGGGCGTCGCACAGGCCGTCGCGGCAACCCCCGGCTCGATCACCTACGTCGAGAAGGGCTTCGCCGAGCAGGAGAGCCTGGGAATGGCGTCGGTCGACTTCGGCAACGGACCGGTCGAGCTGAGCAGTGAGACCGCAGGCGCGGCCATCGACACCGCCACCTTCTCCGGTGAGGGCAACGACCTCGCCATCGACATCGACGCTCTGTACGCGAGTGATGCTGCCGACAGCTACCCGCTGGTTCTGGCCACCTACGAGATCGTCTGCTCGGCGGGCTACGACGCCGACACCTCGGCAGCCGTCAAGTCCTTCCTGCTCAGCGCGGCCAACGAAGGACAGGAAGGCCTCGAAGCCGCCGGATACGTTCCGCTGCCCGAGTCCTTCAAGGAGCGTCTGGTCACTGCGATCAACGCCATCGCCTGATTCAATGAGACGAGAGCCTGCTTCGACGCCACGGCACATCACGTGCCGTGGCGTCGGGTAGGACCCCGTCGTCCGGCCACTACACGAGAGACGTGAGCGGTATGAGCGACACCCAATCGATCACCGGCGGTCCGTCTGCGGCGAGCATTTCTGCAGGCGGTGCGCCGCGGAATACGGAAGAACCCAAGCAATTGTCGGACAAGAAAGCCAAGGGCGCCGTCGTTCGCCCGGGTGACAGAATCTTCTCCACCCTCGCCACGGGCTCGGGTGTCTTCATCATCGCGCTCATCGCCGCTATCGGCGTGTTCCTGCTGTGGCGTGCCATACCGGCGTTGTCGAACAACACCGTCAACTTCCTCACCTACAACGGTCAATGGAACACCTCCGACACGTCGGCGATGGTCTTCGGTATTCGCGACCTGTTCCTGGTGACAGCGACGGTGTCGATCTTCGCGCTGATCCTCGCCATGCCCGTCGCACTGGGCATCGCGATCTACCTGACTCACTACGCACCGAAGAAGGTCGCGGGCCCGCTGGGCTACGTCATCGACCTCCTCGCGGCGGTGCCGTCGATCGTGTTCGGTCTCTGGGGCCTCTACGTTCTGGCGCCTGCCATCAGCCCGTTCGCCGAATGGCTCAACGAGAACCTGAGCTGGTTCCCTCTCTTCGCGACCGGCTCGGTCTCGATCGCAGGCGGCGGCACCATCTTCACGGGCGGCATCGTGCTCGCCGTCATGATTCTTCCGATCATCGCCGCGGTCACCCGCGAGGTGTTCGTGCAGACCCCCCGTGGCCAGATCGAAGCGGCGCTCGCCCTCGGCGCCACGCGCTGGGAGGTCGTGCGCACGACCGTCATTCCGTTCGGTAAGTCCGGCTTCGTCAGCGGCTCGATGCTGGGTCTCGGTCGCGCACTCGGTGAGACCATCGCGCTGTACATCATCATTCGCAGCACGCAGTCCACGTTCGGGTGGACCCTCTTCGACGGTGGCAGCACGTTCGCGACCAAGATCGCGCTCGCGGCAGGCGAGTTCAACAACCAGCTGCAGGCAGGTGCCTACATCGCTGCCGGCCTGGTGCTGTTCGTGCTCACCTTCGTGGTCAACGCAGGCGCCCGCGCCGCGATCGCAGGAAAGAAGGACTAGGCCATGACCGCAACCATGGATCGCCCGGTCAAGGAACCGACCTTCAAGGGTGTCAGTGCGCGTCGAAAGTTCTCGAACGTTTCGGCGACCGTCTTGGTCAGCCTGGCCGTTCTGATCGCCCTCGTGCCCCTGGTGTGGGTGCTGTACACGGTGGTTTCCCGCGGTCTGTCGGCCGTCGTGAACCCGAACTGGTGGCAGAGGTCGCAGGCCGGTATCACCCAGTTCATCGAGGGTGGCGGTGCGTATCACGCCATCGTCGGCACGCTCACGCAAGGACTGTTCTGCGCGCTGATCTCGATCCCGATCGGCATCTTCGTCGCGATCTACCTGGTCGAGTACGGCGCAGGAACCCGCCTGGCCCGCGCCACGACGTTCATGGTCGACATTCTGACCGGTGTCCCGTCCATCGTCGCCGCGCTGTTCATCTACGCGCTCTGGATCGCCACGTTCGGCTTCGAACGCTCTGGCCTGGCGGTGGCCTTCGCTCTCGTGCTGCTGATGATTCCCGTCATCGTTCGATCCGCGGAAGAGATGCTGCGCATCGTTCCGCAGGATCTGCGTGAGGCGTCCTACGCGCTCGGTGTGCCGAAGTGGAAGACGATTGCCAAGATCGTCGTTCCGACGGCCCTGTCCGGCATCGTCACCGGCATCATGCTCGCCCTCGCCCGCGTCATGGGTGAGACGGCGCCGGTCCTGATCCTCGTCGGGTCCGCGACGGCGATCAACTTCAACTTGTTCTCGGGACCGCAGACGTCGCTGCCGCTCATGATGGTCGACCTGCAGAAGGCAGGAACCGGCGCGCTCACTTCCGAGCGCATGTGGGGAGCAGCGCTGACGCTGATCCTGATCATTGCACTGCTCAACATCGGCGCGAAGCTGGTCTCCAAGTTCTTCTCGCCCAAGAACGTCTGACCGCGAGCCTCACAGAAACTTCAGGAGCCGACCATGGCAAAACGTCTCGACCTCAAAGACGTCAACATCTACTACGGCAAGTTCCACGCCGTCCAGAACGTCACGCTCGCAGTTCCGCCTCGCGGCGTCACCGCGTTCATCGGACCGTCCGGCTGCGGCAAGTCGACCGTGCTCCGCTCGCTCAACCGCATGCACGAGGTCACCCCGGGTGCACGCGTCGAAGGTTCGGTTCTGCTCGACGGTGAGGACATCTACGGTGCGGGCGTCGACCCCGTCGGTGTGCGACGGACCATCGGCATGGTCTTCCAGCGTCCGAACCCGTTCCCGACGATGTCCATCCGCGACAACGTCGTCGCAGGCCTCAAGCTGCAGGGCGGCAAGAGCAAGAAGGAGCTCGACGAGGTCGCCGAGCGGTCCCTCAAGGGCGCCAACCTCTGGAACGAGGTCAAGGATCGTCTCGACAAGCCGGGCGGTGGATTGTCCGGTGGTCAGCAGCAGCGTCTCTGCATCGCACGCGCCATCGCCGTGCAGCCCGACGTTCTGCTCATGGACGAGCCCTGCTCGGCACTCGACCCGATCTCGACCCTCGCGATCGAGGACCTGATCAGCGAGCTGAAGAAGGACTTCACGATCGTCATCGTGACGCACAACATGCAGCAGGCCGCTCGCGTCAGCGATCAGACCGGGTTCTTCAACCTCGAGGCCACCGGCAAGCCGGGCAAGCTCATCGAGCTCGACGACACCGAGAAGATCTTCTCCAACCCGTCGCAGAAGGCAACCGAGGACTACATCTCGGGCCGCTTCGGATAGAACCGCCCGGTCGTTCCTGCAGGCTCCACTTCCGCCGAGCGACCGCACTCGAACACGAGAAAACCCCCGAGCCCATTGGGTTCGGGGGTTTCTCGTGCGCGGGCGGCGGCGGCGACCGGAGCGAATGTCGCATTCGGTCACTTCAAGTGACCGGATGGCCCCATTCGGTCACCGAGGGCTGTCGAGCCCCTTCGGTGACCGAATGGGACATTCGGTCCATGGAAGGTCAGGCGCTGGGCAGGTGGGTGGCGCTCAGCTCGGTGGGCAGTTCCCCGGTGGCAAGGAAGATGACCCGGCGTCCGACCTCGACGGCGTGATCGGCGAAACGCTCGTAGTAGCGGCCGAGCAGCGTGATGTCGACGGCAGCAGCCACACCGTGCTTCCATTCACGGTCCATGAGGACGGTGAACAGGTGGCGGTGCAGGTCGTCCATCGCCTCGTCTTCTTCGCGCAGCTTGGCGGCCCGCTCGGGGTCACGAGTCTCGAGCACCTCGCGCGCCGACGCACCGAGCTGGACGGCGATGCGGCCCATCTCGGCGAAGTAACCGTTGACCTCTTCGGGCAGCGTGTGGTTGGGGTGACGACGGCGGGTGATCTTCGCGACGTGCAGAGCCAGTGCGCCCATGCGATCGATGTCGGCGACGATCTGAATGCCGGAGACGACCGAACGCAGATCGCCGGCGACCGGAGCCTGCAGGGCGAGCAGGGAGAAAGCCTTCTCCTCGCACTGGGCGCTGAGGTCGGTGATCTTGTCGTGGTCGGAAATGACCTGCTCGGCGAGAACCAGGTCGGCTTGGAGGAGGGACTGGGTGGCCGTGTCCATGGCGGATCCGGCCAGAGTGGCCATCTCACCGAGGAGATCGGCCAACTCGTTCATCTGTTCGTTGTAGGCGACGCGCATAACCACGGAGTTTAGTAGCTCACATGCACCGAGTCATGGACGCCGGAGTGAACGGGGTGTGAATGGATAGGTGGCTATGCGCAGGTGTCGTCTGCAGCGTTGGTGAACGCAAGATCCGTCGGCAGCGGTGCAGATCCGGTGCTGCCCTGAACCCGCGTGACGTCGATCGGCTGGCCGAACGTCGTGGGGGCGGTGGTGTAGCCGGGGTAGTCGGCTCCGAGCACCACTTCCACGAGGCTGTCGAGACCCTGGCCCTCCTCGACGACGGCACCCGGAATGGCCGACGCCACGGTCGCTGCCTCGGATTCCTGGCCGGGTGAGTAGCGGACGACGGTCTGCGCAGCGGTCCCGACGAAGTTGCCCACGCCCACGATCTGGAAGCCGTAGGTCGAGAGCTCCTCGGACGCCGTTGCCGCCATGCCCGGCATCTCCGACGCGTTGGAGACCTGGATCGACACCGTCATCGGATCCACCGCGAGGACGGGTGCCGCCTGCTCCGGGGGAGCGGCCGACGTCTCGGTCGGAGTCTGACGCTCTTCACCGGGCAGCGGGTCGTCGTTGATGATGGCGCTGAAGATCGCGGAGATGGCGTCGTCCATGGGGATCTCGTTGCCCCAGTCGTTCGTGCCCGATGTGGGGAGCGTGAGGAACGTGACGGCGCCCGCATCGACGTTCTGCAGCGACCGGCCCAGCGTGACGAGATCTTGAGTCTTGACGTTCTCGACGAACGTGTCACTGGTGAAGGCGTTCACGAAGCCGTTCAGCTTGCCCGGATCGAGCAATACCTTGTTGGAGAGCGCCGAACGAAGCAGCGACGACAGGAAACGTTGCTGCCGCTTGATGCGTCCGTAGTCGCCGTTGCCTTCCGAATCGACGTGGCGTGCGCGGACGTAGTTCAGGGCGGTACGCCCGTCGACGCGTTGTTCGCCGGGATTCGCGAGGACGGTTCCGAGTTCGCCGTCGACGAGGGGCTGCGGGGTGCAGACCTCGACGCCACCGATCTCGTCGACCATCGATTCGAAGCCGGCGAAGTCCATGCCCACGAAGTGACCGATCTTCAGACCCGAGATCTTCTGGATGGTCTTGACGAGGCACTTGGGACCACCGAGTGCATAGGTGGCGTTGAGTTTGTCGCCGTCGGCTGCGGGATACATCTCGCCGGTGTACGTGTTCGAGTCGTTGTCGAAGCCCTCGCACGCAGGGCGGGTGACGTCGAGGTCACGCGGGAACGACACGGCGACGACGCGGCTGCGGTCGGCAGGAATGTTGACGAGCATGACCGTGTCGGACCGTGCGCCTTCGGCGTCGTCGACGGTTCCGGCGCCGATCTCGCCGCTCGCGCCGGCACGGGTGTCGGTGCCGACGATCAGATACGTCTCGTCGCCGTACTGACCTGCGGCGTCGACGACGTCGGTGGAATCGGGATCGAGGGCCGCGACCTGGGCGAAGCCGCGGTCGGTGCTGCGCAGATATCCCCAGACGACGCCCGTCAGGGCCACGGACAGAATCGCGAGGATCGAGACGAATCCGCGCGCGACGTTCCTCGCGCGCTTGCGGCGACGCACCTTGCTCATCGCGAGGCGCGTGAGTGCGGGCCGTTCGTCGGCGGGAGCTCCGACGGCTTCCGGCTGGGCTGTCCTCGGGCGGGGCGTCGCGTCGGTGACGGGATCGATCTTCTCCGTCGGGGCCTCGACGTCGGGACGGTCGGCTTTTGCCGTCGGTTCCCGGGGGGAGTCACCGTCGGCCACCTTGGCGGTCAACTCGGCGACGGATACTCCCTCGGCCGATCGAGGGGTTCGTTTGACGAGACGGCTCAGTCGGCCGCCGCCCTGCGACGAGTCGTCGCTCGTGGGCTGTTCGGCGCGGGGTGTAGCGGGTGCCGTCGGCGCGATCGGTGGCTTCGGCGGGAACGTATCCTGACGCGGCGGAGTGGCCTCGGGCGCGCCCGAAGACTGCGGCCGAACACGAGAGATCGGGCGCTCCCACGGAGCCCTGCCCTCGGGCACGGGCGCGTTCGGGTCCCGATCGTCACCCACGTGTTCTCCTGGCCTTCCTGGCGAAATATCGTGCTCGCCGAGTCAGGCGATCCCAGCCATGATACCGAGGAGACGGGCTCGGTCCACTTCGATCATGACGCCGAACCGTCGACGCAGGTCAGCCTCCGGAATGCATCAGGTCGGCGCCGACGGGAACACGGTCGTCCTCGGGATCGTCGAGCCAGCCCTCCGGAAGTGACACTGCGCCGGGCGATCCCTGGCGTCCACGCGGTCCTTCCGCGTCCTTCGGAAACGGCACGGTCGGGTCGAGGAGGGCCAACAGGTCGTCGAGCTCGGCGAGAGACTTGACCAGCGACATCTGCACTCGTACGTCGGCACCCGCGGGGAAGCCCCGCAGGTACCACGCGACGTGCTTGCGGAGCTCGCGCAGGCCCTTGTCCTCGCCGTGGTGATCGGCCAACAGCTCGGCATGGCGGCGGATGATCGTGGTGACCTCGCCGAGGGTGGGAGGCGTCGGCTCCGGACGGCCGGCGAAGCGTGCACTCAGCTCCGCGAACAGCCATGGGCGACCGAGACATCCGCGCCCGACGACGACGCCGTCGCAACCGGTCTCGTTCATCATGCGTACCGCGTCGGACGCGGAGAAGATGTCACCGTTGCCGAGGACCGGGACGTCGGTCACGTGTTCCTTCAGTCGGGCGATCTCGTTCCAGTCCGCGGTGCCGGAGTAACGCTGTGACGCGGTGCGAGCATGCAGCGCGACGGCCGCCGCACCTTCCTCGGCCGCGATGCGGCCCGCGTCGAGATGCGTGTGGTGTTCGGCGTCGATGCCGACACGAAACTTCACGGTGACGGGTACCGACGTGCCCTCGGTGGCCTTGACCGCGGCAGCGACGATGCGTCGGAACAGGGCGCGCTTGTACGGCAGCGCGGCGCCTCCGCCCTTCTTGGTGACCTTCGGCACGGGGCAACCGAAGTTCATGTCGATGTGATCGGCCATGTTCTCGTCGACGATCATCTTCGCGGCCGCGTAGGTGGTGTCCGGATCCACGGTGTAGAGCTGCAGCGACCTGGGTGTCTCGGTGGGCCCGAAGGTGGTCATGTGCATCGTCGCGGGCTGACGCTCGACGAGCGCGCGGGCGGTGACCATCTCGCAGACGTAGAGCCCGGAGGTGCTGCCTGCGCGTGCGATCTCCTGCTCACGGCACAGCGTGCGGAACGCCACGTTGGTGACCCCTGCCATCGGGGCCAGCACAACAGGGCTGTGCAGTTCGAGTGAACCGATCTGCAATGTCATCGAAAAAGCCTCGTTATTTCTTGGGTGTGTGGAGCAAACGAGCGGTGCCCGGCACCGACCACGGTACCGGGCACGATCGAGGTGGAGCGGGTTCTTCGCAGGTCAGGACGCCTGCTTTGCGGCCTTCGCGGCGTCGCGGGCGAGCGAGCGGTCGCGCATTTCCTCGAACTTGGTGGCCTGCTTGTCCAGGTCGTCGAGGAACGCGGCGAGTTCTTCCCGGCGGGTCTCGCCGCGGCCGGTGAAATCTTCGCGCTCGAAGATCTTCCACTTGCGCAGGACGGGCCAGACGACTTCTTCGAGGTGCTGACGCAGGTCGTAGATGCCGTGCTTTGCCATCAGGACACCGTTGCGGCGGAAGTTCGGCATTCCGGCGCCGGGCATCTGGAAGTTCATGACGATGTCGCACACCGCGTCGAGTGTCTGGTCGGGTGCGATGTCGAGGGCTGCGGCGCTGATGTTGCGGTAGAACATCATGTGCAGGTTCTCGTCGGCGGCGATGCGCTGGAGCATGCGGTCGGCGATCGGGTCGTCGCACACCTTGCCGGTGTTGCGATGCGAGACGCGCGTCGCGAGTTCCTGGAACGTCACGTACGAGACGGAGTGCAGCAGTCCGGTCTGCGATCCGGCGGGGGATGCGAAACCGTTGGTCATGTGGATCATGCGGGCTTGCTCGAGCGCGACGGGGTCGACGCCGCGGGTGACGACGAGGTAGTCGCGCATGACGATGCCGTGCCGGTTCTCCTCGGCGGTCCACCGTCCGACCCAGGTGCCCCAGGCGCCGTCCTGGGAGAAGTTCTCGGCGATCTCGCGGTGGTAGGACGGCAGGTTGTCTTCGGTGAGCAGGTTGGTGATCATCGCAGCCTTGGCGACCTCGGAGAGCTTGCTCTGCTCCGGGTCGTAATCGACGCCGCCGAGTGCCGCGAAGTTACGACCCTCGTCCCACGGCACGTAGTCGTGCGGATGCCACTCCCTGGCCATGGACAAGTGGCGGTTCACGTTGTCTTCCGCAACAGGAACCAGCTCTTGAAGCAGTTCCAGCTGTGTCAGATCCCTCGCCATTACATTGCCTCCAGACATTGCGGATAACCGGACCCAGCCTACGGCACCGTAACTTCGCTGTGTGCACGCGTCGAACTGCGTCGCGCATCACGATTACCGGCTGGTACTTCGGAGATTTCCCCCATTGCAGGTTCGTTCCCCGTTCTCGAACCGTTACCGAGTGTACGACTGCATAACGGGAAAGGGCTGCATGTTTGCTGTCGATGTGCTGTGCGTCGCCGCAGACAGTCTGCCCGACGGGTGACTGCCCTTTCGCGGCCTGCAACGCATTCGTCGCGGTATCGAGGTGCAATCGTCATCCGCTGTTCGCCTCGCGGTCACGGGTCGATCGCAGGCCGACGACGAAAAAGGCTCGAACTTCGGGCGAAGAGTCGCGGTGAAGTTCGAGCCGTGCGCATTCGGTGCCCCCAGTAGGACTCGAACCTACGACCTGCGGATTAAAAGTCCGTAGCTCTACCAACTGAGCTATAGGGGCGCGGATCGAAAGTGTAGTGGTGCACACTCCAGGACTCACGAGGCACCCCCTCGGCCTGTCATCGTCCGAAGCTGCTGCACCCTTCCGGCGCAGGCTTGCCCGCGAGGCGGTCGTCGATCCAGGCGTGAGAGCCGGGCAACCCGGAGATCGCGACGACGAGGTGTTCGCCGACGTACTCCTCGAGTCTGACGTTCGCGCCGTTCGCGCACCATTCGTCGTAGAGCGTCTCGGCTCCTTGTCGAGGGATCCAGAATTCCTGCTGTCCCTGGTAGATGAAGACGGGCGCCGACGGAGCGAGGTCTCCGCCCATCCGGTTGTCCGCGATGATCCGCTCCGCGATGGGTGTGCGGTCCACGTTCGGGACGTCCGAGAGCGCTTGCACCGGAATGGGTGCCACCAGACCGGGGGGTGCCAACAGATAGATGCACATGTCCTTGGCGATCTGCGCCAACCTGAGGCCGTTGGCGTTCATGAGTTGGAACATCTCCGGGTACTCCCGTGCCACGCCCATCGTGGCCGAGAGGAACAGCGTCGATGCGCCGTTGTTTCCGTTCATGGAGCCGAGGAGTATCCGGTAGTCGACAGGAGCACCGCCGAACGCAGTGCCGACCAGGTTGACGTCGGGCGCGTAATCGGGAGCGAGCTGCGCGGCCCAACCCGACGCGATGGCGCCGCCCGAGTAGCCGGTGATCGCGATCGGAGATTCGTGTGGCAGTCCCAGTCCGGGCAGATTCACCATGGCGCGCAACGCGTCCAGGACGGCGTGTCCTGCCATGCGGCCCGCGGCGTACGCCTGCCGCGGTCCCTGATGATCGGTGACGACGACTGCATAGTTCTTGGCCAGAAACAGTTGCACCGCAGCAATTTCCGGCGCAATTCCGCGCGGCATGGTCCACGACGGGGCGCACGTGTTTCCGAGTGAATCGATGGCCATGTTGTACGCGACCACCGGACGCGTACCGGATCCGGTCCAGGGAGCAGTGGGAACGACGACGGTGGTGGCCGCAGCGACCGGCCGGTCGTGGGAGTCGCTGGTGCGGAACAGGATCTGAGTCGATCGCGTCGGTGTGACCAGCGGTCCGACGGTGACGTCGCGAGTGTCGAGAACCGTTCCTGGAGCGGAGCTTTCGTATCCGGGCGGCGGGTCGAACCACGGCTCGCCCAGCGGGGTGGCTGCAGCCAGGCTCGGGTCCTGCGCCGGAGACACGAAGTCCGCTATCGGGTCTGCGTCGACCGCCCACGGCGTCGCTGCGACGAGTACGCACGCGAGAATGGTTACTGCTGAGCGAGTTGCGAGTCTTCCCATGATCATGCCGTCACCTGAATTCGTAGTCGTCGTCGACCCGATGTGCTCTACGCCACATTAATTACCGACCGATGCCCGGCGTGTTGGAACTGCCTGCGTCGATTTCGAACCGTTACAGAACCGGTTGCTTTCGAATGTATTCGGACGCAGTGTATTAACTGGAAAATCGGGTTAAAAGATTCCAAAGTGGTTGTGTCGCAACAGGTTACGCAAACACGTAAATGTCGAAAAGTAACTGCGAAACACGTTCTCGGATAATGTGATTCGTAGTTCAACTATCGATTTCTCGATACCGTACGACCGTGAAATGTTCGGGTTTTCGATCCCGTCGATTCGGCGTGAGGCACTATCGGGCCGGATGCCTGTTTTCGGCATCGGCTAATTCGATCGCGTGGGACCCGAAAGTCGATTCTCGTCGATGTGCGATCGCGTGTGCCGAGGCCGTCGTCGGCGCGATCGGGCAGACGAAACGATCCGACGGTTATGTATGAAAACCGGGTAAGGTGGGTGGTGTCGTGGACCGCCGGAAGAAGCCCGGCGGCTCGGGAGGATGACACACTCCCGAGAGGTGTCGTAACGGGGTGTGCTGAAAAAGTCGGCGACTCGAGTGCGCACCCCCTGCAGCGCACTCGAGCCGAAGAGACCATACCACTCGGATTGTTTGTAATGGTCCGCGGATTTGTCCGTTTTTCGGTTTCTCGAGGAGTTCCAAGGTGGAGGACGGTCTTTTCGCGCTGCAGTGAAGTAGTCTCGAAATTGCGGTAAGCCGCTGATAGAGCGGGTCGCGTGGGTTTGGAAGGCACGGAAAACCAATGGCACAACAAGAGCGCGCACGGAGAACCCGGGCGGCGATCGTCGAGGCTGCGGCATCGGAGTTCGCGCGTCGTGGGTATGCGGCAGCGTCGGTCAACACCATCCTGGAGGGCTCCAACGCCACCAAGGGTGCGATGTACTTCCACTTCCAGTCGAAAGAGGACCTGGCAAGGGCTGTACTGAGCGCCGCTCTCGACAAGTATGTCGCGATCACCGAACGCTGGAGAGGGTCGACGCTGCACCCGTTCGACGTGCTTCACGGAATCATCGACGACCTGGCCCGCAGCTTCCAGTCGGACGTGATCGTTCGCGCCGAATTCCGGCTCATCGTCGAGCCCGAGTTCTACAGCGAGGTGCAGTCCGGAGGCGGGAAGGTGTGGGGTCTCGCCGGCCTCGAGCAGGCCCGTCGCGCCCAGGAGTTGGGTGACCTCTCGGACGAGTTCACGCCGGAGAAGTTCGTACGCGTGTTGTCCGCATCGTTGGCCGGTCAGCGCTACATGGCCGATCTCGTGTCCGACAGCCGGGACCTACGCGCGATGTTCGAGGAATCGCTCGAGGTGATCCTGTTCGCGATGGCAACCCCTCAGTGGTTGGACGCCTGGCGCACCCGCGGCTGGTCCGAAAACACCGTCTCGAGCGCTGAAAACGCCTCTGACCTGCCGGTTTGAGTTTTCCGCGAAAAGTGTCCTAAGCTATCCCAGCTCCCAACGGAACGCCGTTGAGGGTAGCGCCGGAGCAATCCGGCGGGCCCCCTTCGTCTAGCGGCCTAGGACGCCGCCCTTTCAAGGCGGTAGCGCGGGTTCGAATCCCGTAGGGGGTACGGTAGGACACGGTCGGAATTGACAAACCGGCCAGCAGTACAGCAGTCTCTTGCAGGCCGCCGCGGTTCGAAGCAGAAAAAACTTCTGCTAAGGTTTGCGGCAGTGAATTTCGACAGAAATTCGAGCAAGGCCCTGTGGCGCAGTTGGTTAGCGCGCCGCCCTGTCACGGCGGAGGTCGCGGGTTCGAGTCCCGTCAGGGTCGCAAAATCAGTGCGAAAGCACTGAGTTGCGATGCAAGTCAGCGTCACCAGTAGTGCAGAGTTACGAGTGGGCATTCTTACCGGTGCCGCCCGGCCAGGTAGCTCAGTTGGTACGAGCGTCCGCCTGAAAAGCGGAAGGTCGCCGGTTCGATCCCGGCCCTGGCCACCACAATCTTCGCGCGCACGCGCACATCACGGCTGTCGATTCCGATTCGGAACCCGGCCTTCTCTTGCCCCCGAACATCGCTACGCTGATTCGGTGGATGTCATCGATCAAGCACAGGCCGACCTCGCCCGAGGCGACTACACGTCGGCCCGCGATCGGCTCTATTCGGCGCTGAGAACTGCCCCGGCGTCGCAACCCGTTCTGGAGCTTCTCGCCTACACTCACCTCCTCATGGGAGATCGCGTCGGCGCAGGAGCCGCGTGGTTCCTGACGTCCAAGGAAGACGACGACCCCACCGCGTCGGCTGCATTCGCTGCGTTGGAGGCTCGGCATCGTTCGCCGATCTCGCTGGCGCAGGTTCTGCCGATCAACGCGCCGTCCGACTACTACCCGGCTCAGGCAAAGATGCGTCTCGATCGTCTGTCGGCCGCCGTCGCGAGCAACGGGCAGGTCTGGGTGCCGCCGCGCGACACGATCTATTTCGACGAGTACGGCGTCGACGCCGACGACTTCGTCGACGACGCATTCCCTATGTCCGCCGGTGGGGCGTCGGGGCGGCCTCTCAGGCAGCGAATCCTGGCGACGCTCGTCATCGTCGCTATCGCGGCGACATCGGCGTCGGTCGTGCTGGCTCTCGTGTTCTCGTAGGTCGTGCGGGCACGCATTGTGTTGCCGCGTATCGTGTTCCGCGGAGTCATCCACGATTGAACCGAAATCCCGATAGACACGAATCCGTGTGCCACCGAAGGACAATCTCATCGACCCCCATCGACGCGACGACAATTACGACGTCAATCTCGCACAAGCGCGTGTATTCGCTGCCGGATTGGCCGAGCACATCGAGAAGTGCACGACCTCGATAGAGGTCGCTCAGGCGCGGGCGTTCCGCGCGCGTGCCGACAAGGCCGAGGCACGCGCGCGGGAACTCGAGGCGCAGGCGAGTGTGCTCCGGAAGGAGCTGTACGAGATGTACCGTCAGATCGACAACATGACGGCACGTTTTCCGGAACTACGCGGAGACACTGTCTTCCGACGCTGAGCGCGGGGCAAGATGGGCGCCCCAGCGTGCGAGGGCCACTCGGCGGGTCTCGGTGTCGCCGCGGTCCCCACCCTCTGCCAACGTGATCACCGCGCGCGCCAGCTCGAACAGGCTCACCCGATTGTCACGGGCGGTGGAGAACAAATCGTCGACCGCGGCAGAGACGCTACCTCCCTGCAAACCGACGAGCACACCCGTCGCGATATCGACATCGGTGCGTGAAGCGGGTCCCCGAGACGTCGTTGTGTCGGGACTTCTGTCTGTCATGAACATTCCTCGAGATGCGTAGTGATCGTGATGCGTGGGGATCGAGCTGAGAGCTATTTCACTGTTCGTGAGAGCGCTCACTCTGCCACACGCCACCGACGAGAAAGTAGCCGATGCGCTAAGACTCGGATGGTTTCGCGCGAACGTGCATCCGTTCCCCCTGCGGTCCGAACAGACTGAGGATTTCGACGGGTCTTCCGTCTGCTGCGCCGAACCAATGCGGAACGCGGGTGTCGAACTCGGCGGCCTCGCCGGGCTTCATGACGATGTCGTGTTCACCGAGCACGAGACGGAGCGAACCGTTGAGAACGTACAACCATTCGTACCCCTCGTGGACGCGCGGGGACGGTTCGTGTCGGTCCGGGTCCACGACGATCTTGTAGGCCTGCATGCCGCCGGGCCGACGCGTCAGCGGTTGGATCGTCACGTTCTCGCGGCGAACCGGGGTGCCTGTGACCCGCGGGTCTTCGACAGGTGGTTCGCTGATCAACTCGTCGAGCGGAATCTGATGCGCACGAGCGATCGGCAACAGCAGTTCGAGGCTGGGCTTGCGGTCGCCGGATTCGAGTCTGGACAACGTGCTCAGCGAAATTCCCGTTGTCTCCGCGAGAGCGGCGAGCGTCGTACCGCGTTCGCTGCGGAGCCGACGTAAGCGCGGGCCGACGCCTGCGATGACGTCGTCGATCTCTCGTTCCGGCGTGCTCATACGACTATTGCAGTTTCAGCAAAGAAATTTGTCAAGCCGTTCGCTCAGCTGCAGGCCAGCTTCGCCTGATCGTAGATGCGCTGCGCCTGCTCGGTCGAGGGGCGGACGTCACCGGACGCCGCCTCGACTTCGAGTTCGGAGACGACGGTCGACTCGTCGGTTCCGCTCGCGATCTCGGCGCACGTGCTGTTCAGCAGGGCCTTGATCGCGTTGTCGTCACGGCTGTCGGCAAGAGCGCCGAACTGTGTGCGGAAGGCCACGACGAACGCCTCGACCTTCGCGTCGTCGAACAGATTTCCCGCCTGCTCGCCGAGGCTGGCGGCCACGCTGCTGGCCGAGCCTGCCGCGTTGTCGAGGGTCTGATTCGCGTCGGACTGATCCTCGGAACTGCAACCCGCCACGACGAGCGCGAGCGACAGGCCGGACGTGAGGGCGAGTGTTCGGAACTTCATGGGTGTGATCGTAGCTTTCGCCACAGTCGACGAGTCGGTCGAAACGCGTCGTCCGGTGGACCGGGCCGCTCATACTGGTTCGATGGCAACCGGGGTTGCGTCGTCGACCGCGCGGGTCGGCCGGTCACCGATACTGCGCAACGCGTACGGGAGTGCGACCACCGAGGCGTTCATGATCATCGCGATCGCGACGATTCTGGTGACGCGCCTGTACCTGGAACTGACCGGCTACCCGCAGGTCGGTGGTGGCACCCTGCACATCGCGCACGCGCTGTGGGGCGGCGCCGCGATGATGTTGGCTCTGCTGATCGGCTGGCTCTTCATCGGGTTCGGGGTGCGCGCGTTCGCCGTGGTGCTGGGTGGAATCGGGTTCGGACTGTTCCTCGACGAGGTCGGCAAGTTCGTCACGAAGAACAACGACTACTTCTACGGCCCGTCGGCCGAGATCATGTACGTGCTCGTGGTCGTCGTCCTCGTCGGCAACCGCATCGTGCGGGACGCGCGCAGGCCGTCGCGCGAGGAGACGCTCGCCAACGCGGCTCTCATCGCGGCGGAGGGGGTGGCGCACGGCTTGCCGGAACATCGTCGCGAGTGGGCTCTGCGCATGGTTGCGCGTGCCGAAGCGGAAGGAGCCGACGCCGAGACCGTCAGCGGTCTGCGGCTGTTGCTCGGGAACTGCAGTCCGGGAAGTGCCCGGCTCTACACGATGCGACGCTTCGCGCCGCGCCTGATTCCCGCCTTCTTCAAGAGCCCGCGCTGGGTGCCCGTCGTCGCGTGGGGGTTGACGCTGGCGTCGTTCGCAGGCGTCGTCTTCGGCATCGTGCAGTTGGTGGTCGGGGACTTCCACTTCGACTCCGAGGACACGACGCTCGACATCGACAGGATGGGAATCTCGAGCGGAATTCTGTTCCTGTCGTCCTGCACGACGTTTGCTCTGTCGTTGCCGTCGGCCGTGGCGTTGCGAAACAAGAAGTTGTGGCCGCTGCGAATGTTGCGGATCGCCGCGCTGATCTTCACGATGCTCAATGCGCTCGTCGATTTCGCCCAGGAAGGGTTCGCGGCCCTCGGCAACGTTGCGATCGGATTGTTCACGATGGCGGTGTTGTCGCACCGAATCGCCGTCAGGACCGCGGAAATAGCCGAGAACAACTTCTCGCACGGCGACGTGTTGTCTATGCCCGAGTAGGGAGCTGCAACGAGCGGGTACTTGTGAACGCCCGACGTTCACGGGTGAACGGGTCGACGAACTCGATGGACCGTGCGAGCAGTTGCAGAGGCGCGGAGTAGTCGTCGTCGGCCACGTCGTAGAACTCCGGGTAGAAGTTGTCGCCGAGGATCGGGATGCCGAGCGAGCTCATGTGAAGTCGAAGTTGGTGTGTACGACCGGTTCTCGGCCGTAACGAGTACAGTGCGTGCACGCCGTCGTGCCGGACGATGTCTGCGTGGGTTTCCGCATTGGGCTCGCCCGGGACCTCCTCGGCGCGAAGAACGCCGCGCTCCTTGATCATTCGGCTTCGCACAGTCCGCGGGAACGTCAGACCGGGATCGAACCGTGCGACGGCGTGATACTCCTTCTCGACGGCGCGGTGCGCGAACAGTTCCTGATAGGCGCGTCGAACCTCCGGCCGTGCGGTGGATACGAGTACACCCGACGTCAGTCGATCCAGCCGATGCGCCGGACTGAGGTCGGGCAGGTCGAGCTGACGTCGGAGCACGACGAGCGCGGACCGCGTGACGTACGCGCCCCGTGGCGTCGTCGCGAGGAAATGAGGTTTGTCGACGACGACGAGATTCTCGTCCCGATGAAGAATGTCGATCGGAAACGGGACGACGGGTTCGTCCGGCTCGTCCCGGTAGAGGTAGATGTCGGCGCGGGGAACGAGCGGCGTGTCGACTCCGATCGGTACACCTGCCGCATCCACCACCTCGCGAGCAGCCACCTTCTCCCGCAACCGATCGGCATCCTGTGGGAACCTGCCGACGAGATAGTCGAGAACGGTGGAGGCCGAGGCGTCGTCGGGCATCCTGATACGGGTAGGTCCGAGGCCGTTGCGGATGGGAAGGGGAGCGCGGGCCATGGCGCTCACCCTATCCGCCTCAGCAGTTGGTGGGTGCGGGCTCACCCCGGAAGCGTGCGTCGAGCCACAGGTAGGCCTCGGGGAGACCGACGACCGTCGCCGAGAAATGTTCGGCAGCAGGGTATCCGCGGAACTGAACGGTCGCACCTGCCGCACAGTATCGACCGACCATGTCGCGGACGGGCTGGAACGGCGCGATGAAATCGTTCACACCCTGCCAGACGAACAACGGCGCAGTCGGGACGCCCTCGTGGAACGTCACGCTGTTCTCACGCAGTACTTCCTGTGCACTCGGCGTGTCCGCGAGAGACGCGGCCGTCGTCAGATCTCGCGCGCTGTGGAACGCGCCGTCGATCAGGATGGATCGTCTGCATTCGTTGAACATCTTGTTGCGCAATGCCATTCCCCGGTCGTTCAGGTTCTCGGTGATCGGGAACCGCTCGGGGTATTCGCGTTCGAGACCGAGCGCGACGGCCATCGCCATACCGAAGCCGGGGTGTGGCTGCGGACTGTAGGCGAGGTTCTGCGCGATCTGTGCGAGATCCGACGGGATTCCGCCCTCGGCGATGCCCGCGATCTTCAATTCCGGTGCGTAACCAGGGGCGATCGCGGCGGCGAACGACGTCGCCAAGCCGCCGCCCGAGTACCCGAGCAGGCCGACTGGCGAATCGGCGAGCGGAAGCTGCTGGAATCGCTGCACCGCGCGCACTCCGTCGAGGGTGATCTGACCGGCCATCCTCGCCGCGCCGTACGCCGCGTTCGGCCCGAGGTAGTCGGGTACCGCAACGGCCCATCCGCGGGCGACCATGCCCAGGTAGACGGCGGGTGCCTCGATCAGTTCGTCGGAGAATAGGCCGTGCGACGGTGCACACTTCGTCCCCAGTGCGTTGACGATCGCCTGATACGAGACGAGGGGCGTTCCTTCCCCTCGGCCGCGCGGCATGAGGACCGTCGTCACGGCGGCGATCGGGTCGCCGGCGGAGTTCGTCGACCGGTACTTGATCTGCCAGATGTCGGTGTTCGGGTATCGCGGACTGTCGGCGCGTCGGGAATCCAGAACGTCGCCCGGGGCCGCGTCGCCGATCGTGGGTGGCGCGGCGTAGAACGCGTCGGGATCGGGGGCCAGTGCAACGGGGTCGGCTGCCGCGGAGGATGCCCCGGCGAGGAGGCCGCACACGGCGGCGACGGCGACGAAGACTGCGGTGAGACGAGTACGCACGGTGGTCCTTCTTCTCGGTGGTGACATGGATCAGGCGGAGACGGGAACTGCGGGAGGGCTTTCGACCTTCTTCGGCAGAGCGAGGGCGAGAAGGGCCGAGGCCGCGACGACTGCCGTCAACACGAAGAAGACGTGGCGCTGCGCGACGACGTACGGCTGGGCGGACGCCCAGCCGACACTGTCGGGCGGCACCGACGGCGTCAGATCGGACAACTGGTGGAAGAAGAGCAGACCGACCAACGCCAGTCCGACGGCCTGTCCGACCTGCTGCACGGTCGGGATGATCCCCGACGCGGAACCGACCGTGGAGCTGTCGGTGCCGGAGACGATCGTCGTCTGCAGCGGCGCGACGAAGACGCCGATGCCCGCGCCGCCGACGAACAACGGAAGAGCAAGAGCGGCGACACTTTTCGCCGTCGACTCGTGGTAGGACAGTGCGGCGAAGCACAGCAGCGACACACCGAACAGCACGAAACCGAGCGGCAGCATGCGAGTCCCGATGCGTGCGAACAGTTTCGGCGAAAGAACGGAGAACACGGCCGCGCCGAGCGCGAACGGGACCGTCACGACGCCGGTACGCACGGGGGACAGTTCGAGGCCGAATTGCAGACTCAGCGACACGGTGAAGAAGAAGCCGGTGAACGATCCGAACATCAGGATCGACAGCGCACACCCGATCGCGAACGTTCGACGACGGAACAGCTCGAGTCGAAGCATCGGCTCGTGATCCATTCGGGACCAGCGTTTCTCGTGTACGACGAACAGTGCGCAGAAGGCCATGGATGCGACGACCGAGAGCACTGTCGGCAGCGACCAGCCGTGCCGGTAGCTGTGCGTCAACGGATAGACGAGCAGCACCAGGCCCAGCGTGGAGAGGACGACTCCGCGCAGATCCAACCGCGGCAACGTGGCCGGCCTCGCGTCGGACAGGCTCAACGCGGCGAGCGCCAGGGCCGTCAGACCGATCGGCGCGTTGACGAAGAACACCGTGCGCCAACCCCATTGAAGAAGGTCGAGCGACACCAGAACTCCGCCGATCGACGGCCCGAGAACGGCTGCACCGCCCGCCGTCGCGCCGTACATCGCGAACACGACGCTGTGACGCTCGCGTGGAAACGACGACGCGATCACCGCGACGGTCTGGCCGGACACCAGACCGCCCGCGATGCCCTGGATCACGCGCGCCGCGACGAGTAGCTCCGGTGACCCGGCCAACCCGCACAGGATCGACGCCGCGACGAAACCTGCCATCCCGCAGACGAACACGGTTCGGCGACCGACCAGTCCACCGAGCCACGCGCCGGTCAGCAACGTGCACGCGAACGCGAGCGTGTACGACGACACGATCAATGCCTGCGCGCTGGCATCGGCCCCGATGTCGTCGGCGATGGACGGTAGGGCGACATTGACGATCGTGACGTCGATCATCAGCATGAACACCGCCATCAGGCATGCGCACAGCCTGCGGTACGCGATGTGACGAGTCGACGTCACGACGATTACGCGGTCCTTCCCGACACCGCGTCGGCGAACGAATAGTCACCGGTGCGAGCCACGGACAGGAAGACGTCGCCGATGGCCGCGAAGTAGCGATCGATGGACCGACGCGCGACGTCGGTGCCGGGAAACATGAACGTCGCGCCGGTGTGGTTCTCGAATCGATTGATCCACATGTAGACCTCGTCGGAGCTGCCCTGGTTGCCGAACAGGCCGCCGTTGACGCTGGACACGATGTCGGCGCCGGGAAGTTTGCGCACGTCGACGTAGGAGATCATCGGTGCGGACCAGCCCGGTTGCGTCGTGATGCCGCTGTCGGGCGTGACCAGCTCGAGTACGCGGTGGTAGGAGACGTCGGACAGCAGCTTGCCGGACTCGAAGGCGCGCTGCGCAACTCCCGCGAGATGGGAGAAGGTCAACGTTCCGGACACGGTGAAATGCACGGGGATGAGGCTGGAGAACCAGCCGATGGCGCCGAACTCGCCGGGCGTCGTGCGGGTGCTCTTCGGGGTCAGGCCCAGGTAGTTCTTCTTGCCGACCAACTCGTACTCGGCGATCGCTGCGGCGGCGAAGATCCCGCCGGTGATCTTGGCGCCTGCACGCTCGCAGGCCTCGTCGAAGGCATCCGCGAGTTCCTTGTCGAACAGCGGGAAGTCCCTCACTTCCGAGCGTGTGTACTTCTCGGCGTGCGCGTCGAGCGGTAGCGCGAAGGTCGGGAGGTCGCCGCCGTTCTCGCGGACCAGGTCGATCCACGTGCGAACCTCGTGCGACCGGGACGTCAGCTGGGCACTCGCCTCGCGTTCGCGGGTGCAGTACTCGAGGTAACTGCCCAGGCACGGCTGCACGTTCAGGGTGCCTGCGGCGGCCTCGGTGTAGAGCGTGCGGAGTTCGAAGAACGTCAACGCCTGCGAGATCCCGTCGGTGTTCAGATGATCGACCGCGGCATAGACGGTGAACGTGTCCCCGTGATCGATGACGCCGAACGAGAAGCAATCCCAGCTCGTCGGGCCAGGAGTGGTGTCCTGGACGTGCTGCCGCAGGGCTTCCTGGTCGTCGAACTCACCGACGTCGGTCGGCGCGAGCTCGATGAACTCGGGATCGGTGACGTGGCGCACCACACCGTGTTCGTCGGTGTGGAACCAGCTCGCGAACGTGTCGTGCTTACGCAGGAAGCCGTTGACGGCCTGCGTCATCGCATCCGCGTTCAGCGGTTCGAAGATGTCGAACGTGACCAGGCACAAACGGGAGAAACGAAAGCCCGAGTCACGGTTTCGGTACGCGGACTTCAGATACTCCTCCTGGATGTGCGACGGCGGCACCGGGTGCGGCGGCGCGGCGTGCACGCAAGCGATGCATTCGGGGGTCGGCTTCCACGTCGTCACGTGTCCGGGTACGGGGTTCCAATCACCGATGAGTCCGAAGCTGACCACGCGACATCCTTCTTTCCGTATGCGATGTGCAGACACCGTGCGCGGCAGAACGCCCGCACGCCGTCCATGATGGCGCCGAGACTTCGTCGCGGGCACGTGTTCGGCCTTGTGAATGGCCCCAAACATGAGCGCGCCTTGTGAAGGGGCCCAAAGGATCGCGTCGCCCCGCACCGACATCTGACAGACTTGTCGTCCGGCGACGGTCCTGTTGCCGAGTCCGACATAGCATTTCGCAAATGCCGTATCGCACTGTCGCGTCGTCGTTCGTTGCCGTGGCCGCGGCATGTATCTGTGCGTTCGCGCACGGAATGCCCTCCACCGCAGCACCTTCCGACGTCGCGTACGTGGTCGACGCCGCATCCGTCTCCGACCGCACCACGTCGCTGCAGGTCTACTCGCCGTCGATGGACCGCCCCGTCGACCTCACCGTGTTCCGTGCCGCGAACCCCGACATCCCCGCTCCCACGCTGTATCTCCTCAACGGCGCGGCAGGTGGATACGGCGGCAGCAGCTGGTTCGACCGCACCGACATACCGGCGTTCTTCGGTGACAAGCAGGTCAACGTCGTCGTGCCCACCGGTGGGGCCGCGAGCTACTACACCGACTGGCAACACGACGACCCTGTCCTCGGACGCAACAAGTGGTCGACGTTCCTCGCCGAGGAACTGCCACCCGTCGTCGACGCCGAATTCTCCGGTAACGGGATCAACGCCATCGCCGGCATCTCGATGGCGGGAACGTCGGTGTTGCAGCTGGCGATCGAACATCCAGGGCTTTATCGGGGGGCCGCGTCGTACAGCGGGTGTGCGATGACGTCGGACCCGCTCGGCCGGGCGTACGTGAAGTCGGTCGTCGAGATGCGCGGCCGCGGAAACACTCTCAACATGTGGGGGCCGGATTCGGATCCTTCGTGGGTGGAACACGACGCGTTCGTGCACGCCGAGAAGCTTCGTGGCACGGCCCTGTACGTCTCGAGCGGGTCGGGACTGCCGGGACCGCTCGACACGATCGACGGCCCGGACATCGCAGGCAATCCGGCCAAGCTCGCCGAGCAACTCGCCGTCGGCGCGCTCATCGAGAGGGCGACCGACGTGTGCTCGCGGCAGTTGCAGACGAGGCTCGAGTCGCTCGCTATCCCGGCGACCTACAACCTGCGCGATTCCGGAACGCACTCGTGGGGCTATTGGCAACAGGACATGCACGACTCGTGGCCGTTGCTCGCGTCGGCGATGGGGGTGTCGCAGTGAGCCCGGGGGTGCTCCGGCATTCGTGGCGGACGCCGGACTGGTCCGTGGCCGAGCTCGTCGACGCCAAGTTCGACCGGACCGTGTCGGTCGTACTGCCCGCTCTGAACGAGGAGGCGACGGTGGGCGGCGTCGTCGAATCGATCGTGCCGTTGGTCGGAACCCTCGTCGACGAGCTGGTCGTCGTCGATTCGGGATCGGTCGACGCCACCGCGGCGGAGGCGCGACGCGCGGGCGCGCGGGTCGTCACGCGAGAGGAAGCGTTCCCCGGGCTCGCTCCGCGCCCAGGCAAGGGCGAGGTGCTGTGGCGATCGCTCGCGGCGACGACGGGTGACGTCGTCGTGTTCGTCGACTCCGACCTCGTCGATCCCAGCCCCCGATTCGTGCCGTCGCTCCTCGGGCCGTTGCTCCTCGGAAGTCGTGTGCAGCTCGTCAAGGGGTTCTATCGACGGCCGCTGCATGTCGACGGCGTCGCGACCGAGCAGGGCGGCGGCCGCGTCACCGAACTGGTGGCTCGGCCCCTTCTGACCGCGTTGCGCCCCGAACTCGCCGGCGTGTTGCAGCCCTTGGGCGGTGAATACGCGGCGACGCGTGAGCTGCTCGCAGCAATACCGTTCGCGCCGGGCTACGGCGTCGAGATCGGCATTCTGCTCGACACGTACGACAGACTCGGCGTCGACGCGATAGGCCAGGTCGACCTCGGTGTGCGAGAGCACCGCAATCGTCCGTCGTCCGAACTCGCGATGATGAGCCGTCAGATCATGGCCACGATGTTCGGCCGGCTCGGAATCCCCGACTCGACGCAGGAACACAGGGTGTTCGGCCTCGGCGACGACCCGTTCCACGCGGTCACCTCGCCGCTGATGACGGACGACCGGCCGCCGATGAATCACGCGTCCGCAATCGCATCACGCTGATGCTTGGTGGGCCTTAGGCTCGGGCGATGACCTCCGACCCCGCCTGGACTGCGTCCGACATTCCCGATCTGACCGGGCGGCGCTTCATCGTCACCGGGGCGAACAGCGGATTGGGTGAAGTGACCGCGCGGGCGCTCGGAAAGGCGGGCGCCGACGTCGTACTCGCCTGTCGAGACACGAACAAAGGCGACGCCGTCGCGCGGAGCATCGGACCGCGGGCGCACGTGCGTCGACTGGATCTGGCAGACCTGGGGTCCGTGCGGGAGTTCGCGCACACGGTCGACACCGTCGACGTTCTGATCAACAATGCGGGCGTGATGGCAGTGCCGAACCGACGAACCGTCGACGGCTTCGAGATGCAGTTCGGCACCAACCATCTCGGCCATTTCGCGTTGACGGGTCTGCTGCTGCCCCGCATCACCGATCGCGTCGTGACGATGTCGAGCGGTCTGCACCAGATCGGCCGAATTCACCTGGACGATCCGAACTACGACCGACGGCCCTACCGGCGGTGGGGAGCGTACGGACAATCCAAACTGGCGAATCTGATGTTCGCATTGGAACTCGACCGGCGCCTGGCTGCAAGCGGATCATCGGTGAAATCGCTTGCGGCTCACCCGGGTTACGCGCGGACGAATTTGCAGTCGCACACCGAAACGGTCTACGACAAGGTCATGGGCATCGGAAACCTGTTCGCACAGAGTGCGGAGAGGGGTGCGCTCCCGGAGCTCTACGCCGCGACGTCGGCCGAGGTGACGAGCGGGTTGTACATCGGCCCGGACGGGCCGTTCGAACTGCGTGGGTATCCGACGATCGTGGGATACGCTGCGCGAGTACGTGATCGAGCCGTCGCGGCCGGGCTGTGGGAGAAATCGGAGGCGCTGACCGGCGTCACCTATCGGTGGCGCGACGAGTGACCGCCGCGCCACCGGTTTCACATCAGATGGTGACGACCATCTTTCCGGTGTTCTCACCGCGGAGAAGTCCGATGAACGCCTTCGGCGCATTCTCGAGACCGTCGACGACGGTCTCGTCCCACTGGACGGAGCCGTCGGCGAGCCACGTCGCCATCTTCTCGGCGAACTCACCCGACAGCTGGCGGTAGGAACCGACGATGAATCCCTTCAGCGTCAATTCCTTGCCGATCGCGAGCGCGAGGTTGCGCGGAGCGGGTGTCGGCTCCGTCGCGTTGTACTGAGAGATCGCTCCGCACAACGCGAATCGCGCGTACGTGTTGGCCGACGCGATGGCCGCTTCCAGATGATCGCCGCCGACGTTGTCGAAGTAGACGTCGATGCCGTCCGGAGCTGACTGCGCGAGTTGCTCTTTCACGGACCCGTCGTGATAGTCGAACGCGGCGTCGAAGCCGAGTTCCTGGAGGCGTCGCACCTTCTCGGGTGAACCGGCGCTGCCGATGACGCGGCCCGCGCCCAATGCTTTCGCGATCTGTCCGACGAGCGAACCGACCGCTCCGGCTGCGCCGGACACGAATACGGTATCGCCTTCCTTGAACTGTGCGACGGCGGTGAGTCCCGCGTACGCGGTCAGACCGGTCAGGCCGAGTGCGCCGAGGTAGGCCGACGCCTTCGCCTTGTCCAGATCGATTTTCTTCGCCGAGGACGCGTCGACGATCGCGACGTCGCGCCAGCCCTTGCCGTGCGAGACGGCGTCGCCGACAGCAAAAGCGTCGGAACGGGTTTCGACGACCTCACCGACCGCGCCGCCGTCGAGAGGCGCATCCAACTGGAACGGCGGGACGTAGGACTTGACGTCGTTCATGCGGCCGCGCATGTACGGATCGACCGACATGACGGTGTTGCGCACGAGGATCTGACCGTCCTCGAGCGCCGGTAGTTCGGTGGTGACAGTGCGGAAGTTGTCCGGCACCGGCTCGCCCTTGGGGCGGGACGCGAGATGAATCTCGGTGGCCTGCATGGAAATACCTCCTAGTCCTCGGTCACCGTGACGGTGACGTCGATGTTGCCGCGGGTGGCGTTGGAGTACGGGCACACCTGATGTGCCTTGTCGGCCAGCGCCTGTGCCTCGTCGCGGCTGAGATTCGGCAGCGTCACCTCGAGAGTGACCTCGAGCTGGAAGCCGCCTGCGTCGTTCGGGCCGATGCCGACGCGCGCGCCGACGGCCGAATCCGTGACGTCGGCCTTGTCCTGACGCGCGACCAACTGCAGCGCCGAGTGGAAGCACGCCGCGTATCCGGCCGCGAACAGCTGCTCCGGGTTGGTGCCCTGGCCGCTGCCACCCATGGCCTCCGGGATCGCGAGGTCGAGGTCGAGCCGCCCGTCGGAGGTGCGTGCGTGACCGTTGCGGCCTTCACCGGTGGCCAGAGCTTCTGCGGTGTAGATGGTCTTCATCTTCGGTGGTTACCCTTCCGTGTCGTGAAGCGCGTCGGTCAGCTTGACCAGCGCGTCTCGGAGATGTTCGAGGTCGGCGACGGTCATACCCGTCTTGCCTGCGAGCTGTTTGGGGATGTCGACGGCGTGGGCACGCAAGGCGCGGCCGGACTCCGTCAGATGGATCTCGACGCGACGCTCGTCCGTGGTGAGGCGTCGCCGTTCGACGAATCCGAGAGCTTCGAGCCGCTTGAGCAGCGGTGAGAGTGTGCCGGTGTCGAGATCGAGTTCGGTGCAGATCTCGCGGACGCCTCGGCCGTCCTTCTCCCACAGCACCAACAGCACGAGGTACTGCGGATACGTGACGCCCATGCGCTCGAGCATCGGGCGATACACCGCGGTGGTAGCCCGCGATGCGGAGTACAACGCGAAGCACACCTGGCGATCGAGTGCGAGTTCGTTGGTCACGTCCTGAACGGTAGTGCACGTTTATGTTGTGCGCAACCTATATGCGGCTGCGCCGCCCGTGCGCGAATAGTTGGAGCGGAGACCAACTATCCGCGCACGGGTGCGTCAGCGCAGCGATTCCTCGAGACCGTCGAGCACGAGCGTCGCCGCGGTGGGTCCCGCGTTGAGGTACCACGGATCGTCCTCGACCGAAACGATGTGGCCTTCGGTCGACGCGCTCATTCCGGTCCACAGTGGGTTGGTCGTGTACTGGTCCGCCCGTGAGCCGGCGTCGGACGTCTGACTCCCGACGAAAACCCGATCTGCGTCGGCCGATTGGATCTCTTCCTCGCTGAAGTCCTGAGACGTCTTGTCGAACTGCTGGCTCTCCGGACGCGCGAGATTCGCGTCCCATGCGATGTAGCCGACGAACGACGCCACGCCGAACACACGAGCGCGGTCGGCGGTGAACCGCACGAACGACACCGTGGGCGACCCTTGAACGGAGTTGCCGAAGTCGTGTGCGCGCGTGGTGAATTCGTCGAGGAACGACTGTGCCTGCTGGGTTCGGCCGAGTGCGTCGGCGAGAAGGAGGAAGTCCTGCTTCCAGTTAACGCCGGTGCCCTCGGTGAGCACAGTCGGCGCAATGGCCGACAGGGTCTCGTAATTCTCCTCGGACCCAGCTTCGTTCGCGAGGATCAGGTCGGGCTGCAGGGCCGCGATGGCTTCGAGGTCAGGAGACTGGCGATGTCCGACGTCGACGAAATCGGCCATCTGCGAGGCGTATTGGGGAAATTCGCGCGCGAGGTAGTCCGGAACCAGCGCGGCGCCGTCGCCGTATGCGACACCGGTCGGTACGACACCCAACGTGAGGACGGAGTCGAGTTGGCCTGTCGCTATGACGACGATGCGCTTCGGCTCCGAGGGGATCTCGGTGCTTCCACCGAAGTGGCCGACCGTGCGCGGGAAGACGCCGTCGTCGACGCCGGGGGAGCCCATACCGTCCGGGACGCCGGTGGGACCGGGTGCGATGGTGGTGGTAGGTGCCGAGCTGCTGGTGGCGGCTGGTTCTGTGCTGCCGCAGGCGGCCACGAGGGTGACGGTGGCGGCGAGGGCCAGGAGTAGTGGTGCGCGTTTCACGGTGCCTCTTCGTGCGGAGATCGGGTGCAAGGTGAGGTAACGCTACCCTTCGGCTTCGTACGTGCGCGCGAATGTATAGCCGGCTGTACATTCGCGCGCACGACATCGGATGCCCTGAAAGCCCCCATGACGCGGTTGTCGACGGAAGCCGTCGGGGGTCGTGCTACGGTCTGTTCCATGCAGCGCGCATATTTTTGGTTTAGCAGGCCGGCCCCGGGTGGGTCAGCCAGCGACGCCATGCGCTGAGATTCCCACCCCACGAGCCGGATGCAGACCGGCTCGACGTGTGCGTGGAGCTCCCCGAGAGTCGGTCTGAGAAACAGAAAGATTTCTCATGACTATCGACATCACCCCCGCTGGTACCGACCTCGACGAACAGCGGACCATCAGCATCAGCCCATTGGTCGCGCCGTCGTTGTTGCGCCGCGAACATGCAGCGGACGACGCGGTGTCGGCGACGGTTCGCCGTGGTCGCGACGGCGTCGTCGACATCCTCGACGGCCGCGACGACCGGCTGATCGTCGTCGTCGGACCGTGCTCGGTGCACGACACCACGGCCGCGATGGACTACGCCCGCAGGCTGGCGGAGAAGGCCACCGAGCTCGGCGACCGCCTGCACATCGTCATGCGGGTTTACTTCGAGAAGCCGCGTACGACGCTGGGCTGGAAGGGCCTCATCAACGACCCGCACCTCGACGGTTCGTTCGACATCAACGAGGGTCTGCGCGTCGGCCGTCAGCTTCTGGTGGACATCTCGGCGCTCGGACTGCCCGTGGGCTGCGAATTCCTCGACCCGATCACGCCGCAGTACATCGCGGACCTGGTCAGCTACGGCGCCATCGGTGCCCGCACCGCCGCGAGTCAGGTGCACCGCCAGCTCTGCAGCGCGCTGTCGATGCCGGTCGGCATCAAGAACTCCACCGAGGGCGACATCCAGGTCGCGGTCGACGGAACCCGCGCGGCCGCGTCGAGCCACGTCTTCCCGGGAACCGACCTCGACGGCCAGGCCGCTCTGATCCGCACGACGGGTAACCCGGACTGCCACGTCATCCTGCGCGGCGGCACCGACGGACCGAACTACGACGCGGAATCGGTCGCCGAGACCGTCACTCGCCTGCGGAAGTCGAACCTGCCGGAGCGTGTCGTCATCGACGCCAGCCACGGCAACAGCCGCAAGGATCACAACAAGCAGGTCGACGTGGTCACCGACGTCGCGCGACGCCTCGGCGAGGGAGAGCACGGCATCGTCGGCGTCATGCTCGAAAGCTTCCTCGTTGCGGGCCGTCAGGATCTGACGCTCGGGCACAAGGAGGAACTGACGTACGGACAGTCCATCACCGACGCGTGCCTCGACTGGGACACCACGGCAACACAATTGGACGCTCTCGCCGACGCAGTGACGCGCAGGCGCGGCTAGTTCAGCGCACCCCGCGCGGCCGGAACTGCACGCTGACGCGTGGGCCGGTCGCGCGGGTGCTCTTGGGTACCGCGTGCTCCCACGTGCGTTGGCACGAGCCGCCCATGACGATCAGATCGCCGTGTCCGAGAGTGAATTTCAGCGACGTGCCGCCGCCGCGCGGCCGCAGCATCAACTGCCGCGTCGCGCCGAGGGAGAGGATGGCGACCATCGTGTCCTCGGTGGCGCTACGGCCGATGTCGTCCCCGTGCCAGGCGACGCTGTCGGATCCGTCTCGGTAGTAACACAATCCGGCGGTCGCGAACGGTTCGCCGAGTTCGCTGCGGTACTGCGCGTCCAGCGCACTCTTCGCCTCCATCAACGCAGGATCCGGCCAACGTTCGTGCTCGCCGTAGAACCGCACGAGCCTGGGAACGTCGACCACCCGTTCGTACATCTGGCGTCGTTCGGCCCGCCAGTCGACCCCGGCGATTAGCCTGTCGAACAGGTCGATCGAACCGGCCCACCCGGGACGGACGTCGACCCAGGCGCCGCGGGTCAGTGTTCGCCGGGTCACCGACGACCCGAGTGGGCCGAAATCGGTGTCGGTGTCGGTGAACAGTGAGCCCTGCAGTTCCACGCTCATGTCGGCCACCCTAGCGCGATTCGAACGTATGTTCCAGTGAAAACTCGGCGCATGTGTCCGATCGGTTGTCTATGGTGTCCGCATGGCATACGACGTACAGGTCACGATCGATTGCGCACAGCCTCATGAGCAGGCGAAATGGTGGGCGGAAACGCTGGGGTGGCAGGTCGAGCCCACCGACGGGAACTTCATTCGAGGGCTGGTCGAGAAGGGGCACGCCCGAGAGGAGGACACCGTCGTCTTCGAAGGAAACCTGGTGTGGAAGATCGGGGCCGCGATCGCGAACCCCGACAACCCCGACGGTCCGCGGATACTGTTCCAATCCGTTCCGGAGCCGAAGACGGTCAAGAATCGCCAGCACCTCGACGTGCGCGTCGGTGACGACCGCGAAGCCGTCGCGGAGAAGCTCGGCGCACGGGGCGCGCGGATTCTCCATCGTGGTTCGCAGGGACCGTTCGACTGGATCACGATGGCCGACCCCGAGGGCAACGAGTTCTGCTTGACCTAGCGATACGAACCCGGTGTCTGGCCCGTCCATCGTTTGAACGCGCGACGGAACGCCGACGGCTCGGAGAAGCCGAGCCTGCTCGAGATGTCGTCGACGGAGTCACCACGGCTCAGGCCCGACACCGCCGCGTCGCGCAGAACTTCCTCGCGAATCTGGTTGACCGACGTGCCTTCCTGCCGCAGGAGGCGTCGGAGATGCGCGGTGCTGACGGACAGCATCTCCGCGATGTCGTCCGTCCCCGGGGCCTGCCCGTGCAATCCGAGCTCGAGGGCCCTGCGGACCTGCGACGACGCGGTGCTGTCGTAGTCACGAGCAGTGAACAGCAGGGTCGGTGATTCGCGAAGGTACTCCGCCAGCGTCTCCTCGGTCTGGACGATCGGTGCCCGCATCGCAGAGTTGTCGAATTCGAGCGCCGCCGCGGGCGCGCCGAACGTCACGCGGGTGCCGAACATACGGTCGTACAACTTGCCGGTCGCCGGATCGCTCATCTCGTACGGCAATTCGACGGCATGGAGCTTCACACGTCCACCGATGAGCCAGGCTGCGAAGCGATGGACGAGCACCATGCGGAAGTCGGTGAGCAGTTGGCCTGCAGCGGCCCTGGCCGCTACCGGGAGGTGGCTGTTGTCCGCCGGGGGAATCGTGAGCCGCGTCGACGTCTCGCCCCGGGTGATTCCCATGGGCGGCATGCCCGAGAGCACACGCGTCGTCTCGGCCATGCGTACGAGAGCCGTCGACAGGTCGGGACAGTGGATGAGCGTCAGGCAGATGACGCGAAAACTGCCGCGGCGCATCGGAGTACTGGCCAGTCCGAACAATTCGTCGTCCGTGATCTGCCATGCCGCCTGCGTGAACAAGGTGACCTGTTCGGCGGTCAGTCTGCCGTTCGGGTCGTCGAGCGTGTCGTGCCCGATGCCTGCGATCGACATCGGATAGGCGAGGTCGACGCCCCCGCTCTCGGCCAGCGACACGGCTTTGGCGACGAAGCCGGCCGGGATTGTGCGGGCGCTCATCGGGTCACAGGTTCAGCAGTCTGTCGGCTGCCTCGGCGAGAACCTCGTCCTTCTTGCAGAAGGCGAAGCGCACCAACGTCTTCCACGGTTCCGGATGATCGACGAACGCCGACACGGGTACGGCGGCGACGCCGATCCGATCGGGGAGCGTGCGGCAGAACGCGATGGCGTCGGTCTCTCCGATTCCGGCGACGTCGGCGCAGACGAAATACGTTCCGCTACTGGACTTCACGTCGAAGCCGGCTTTGGTCAACGCCGACGACAACACGTCACGCTTCGACTGTAGGTCGACGCGCAGGTTCTCCACCCACGCGGATTCGTGGTTCAGTGCGTGCGCCACCGCAGGTTGGAACGGTGTGCCGCCGACGAAGGTCAAGAACTGCTTGGCGGCGCGCACCGCGTCGATCAGCACCCGCGGGCCGAGTGCCCAACCCGTCTTCCACCCCGTGGCGTTGAAAGTCTTCGCCGCACTCGACACGGTGACGGTGCGCTCGAACATTCCGGGCAGCGACGCAAGGGGCAGGTGGCTGTGTCCGTCGAACGTCAACCGTTCGTACACCTCGTCGGTCAGCACGAGAAGATCGTGCTCACAAGCGATTTCGGCAATCCGCGTCAGTTCCTCGTGGCTCAGCACGGTCCCGGTCGGGTTGTGCGGAGTGTTGACGATCAGCAGTTTCGTGTTCGGTCCGATCGCACGCTCGAGCGCATCCAGATCCAGTGCGAAGCCGCTCCCGTCGGCAACGAGCGGCACGGTCGTCCGGCGAGCCCCGGCGAGAGCCACGGCTGCAGCGTACGAGTCGTAGTACGGCTCGATCAGCACCACCTCCTCGCCCGGCTCCACCAGACCCAGAACGGTCGCGGCGATGCCCTCCGTCGCGCCGACCGTCACGAGCACCTCGCTCGCCGGGTCGTAGTCGACGTCCAAGCGCCGCTTCCGGTCCGCAGCGATGGCCTCACGCAGAACCGGCAGCCCAGGACCGGGCGAGTACTGATTCAAGCCGTCGGCGATCGCCCGTTCCGCCGTCGCCAGCATCGACGCGGGCCCGTCGGTATCGGGAAAACCCTGGCCGAGATTGACGGCGTTCTTCTCGAGAGCCAGCGCCGTCATCTCGGCGAAAATCGTGGATCCGAACGGGCGTAGGCGTTCGACGGTCCGGCTCGAATGCTCCGCGCTCATCACAGCAGCTTATCCGGGTCATTCCTGCAGGCTCCACTCCCGGCCCATCCGGGTCGTTCCTGCAGGCTCCACTCCCGGCCCATCCGGGTCGTTCCTGCAGGCTCCACTCCCGGCCCATCCGGGTCGTTCCTGCAGGCTCCACTCCCGGCCCCTCCGGCGTCACATTTTCGTCGCCCGACTCGTCCGAGGCTATGTATGCAGCAACCACCCACAGGAGAAGTCATGACCAGAATTCCACCCGTCATCCCACAGGACGCGTCGCTGCCGGTGCGGCTGACGTACAAGGCTGCGGCACGAATGTTCGGCGAGGTTCCCGAGCCGTTCGCGGTGTTCGCGCACCATCCGAAACTGTTCTTCGCATCTGCGGTCAGCGAACTGGCCGCCGACAAGGCGTCGAATACGCTTCCGGTGAGCGTGCGCGAGCTGGCCGTCTATCGCACCGCGTGGACGCTCGGATGTTCGTGGTGCGTCGACTTCGGCGTCATGATCCAGCGTCTCGACGGTCTCGACGTCGACCGTCTACGCGAGATCGGCGAGTACGAGACGTCGTCGAAGTACACCGACGACGAGCGCGCTGCGATCGCCTATGCCGACGCGATGACGTCGACGCCGATCGACGTCACGGACGAGATGGTGGCCGATCTGGAACGACGCTTCGGCCGGGCAGGAGTCGTCGAACTGACCTATCAGATCGGCCTCGAGAACATGAGGGCGCGGATCAACAGCTCGCTCGGCATCACCGAGCAGGGTTTCGGCTCGGGGGACGCGTGTCGGGTTCCGTGGAAGGAAGCGACCGAGTCACACCTTTGAGCTTGGCCGGATTCGCGAAGTCGTACGACGCCCACACCAGACCGTCCCGGACCGTGAATCCGCCTGCTCTGGCCGGGAATCCGCGCTCGCCGGACACGCCGTGCGAGTAGTACCCGAGCTGACCGTTGACCGACGCCGGAACCATCGACAGCAGTGTGTCGGGGCCGTACTTCGCGATCAAGCCGAGGAAGAAGCGCGCGCACTTGTCGGGGCCGTGCACGATCTGCACCGCGGTCCGCGTCGTGCCACCGCTGTCGCCGATCGTGCGACAGTCCGGATGCAGCGCAGCGACGACGCGATCGAGGTCGCCCGTCGCCAAGGCCGTCATGAATCGGGTGACAGCGATGTCGTGCTCGGCGTCGGGGACGGGGACCGGCGCGTGGTCGACCTGCTTGCGGGCGCGCGACGCCAACTGCCGGGCAGCGGCCGGTGTCACGTCCAGAACCGACGCGATGGCGTCGAACGGGACGGAGAAGCCGTCGTGCAGAACGAACGCGACCCGCTGCGCGGGCGAGAGCGTGTCGAGCACGACGAGGGCCGCGAGCCGCGTGTCCTCCGTTCTGACGACGACGTCGAGCGGGTCGTCGCCTGGTGCGCTTGCAGTAGACACGATCGGTTCGGGAAGCCATTGTCCGACATAGCTTTCGCGTCGAGATGCGGCCGACTTCAGTCGATCGAGACAGATACGGCCGACGACGGTGGTGAGCCAGGCACGAAGATCGTCGATGGAGTCCGATTCGGCCGAGGACAACCTGATCCAGCTCTCCTGCACCGCGTCCTCGGCGTCGACGACGCTTCCGGTCACGCGGTAGCCGACCGCCAACAGGTGGTTTCGATGCGTCTGAAAGCGTTCGACGAGCGAGCTGGTGCTCATGGACGAGCAGTCTATTACCGAGCTGCTCGGTACGATTCGAAGCATGCGATTCGGACTGTTCATTCCTCAAGGCTGGCGACTCGATCTCGTCGACATCGATCCTTCGAACCAGTGGGAGGTGATGCGCACCCTGGCGACGGCTGCCGACTCCGGCCCGTGGGAGTCGCTGTGGGTCTACGACCACTTCCACACGGTCCCCGAGCCCACCGAGGAGGCGACGCACGAGGCGTGGACACTGATGTCCGCGTTCGCGGCGTCGACGTCGCGTATCCGGCTCGGTCAGATGTGCACCGCCATGGCCTACCGCAACCCTGCTTACCTTGCGAAAGTCGCCGCTACCGTGGATCTCGTGTCCGGTGGACGCGTCGAGATGGGAATCGGCGCAGGGTGGTACGAGCACGAGTGGCGTGCGTACGGGTACGGCTTTCCGAAGGCGGGTGATCGCCTCGGGGCGCTCGACGAGGGTGTGCAGATCTTCAAGCAGGCTTGGGAGACGGGCTCGGCGACGCTCGACGGTACGTACTACCAGGTCGACGGCGCGCGTGTATGGCCGAAGCCGTTGCAGGACGGCGGAATTCCGCTGTGGATTGCAGGCGGCGGTGAGAAGGTGACGCTGAAGATCGCGGCGAAGTACGCGAACTACACCAACTTCGACGGCACCCTCGAAGGATTCACGCGCAAGTCCGAGCTGCTCGAAGGCCACTGCCGCACGCTCGGCCGCGACTTCGACGCCATCGTTCGCTCGGCCAACTACAACGTCGCGATCGGTTCCAGCGAGGCCGAGGTGCAGGATCGGCTGAAGCAGCTCGAGGAGCGTCTTGCCAAGCACGTGGGTGCGGAGAAGGCGGACGCTGCCCTCGGCGCGTTCCGCGGATTGCCCGGCGTAGGAACGCCCGAGCAGATCGTCGAGAACCTCACCGCGTTGAAGGAGAAGGGCCTCGGCTACGGCATCTTCTACTTCCCCGAAGCGGCCTACGACCGCTCCAGCATCGAACTCTTCGAGCGCGAGGTCATTCCAGCACTGAGCTGATCAGAGGTCGTCGGGAAGGTCGTGCGGGTCGACGAGCAACTGCTGGTTGTCGGCCTCACGCACCTTCGCCGACAGACCGATGTTCGCGACGAGCAAGGCCCATTCTTCGTCGGAGATCTCGGCCGTCGCGCGCGCGATGATCGTCTTGTCGGTGGTTCCCCATGCGATCGGCATGGGAGACACCATCTGCCAGGTGTCGCCGATCGTGTTCTTGTTGCGGTCGGCGAGCACCGAAATCGACGGAACCAGTTCGCCTTCCACCAATTCGTGGCCGGGAAGTGTTCGAATGCTGCGGGTGACCAGTGCGAAGTGACGCGTGTCCGCGTCGGGTTTCGCGATGTCGACGAGCGCCAGCAACGTCACACCGCGCGCCCGCTTCTCCGCGATGACCGCCGGCACGAGGCCGCCCTTCGCGTAGAGGTCTTCGACGGTGCCGACCTTGCGCGGGGCCCAGACCGTGACCCACAGCGACGTCGCCGCAGTGATCAAGAACACCGCGCCGAGGATGTACGACCACGGGTGTGCCATCCAGAAGAACCAGATCCCGGCGCCGATCAGCACCACCGCGGTCACGATGGCCGACACGCGAAGCCTGCGTACGTCGGCCATCGTCTCGTTCACCGACTTGGCGTGGGCTACGTCGACAGGAAACTGGAATTGGCGCACACGCCCATTATTAGCACGTCTGTCAGATCGCGGGACCGAGCATGTCGTCGGCGTCCGTGATGCGGTAGGCGTACCCCTGCTCGGCCAGGAAACGCTGGCGGTGTGCGGCGTACTCCGCGTCGAGCGTGTCCCGGGAGACGACGGAGTAGAAGTGCGCCTGTCCGCCGTCGTGTTTCGGCCGCAGCAGTCGTCCGAGGCGCTGCGCCTCTTCTTGCCGCGATCCGAACGTGCCCGAAACCTGCACTGCCACAGACGCTTCCGGTAGATCGATCGAGAAGTTGGCCACCTTGCTGACCACCAACGTCTGGATCTCGCCGCGGCGGAACGCGTCGAACAGCTGCTCTCGTTCCTTGTTTCTCGTCGACCCCTGGATCACCGGCGCGTTCAGCGCCTCACCGAGCTCCTCGAGCTGGTCGAGATAAGCGCCGATCACCAACGTGGGTGCGTCCTCGTGCTTGGCGAGAATCGACTTCACGACGGCGATCTTGGTGTGGGCCGTCGAGCACAGCTTGTAGCGCTCTTCCGGCTCGGCGACGGCGTAGGCCATACGCTCGGCGTCCGTCAGCGTGACCCGGACCTCGATGCACTCCGCGGGCGCGATCCAGCCCTGCGCCTCGATGTCCTTCCACGGCGCGTCGTACCGCTTGGGGCCGATGAGCGAGAAGACGTCGCCCTCGCGGCCGTCCTCACGCACGAGCGTCGCGGTGAGTCCGAGGCGTCGACGCGACTGCAGGTCGGCCGTCATACGGAAGACCGGCGCGGGCAGCAGATGGACCTCGTCGTAGATGACCAGGCCCCAGTCGCGGGAGTCGAACAACTCCAGGTGCTTGTATTCACCCTTGGTACGACGCGTGATGACCTGGTACGTCGCGATCGTGACCGGGCGGATCTCCTTGCGCTCGCCCGAGTATTCGCCGATCTCGTCCTCGGTCAGCGACGTGCGCGCGATCAGCTCGCGCTTCCACTGCCTGCCGGCGACGGTATTGGTGACGAGGATGAGCGTCGTCGCCTTCGCCTTGGCCATCGCGGCAGCTCCGACCATCGTCTTGCCCGCGCCGCAGGGGAGCACGACGACGCCACTGCCGCCCGCCCAGAACGAGTCGGCCGCCATCTCCTGGTAGTCGCGCAGCGACCAGTGGCCGCCTTCCTGGTCGAGATCGATCGGGTGCGCTTCGCCGTCGACGTACCCGGCGAGGTCCTCGGCGGGCCAGCCGATCTTCAGCAGCATCTGCTTGAGGTGACCGCGCTCGCTCGGGTGGACGATGACGGTGTCGTCGTCGACCTTGGCGCCGAGCATGGGCGCGATCTTCTTGTGACGCATGACCTCGGTCAGCACGGCACGGTCGAGGCTGACGAGCGACAGCCCGTGGGCCGGATTCTTGACCAGCTGCAGACGGCCGTAGCGGGCCATCGTGTCGACGATGTCGACGAGCAGCGGCTGCGGGACCGCGTAGCGCGAGTAGTTGACCAGTGCGTCGACGACCTGTTCGGCGTCGTGACCGGCGGCGCGCGCGTTCCACAGCGCGAGGGGCGTGATGCGATACGTGTGGACGTGCTCGGGCGCGCGTTCGAGCTCCGCGAACGGCGCGATGGCGCCGCGGGCTTCGCCTGCCTGCGGGTGGTCGATCTCGAGCAACAGCGTCTTGTCGGACTGGACGATGAGGGGTCCGTCGGTCACCGATTCCTCCTACGGAAAGTGCGCAATTCTTCCATTGTCCACACGAGGCGGCTTCGGCGCACGTGAGCGCGAATGTATAGCCGGCTGTACATTCGCGCGCACGTGCGGCGCAGCCGCCTACTCTACGAGCGCCACCGACGTGATGCGGTGCAGAGTGAATCGCCGGACAACCCCGGTTGCCGGGTCGAACGCGTCGAGCTGCCCGCCGCCGACGCTCACCGGGTCCACGACGCGTTGCGACGCGACACCTTGGGCGTCGACGTACCCGATGGACACGCTGCGACGCACCTTGACGGCCGTTTGCAGCAGGGCCATCGTCGCCGACCCGGTCGCGCGGGTGCCGTCGGAGCGAACGGTCTTGCCGCCCGCCGATGCTGCCCGCTCCCCGGCGCGCAGCTCGGTGACGAGCCGGCCGAGTTGTTCCTCGGTCGGGACCGCCTGGTTCCGGTACGTCGGGCGATTTCGACGCGCGGGCACGCGGGCGCCGTGGGTACGCAGGTCGACGATGGCACCGCTCGCGTCCTCACCGGCAGGCGCGAACCCGGCCGCGGACAGCACGGCCAGGACCTCGGCCAGCGGCGCCTGCGAGATCGCCACCGTCGGGGCAAGTCCGCGCAGCGCCAACTGCTCGGATGCCGGCGACTTCAGCACCTCGGCCAGCAGCGCCGGGTCCTCGCACCGCACGAACGACGACGCCACACCCGCGCGCAACCGCCCGTGCCTGCGGGCGACGTCGTCGATCAGATAGGTCAGGCCCTGCGGCACCGGCGTGCGCGAGTGCACCTCGAAGAGCGAGTGCAGTTCGGATGCGGACATTCCGACGTCGAGTGCGCGGCGCAGGCTGTCGTCGGTGATGCGGTACATCGTCGCGGCACCTGCGGATTCGACGTCGGCGACGAGGTCGATGCGGTCCGACAACTCCGGTTCGAGCGGTCCGGGCGCGACGAGGGTGAGGTCGGCCTGCACCAGCACGTAGTCGATCGGGGTGGGGAGCGCGTCGCGCATCTCCGCTTCCGCGTCGCCGCCGTGCAGCAGCGCCTTGCCGGGTGTCGACAGTGCCCCGCGCGCGACGATGCTCAGTGCCGTCGCCTCGGCGAGCATGCGGGAGACCGGCCGCGGTGAGAACCGGGCCGCCGACCGGGGACGACGCCACGCCAGGCCGCGCGAGATGTCGATCTCACCCGCTGCCACACCCGTTCCCAGGTCGGCCAGGTACTCGAGGATGGTCCGCCGGTCACGCGGCGCGGCGGGGGACCGCACTTCGTCGGACAGTGCGGCGACAGGCTTGTCGCTCGGATCACGCATCCCGATCAGCCACGGCGCGCGCTGCAGATCGAGCCACGCCGACGCGAGCGTGTGCCACTTGGCGGCGGTGGTGCCGTTCGTCCATGCGTCGACGGCCGACGTCGGTGCCCAGTAGTCCTCACCGGAATCGTTCGGTGGCAGCGGGTCCGGGGTGCCGCTCGAGATGAGCGACGCGGCCGCGAGCAATTCGACGAGCAGTCCGACGCGGGTGTCGTCGAGCCCGGTGACTTTAGCGATGCGTTTGATCTCGCGGACACCGAGGCCACCGGCCTTCAGTGCCGGAGCCGGGGTGTCGGACAACGCCTGCACGACGGCCCCGCAGTGCCGAATCAGTTCGAGTGCCTCGCCTGCTGCAGCGGCGTTGACGTCGGCCGCGGTCAATTTGCTGGTCGCGGGCTTCGGAGGTGTCAGCGACGTCGGATCGGAGACGGGTTCGCCGCGCAACGTCTGTCCGACCTGGTGCGGCAGTTCGACGGTCTGCTCGTCGAGCCAGATCAGCAGACCCGCGCGCAGGAGTTTCTGCACCGGCCGATCGGGGGGAGTGTCGGGTGCTGCGTCCCTCGTCCTGCCGGTGGGCGACGACCTTGCCAGCGTCTCGAGCAGGCTACGTTCGCTGTCGTCCAGTTCGGCGAGCGCTGCGGTGATCTGCTCGGCGGTGAGCTGCTCGGTGGCGTCGAGAATGCGGCCGACACGCCAGGGCACGGCGTCACGAGCGGCAGGAACCATGCGCAGCGACGTCGTGCCCCAGACGAGTGCACGTTCGCGCAACGACGTGAGTGCGCGGTCGACGGCCTTGCCCGTGGCTCGTTTGGCGATGATCGCGTCGAGCTGGGCCCGCGTGACCGGCATTTCGTGAGCGCCCTCGATGGCGAGCATCTCGAGAATCGTCAGCGTGAGAGTGTCCAGCGTGTCCGCGGCGCGCAGGATCGAGGCTCGCTGTTCGGCACGCCCGGCGAGCACCCCGATGGTCGACGGCGGCGGCACGGTCAGGTCCGGCCGCAGCGTCAGGGTGGTGACGAGCTCGGTGTCGGTACGGGATCTCAGCCACGCCGCGAGGTCCGAAGCCACTGCTGTATCGGTCATTGCTTTACAGATTAGAGACCTGGGCTGGTGTACGGCGCGTCGCAGGTGTCAAAATGGGCGCATGGTGAACAAGTCGAAGAAGCCCTATGTCGATCCAGGCTGGCCCGAAACCGCTCGTGGCGATCACGCGGTGACCGAGCTCTCGTCCTCCCGATCGGGAGGCCTGTCCCCGTTCGGCGAGGAGACGGAGTTCCCGTTGCCGGTGGAGCAGCTGCCGTACGCGCACCCGGTGACCGTCGTCAACCGTTAGAAGAACAGATACGCGAAAGGCCCCCGAGAATCTCGGGGGCCTTTCGCGTACGTGCGGCGCTTACTGAGGCAGGAATGCCTTGTTGGCCTGGTAGAACTCGACGATCTGCGGGTCGAGCTGGATGCCCTTGGTCGCGTCCTGGATGAAGGACGTGATCTGCGGATCGTTGGTGATGGTCTGCACGGCGGTCGTGATGCCGTCGATGACCTCGGCGGTGCCGTCGACCGTCGGGATGCTGGTGAGGTCCGGAAGCTTCGGGGCTTCGGGAGCGGACTGCGGCGAGGCAGGAACGCTGCGCTCGGTGGGCGCGCTGCTCAGTCCGAGGCTCGACGAGCAGGAGGGCCATGCGCCCCAACCCTGCGATGCGAGGACCTTCTCGGCGACGGCGATCTGCTCTTCACGGGTGGCCTGGTTGGCCGACGCTGCATACTGTCCGCCGCCGTGCGACGTCCAGGTGCTCGGAGAGAACTGCAGGCCGCCCTGGAAACCGTTGCCGGTGTTGATGGCCCAGTTACCGCCTGCTTCGCACTGTGCGAGGCGATCCCAGTCCGAGTCGGGGGCCGCGTTCGCGGTGCCCGAGAAGGCGATACCCGCGGTGCCCATGATGGCGCCGGTGACGGCGACCTTGGCAACCGTGCGGCCGGTGGTGGTCGGCTTGCGATGACGTCCGCTCATACGAATTGAAATCCTCTCCACTGGCGCCTGCGAGGTCAGCTGTCGGGTTCGGGCTGAGAGGTAGCCCGGCCCGACCGTTCCGGAGGATCTGTCGGGCTTCACCCCAAGGAAATCGTTGCCCAGCAACGCTTTCCGGTTATCCGAGAGGACGTGTGGGTCCCCCGTCCTCGTCCCCTGGGTAGTTCGTCGAGGGTTCCGTTCCCGCGGGACGAGGTTGGGCGCTGCGGGTACGGATTCGGCCGAAGTTTCTCAGCCGCTGATGACCGTACTGAAGTTCCGCCGGAGTGTCACCATTTGGTAACTGTCGATTTCGGGGGACGCGGCCACAGTCGTTCGGGTAACGGAATGCGGGGCCGGCGAACTCCCAGCTAGCGGCGGTGATGCGTCGGCGTCGCCCGCTCGTTGCCCTTCCGTTATGCCGCTGTTATGTGACAGAAGTCACATCTAGCCGGAATGGGGCGGGAGGGGCTGAAGTGATCAGGCGTCGACGATGTCCTTGCCGAGTGGCATCAGGGAGATCGGGATCATCTTCAAGTTCGCGATCGCGAGCGGGATGCCGATGATCGTGATCGCCATCGCGACCGCCGTGACGATGTGACCGATCGAGAGCCAGATGCCGGCGACGATCACCCAGATCACGTTGCCGATCAACGACGCGACTCCGGCGGTCGGTTTCTCGACGACGGTCTTGCCGAACGGCCACAGCGCGTAGACGCCCACGCGGAACGACGCGATGCCGAACGGGATGGTGATGATGAGAATGCAGCAGACGATGCCCGCAGCGAAATAGCCGAGTGCCAGCCAGAGTCCGCCGAAGATCAGCCAGATGACGTTCAGGATCACTCGCACTTGTCGGCCCCTCTACCTCGCACGTCTACCGGACATCAGCGCAAACACTAGCGCCAGAACGAAGCCGAGGGGCGACGCGAGCATTGCAGTCAGATAAAGCCACAGTGGCGGTTCCTCGTTCGTGATCGCGGGAACGAGAAAGATGGCCACGATCGCCAGCAGGCCGACGGCGAAGATCGTCAGTGCGACGCGGAGCAGTGTGTTGCGGTGGGGGCGCGAATCGGGCACGTCACCAACTTAGCGGCTGGGCTGCGAACGAAAACGCAGATGCCTCGCAGATGCCCTCCGCTGTAGACTGCAGTATTCGCGTCCTACGTTCGTATGTGGGGCGCGACTGTTGTGTGGAAGTACTTCGAGCGAATGGACGGGTGAGCGCAGTGCCGACCGGCAAGGTGAAGTGGTACGACGTCGACAAGGGTTTCGGCTTTCTCTCGCAGGAAGAGGGAGAGGACGTCTACGTTCGTTCGTCTGCGCTTCCTCCCGGCGTCGAGGGCCTCAAGGCAGGCCAGAAGGTCGAGTTCGGCATGGCTGCCGGTCGACGCGGTCCTCAGGCGCTCAGTCTGAAGGTGCTCGAACCTGCCCCGTCGGTGCGGCAGAACAGCGCGAACCGGCGTGAGCCAGTGGAGCGCAAACACACTCCGGACCAGTTGCACGGCATGGTCGAGGACATGATCACGTTGCTCGAGGCAACCATTCAGCCGGAGCTGCGCAAGGGTAAGTACCCGGACCGCAAGACCGCGCAGAAGATCTCCGAGGTCGTGCGCGCGGTGGCCCGGGAACTGGACAGCTGAGCAAGAAACGATCTCCGCTCAGGCCGTGGCGATCGACCAGATCGCGTGACTGACGATCTCTTCCTGCTGGGTGTCGGTGTCGATGACGCCGGACGGCAGTCGGACCTCGACGCCCAGCAGCGCACGACCCTGGTCGTCGACCGGCGGGACCGTCACCGCCGAGGTCGAGTCGGGGAGGTACAGGGTGTCGGTTTCGACGGCGTCGCTTCCCGACTCGTCGGAGTACACGGCGGCGAGAATCCACGGCGCCGACGCGATCTCGCTCGGTAGCGACAGCTGGAGCGGACGTCCCTCGCGTACCGGCAGAGTGACGCTCTCGCCGTCACTGCCGCACAAAGGCTGGTCTACGGGGCAGTACAGGTAGGGCTGGACGTCGATGGTCCGGCCGTCGGCGAAAGCTGTGATGCTCGGTCGCCCGGAGGGTGCGTCCCGGACGAGGAGCGCCAACACCCCGACGAAGGCGACGAGCACGACGACGGCAACGGCCGCCCCGATTGCCAGGATCTTCTTGGTTTTCGGTGCGAGGTTCACTTAGCTCACGTTCTGTCGGGTGGCGGCGTCGGGAAAGGTCTGCTCGGCGTGCTCGGGACGGTTTCCGCCGAGCCCGGGCAGCAGCGACTTTCCTCGGTAGGTGAGGAAGGTCTGCGCGAGTCCGATCGTAAGTAATACCGAGACGACGGTGAAACCCAGCCAGTATTCGGTCGGCAGCAGCACGCCCAACGTTCCGCCGAGAACCCAGCAGAGCTGCAGAACGGTCTCCGAACGCCCGAATCCGGATGCGATGGATTCGGGCGGCAGATCGGATTGCAGCGACGCGTCGAGGGAGACCTTCGCGAGGGCGCTGGCGCAGGAGGCGACGAGAGCCGCCAGCGCAGCGGTCAGCAGACTGTCGGTGATGGCTGCGATGATCGCGAACGCCGTCACGGCGGCGGCGCAGCGCAGGACGACGATCGCGGGCCTGCCGAGCTTGATGCGCGCGCCCGCGGCGTTGCCGGCGAAGTTTCCGATCGCTGCGCCCGCGCCGACGAGTCCGAGCATCGCGGCCTGCTTGATCGGTTCGTGTTCGGTCTGCGATTTGGCGACGAACGCGACGTACAGCGTGAGGAACCCGGTCAGGATTCGAATCGTGCCGTTGCCCCACAATCCGACGATGACGGCTTTGCCCAACGGCTGACGACGGTTCTTCGGGGCAGCGGCCGTCTGCTTCTCGCGTCGGATGACCTCGGTGACGGCGTCGTCGCCGTGGTAGCTGAGTGTCGCGGGGACCTCGCCCTCGGTGACCTCGACCCACGACGGGATCCGCATGCTCAGGTACGCGCCGAAGATCGTGATGGCGGCGACGAACCACAGCGCGCCCGACGACCCGGCGAGCCACGCGACCACGGCCGCGACACCGCCTGCGACGATCGTGCCGCCGATCAGACCGAACACGGTGAGCCGCGAGTTGACGCGGACGAGGTCGATCTCCGGTGGTAGCACCCTCGGGGTCACGGCACTCTTGAGCACCGCGAACGATTTGCTGAGTACGAGCATGCCGAGCGCCGCCGGGTACAGCACCCAACTGTCGAAGTTGAACACCAGGACCACCGCCAGCGTCGCGCGCAGCACGAACGACGTGGCCAGCGCGATGCGTCGGCCGTGTTGAAGTCGGTCGAGCATCGGGCCGATGAGCGGGGCGATGACGGCGAACGGCGCGATCGTGATGAGCAGATACAGCGCGACCTTCGTCTTGTCCTCGCCCGTCGCGGCCGAGAAGAACAACGTGTTCGCGAGCGCGACGGCCAGTGCCGCGTCGGACGCGAAGTTCGCCATCGTCGCGTACGTCAGAGCCGTCAGACCGGACTTGTCGGCGCCGTCGGCCTTGGCGGCTCGCTGGAACGCGCCGATGCCCTTGCCCGTCAGCTCGCGACTACGCATCGCGGCGACGCGGGTGACCGTCAGCTTGCGCGGCATCGGCGGCGGTTTCGGGCCCGACCCCTTACCGGGAGGAGGCGCCGGGGGATGCAGTGGAGGCAGCGGAGTGCGCCTGCTGGCCTGACGCGGCGCAGGTCGGTAGTTGTCGAATCCCGGGTGATCCTCACCCGGAGGGGTATCGGAGTGGCGGGGATCGGTCACGGGATCAATTCTGTCCTAAAAATCGACGCGGCGAAGACACCGACTCACGGCTGGGGTGTGAACTGCACCTCGAACATCGTCGGCCAGAGCTTCCCCGTGACGAGAAACCTGTCGGTGCCGGGAATCTGCGCGATTCCGTTGAGCACGTCGGCACCCGCACGCTCGTCGGAGGTCATCGAATTCCAGAGCGGCGACGCGTCGATCATCTCGGTGACGCGCCCGGAGTCGGGGTCGATCCGGGCGATGTCGTCGCTCTGCCAGAGATTGGCATAGACGGAACCGTCGTCGGAGCATTCGAGTTCGTTCAGGTTGCTCAGCTGCTCGCCGTTCACTGTCACCTGGACCGACCCCGTCTCGTCGAACGACGCGGGATCGCGGAACGTGAGTGTCGACGAGCCGTCGCTCATGATCAGTCGGTCACCGTCGTCGCACAGGCCCCAGCCCTCGCCGTCGTAGACCACCTGCCGACGCTCCTGCAGCGTGACGGGATCGCGCTCGAACGCGACGCCGTCGCGCCACGTGATCTGCCAGAGGGAGTCTCCGGCGACGGTGAGCCCCTCGCCGAAATAGTTCGACGACAGGTCGACGCGTCGCAGTTCCTCGCCCGTCTCGAGGGACGAAACCCGTACGTACGACGACCCGTTGCGGCCGGTGCCCTCGTACAGTTCGTCGCCGGACACCTCGAGACCCTGGGTGAACGCCGTTCGATCGTGCTCCCGCGTCTGGACGACCGTCACGGTCGACGTCGCGGCGGTGGCGTCCGGCTCGTCCGTGGCTCCGGAGCACCCGATCAGCAGAACCGCCGCGGCGAGCAGACCCGGCACGGCCCGGAAGGGGACGGTCATCCGCCCATCATGGCAGGCCCGAACTGGGCGCATTCGACGTGATGCGGCAAAATGAACGACGTGAGTTTCGTATCGTCTCCAGAACTCGACCATTCGGACCGCGACGAAGCCGTGCGCGATCGGACAACCCAGCGTGAACCGGTTCGCCCCGTGTTGGCCGACGCCGTGGATCTGGCGCGGCAGGCGGTCGTCGACCTGGGCGAAGGCGGTATCGGTGAGTATCTCGGCGTGACGGCCGAGGACGAGAGTTCTGCCACCCATCGCTTCGTGAGCGACCTGCCCGGCTACCGCGGTTGGCAGTGGGCCGTCGTCGTCGCGGCACCCGAGGGCGCGGACACCGCGACCATCAGCGAGCTCGTTCTGCTGCCGGGCCCCGATGCTCTCGTCGCGCCCGAGTGGCTGCCGTGGGACGAGCGCATTCGCCCCGGCGATCTCGGTCCCGGCGATCTCCTTCCCCCTCGCGTGCAGGATCCGCGGCTCGTTCCCGGGTACGTCGCGACGGGTGACCCGCAGGTCGACGACGTCGCATACGAGCTCGGCCTCGGACGGACGCAGGTGCCGAGCCGTGAAGGACGTCTCGACGCGGCGGAGCGGTGGCACGACGGCGAATTCGGTCCGGGCAGCGAGATGGCGAAGGCCGCACCGTCGACGTGCGGTCTGTGCGGCTTCTACCTTCCGATCGCCGGGTCGCTCTCCGCCGCGTTCGGTGTGTGCGGCAACGAGTTCGCCGCCGACGGACGCGTCGTCCACGCCGAGTACGGATGCGGCGCGCACTCGGACACCGAGTTGCGCACCGGCGCAGGCTCGCCGCAGTTCGAGCCGTACGACGACGCCGTGCTCGACGTGACACCTCAGGAACCGCAACCGGTGCAGGAACCGGAACCGGCGCAGGAGACGGAAGCGCCGCAGGAGACGGAAGCGGCGGAGGCGTCGCAGGACGAGCAGCCGATCCAGGATCCGCAATCGACCACCTGAACGATCCTTTCGACACCGAAGCTCTGCGGGCCGGGGTCGTCTCGGCGTGGACGTCGTCGCCGACCCGGCTGCGAGAGGATGCGGCGACCGAGGCGGATCTGGTTCGCGCGGGATATCGCGATCGTCTGCTGACCGAGCTGGCGCAGAACGCTGCCGACGCGGCGGACCGAGCGGGGGTTCCCGGGCATGTGAAGGTGTGGTGCGTCGGCGACGCGTTGCACGTGGCCAATACGGGTGCCCCTCTCGACATCGAGGGTGTGCATGCGTTGACGGCGCTGCGTGCGTCGGCGAAGACGTCGGGGGTCGGACGGTTCGGAGTCGGCTTCACTGCCGTGCGTACCGTGGCGTCCGAGATCGAATTCCGTTCCGCGGCAGGCGGAATCGTGTTCAGTGCCGAACGGACCGGGCAGGTTCTGATCGACGCGGGTCTGACGGCCCCGGACGCGGGTATCCCGGTGCTCCGATTGGCGTGGCCGACGAACGAAGCGCCGGCGGAAGGGTTTGCGTCCGAGATCGTTCTGAAGCTACGTCACGATGCCGCACCGATGTTCGACGCGTTCCGGGCCGAGGCCGTCGACCTGCTCCTCGAACTCGACTCGTTGACGACGATCGACATCGACGACACGCACTTCGACTGCCGCACAACGGATATCGGAAACGGTGCGGCGCACCTGACCATCGGCGACCGAACCTGGTGGCAGTTTCGCACCGACCACGCGCGCTGGGTGGTGCCCATGAGCGACGGCGTCCCGGTGCCTGTCGACGCCGACGTTCTGCGCGCTCCGACGCGGTCCGACGAGGAATTGTCGTTGCCCGCCATCGTGATTGCCGACGTCGCGATGCAACCGGACCGCAGACGCACGCTGCCCGGCACTCCCGTCGAAGGGATCGCAGACGGCTACGGCCGCATGCTCGCCGCGCTTCCTGCTGCTTCACGGCCGTCGTTCGTGCCGAGGCCGGGTTTCGCGCGCAGTGAGGTCGACGGAGTGCTGCGCGAGCGGATCGTGCGTGAATGTGCCTCGACCCCTTGGCTTCCCGGCGTCGACGGCAAGGATCTGATTCCGTCGCGGGCCGTCGTGTTGCCGGGACTGACCGACGAACTGGCCGAGGTGCTCGGGCCGGTGATGCCGGATCTCGCGGCCCCGTCGGTGTCCGGCCCGCGGCACGGCCCCGCCCTCGCGGCCGTCGACGTCCATCGAATCGGGTTGGCCAGGCTCGCCGACATGCTGTCCGGGACGTCGCACGAACCCCTCTGGTGGCACCGCCTGTACGACGCGTTGGCCCCGCTCGTCACCGACGGTGTCGCTCCGGAAGAGCTTGCGGCGCTGCCGGTTCCGCTGTCCGACGGCCGCACCGTCACGGGCCCGCGTACTACGGTTCTCGCGGTGGGAGCACGAGGGGTCGGGGGAGTGCACTGGGCTCGGCTCGTCCACCCGGACGCCGCCGCACCGCTGTTGACCCGGCTCGGCGCGACCGAGGCGTCGCCCGCGGAGTTGTTGTCCGATCCGGCGCTGCAGGTCGTGCTCGACGATCTGGACTGGGACGACGACGATGCCGTCGACGAACTCATCGCCACCGTGCTGTCGCTGGCCGACGGGCAGCGGGATTTGCCGTCGTGGCTCGGTTCGCTTCCGATCGAGGACACGGACGGTGAACTGCGCGCCGCCGACGAACTACTGCTCCCGGACGCGCCGCTGGTGCGATTGCTGTCGAGCGACTCGCCGTTCGGTGTCGTCGCCACGTCCGTGGTCGACAGGTTCGGCGCCGACGCGTTGCGGGCGGTCGGCGTCGGATGGGGTTTCGGCGTCGTCACCGAGGACCTGCCGACCGGACCGGATCACGATCTCGCCGACGAGGGCGCCTGGTGGGCGTCGTTGCGGGAAGACCCCGATGTGCTGATCGCCGTCCGCGACCTCGACCTCGTCGACGACGAACGCTGGCCCGACGCTCTGTCGCAGCTGGTCGAGGAGCGGACCACACGCGACCTGCTCGCCGATCGTGGCGGGTACACCGCGTGGTGGCTGCGTCGGCACGCTGTGATCGACGGCCATCGGCTCGGCCACTACCGTGCCCCGTCGGATCTGACATTCGCCGGCCTGCTGGATCCGCTCGACCATCCGCACGCCGACGACGTGGCGTCGGCGCTGGCGCCCGCGGTCTGCGACAGCGCGGAGTTCGCGTCCCTGATTCTGGACCGGCTCGCCGATCCGGCGCGTACTCCGACGCCGGCCGTCGTCGCGCGTGCGCACCGACTCGTCGCCAAGGCGGTGTCGTCGGGAGTCGTCGATCTCGACGATCTCGATCTTCCTCCCCGTGTGCGTGCGATGTCCGGGGCCGTGATCGACCCCGCCGACGCGGTGGTCGTCGACCGGCCGTGGTTCGTCGGCGTCGTGACGTCGGACGTCGCGGTGCTGTCCTCGATGGAATCGGCGGCGACGTTGGCGTCGATCCTGGACGTGCGCACTGCGTCGGAATCGATTCGCGCGGACGTCGTCGGCGTCGGACGCGTCAGTTCGTGGGATCGCGAGCCGGACGCGGTACTTGCCTGCGCGGCGCTGGGATCGGAGCTGCCGTCGGGACAGGTCGTCGTGCACCGAGAGTTGACCGTGCGCGTGACCGGCGCAGTCGAAGGGATGCGCCGGGTCGCGTCGTGGGTGACCGACGACGGCATCGTGCACTGTGACGAGAGCTGGGGGAGACCACGTGGACAGTGACGTGCTGCAGTGGATGGTGGCGCACCGGGTGCCGTGGCTGACGGACGTTTTCTGGGCGATCACGACGCTGGGCAACACGGTGTCGATGTTCGTGCTGTCGGTTGTCGTCTGTGTCGCGCTGCTGGCGTCCAAGCGAGTGCCCGACGCGATCATGGTCGGTGGCGCGATGCTGACCGGCTGGGGCGCGATGAGCCTCGGCAAGCTGCTGTGGGGACGTGACCGGCCCCCGATACCCGAACGTCTGGTGGAGATCTCCACCTATTCGTTCCCGTCGGGGCACGCGATGATGTCGGCGATCCTGGCCACGACGGTCACCGCACTGATGTGGCGGTCGACCGTGTCGTGGCGTCGGAATCCGGTGGTGCTGGTGTTACCCGCCGTCGCATCCCTGGCGATCGGCTTCTCGCGGATCTACCTCGGCGCCCATTGGACGACGGATGTACTGGCGGGCTGGGTGTTCGGTGTGCTGTGGGGTCTTGCGGCGGTGGCGATTACCGCGCGAAGTCGCTCCGCTGTGCGATGACGAGCAGCTCGTCGCGCATGGACGGGCTGGAGACGGCGTGTGCGCGGGCGTACAGAGCGCGAAGCGAACGGACGTGATTGCGACGGGTACGGAACTGGGAAACGAGCTTCATGGCCTTGCTTTCGGGAATCGGTACTGTTTCGAATCTGACATCACCGATGATCCGCGTTAAATCTGTGTTACACAACCGCGTTCGGCGGTGAATTTCCGCACGTCAAAGGCTGTTTTATGACGGCGATTACGTGACGGCGCTCTCAGGTCAATCCGCGTTGAGCGGTCTTGCTCCCGCGTCGTGCCGCGGCACGCTGGACCACGAAGAGTGTGAATCCGACAGCGCCCAGGACGATTCCGGTCAGACAGGTCGTCAGCGCGTCCGCCCATCGGTCGCCGCTGACCGCGACTACGACCGCGGCGACGATCCATGCCATTATTCCGACAGCGAGTACCGGCGCCGGATCCGTCAGGCGCGGGCTGAGCACACTTTCCCTGTCCGCACTCTGCCTGTCCATGAAGGTAGGTTACTCCCATGGCTTTCTCGTCCCGGCTGCTGGACAACTACTTCAAGATCACCGAACGAGGGTCCACGGTCGGCGCCGAAGTACGTGGCGGTCTCGTCACGTTCGTCGCGATGGCCTACATCGTCGTCCTGAACCCGCTCATCCTCGGTAGCTTCTCGCCCGACGACGCCGCGGCCAAGACCGACGTTCTCGGCAACATCCTCCCGGTGTCACAGGTCGCCGCGGTGACCGCGCTCGTGGCCGGCTTCATGAGCATTCTGTTCGGCATCGTCGCCAATTATCCGTTCGGCATCGCCGCGGGCCTCGGCATCAACACGCTGCTCGCCGTCACGATCGCGCCGCAGGTGACGTGGCCCGAGGCAATGGGCCTCGTGGTCATCGACGGCATCATCATCGTGCTGCTCGCCGTGACCGGATTCCGTACCGCGGTGTTCAACGCGATCCCGTCGGAGCTGAAAGCTGCCATCGCCGCCGGTATCGGCGCGTTCATCGCGTTCATCGGTCTCGTCGACTCCGGCTTCGTTCGCCGCATTCCCGACGCCGCGGGCACGACGGTTCCGGTCGGTCTCGGTATCGACGGTTCCATCGCGTCGTGGCCGACGGCCGTGTTCGTCTTCGGTGTCCTGCTGATGGGCATCCTCGTCGTCCGAAAGGTGCGCGGCGGATTGCTGATCGGCATCGTCGTCACGACCGGCGTCGCGGCCGTCATCGAGGCTCTCACCGATGTCGGACCGTCCCAGGGCGTCGACCCCAAGGGGTGGAACCTGAGCGTGCCGATCCTGCCGGACACCCTCTTCCAGATTCCGGACCTGTCGTTGGTCGGTGACGTCGACCTGTTCGGCGCCTTCACCCGCATCGGCGTTCTGGCCGCCAGCCTTCTGGTGTTCACCCTCGTGCTGGCCAACTTCTTCGACGCGATGGGCACGATGACGGGTCTCGGCAAGGAGGGCAACCTCGTCGACGACAAGGGCAACCTGCCGGGTATCGGAAAGGCACTCGTCGTCGAGGGAACCGGCGCGATCGCCGGCGGTGCGGCATCGGCGTCGTCGAACACGGTGTTCGTCGAATCGGCGTCGGGCATCGCCGAAGGTGCGAGGACGGGCCTTGCCAACGTCGTCACCGGCGTGCTGTTCCTCGCCGCGATGTTCCTGACGCCGCTCACCGCGATCGTGCCGATCGAGGCTGCCGCACCTGCCCTCGTGGTCGTCGGCGCGCTGATGATCGGGCAGGTCCGCGACATCGATTTCACCAAGTTCGAGGTGGCCCTTCCGGCGTTCCTGACCATCGTCGTCATGCCGTTCACGTTTTCCATCGCAAATGGAATCGGCGTCGGTTTCATCACCTGGGTCATACTCGCCGTAGCCGCTCGGAAGGCGAAGTCGGTTCATCCCTTGCTCTGGGTCGTGGCAGCGCTCTTCGTTGCATATTTCGTCGTCGGACCCATCACTGACGCGGTTACGTGAGCCCGAACGCGGCTCTAGGCGTAATCTCTCCGCTGTGACGTCGGGATACAGCGTGAAGGACAACCGTGAACTGGCAAGTGATCTGTCGCTTGCCGTCGTGCGATTGACTCGCCATCTCAGGGGGCGCCGAGTCGATTCGCAGGTGTCGTTGACTCAGCTGTCGGCTCTTGCAACCTTGAGCCGCGAAGGGGACATGACGCCAGGTGCACTCGCCACGCGCGAGAAGGTCCAGCCGCCCTCGATGACGCGGGTCATCGCGTCGCTGGCCGAACTCGGACTGGTCGTGCGCACTCCGCACCCCACCGACGGCCGTCAGGTGATCGTCTCGCTCTCCGCGGCGGGCAAGGAACTGATCGCCGACGAGGCCAGCGCACGCGAAGCATGGATGACGGCTCAGTTGGAGGGACTGGACGAGCCGCAGCTGGCGGTGCTGCGCGACGCCGTCACCATCATCGGCGCCTTGGTGAGCGACTCGGAGTAGATCGTTACCTAGGGTTAGTATGTAAAGAGTGCCTACTGCCCCGTCGATGTTCGCAGCGCTGCGAACACGCAACTACCGCTTGTGGGCGTCCGGGCAGATCGTCTCCCTCGTCGGTACCTGGATGCAGCGAGTGGCGCAGGATTGGCTCGTACTGACCCTCTCCGGAGGAAACGGCTTCGCCGTCGGAATCGTCATGGCCCTGCAGTTCGGGCCGACTCTGCTGCTGTCGGTGTGGGGCGGAGTTCTCGCAGACCGGTACGACAAGCGCACGCTGCTGATGATCACGCAGGCCTTCGCCGCGATCTGCGGCTTGGTGCTGGGTGTGCTCGACGTCGGGGGCGTCGTCGCGCTCTGGCACGTCTACCTCATCGCGTTCGTGCTGGGATGCTCGTCGGCGATCGATGCGCCTGTGCGACAGTCCTTCACGATCGAGATGGTGGGCAAGGAGACGCTCTCCAACGCGATCGCGTTGAACTCGATGACGTTCAACTCGGCGCGCATCGTCGGCCCTGCGATCTCCGGGGTCCTGATCACCCTGATCGGCACGGGATGGGTCTTTCTGATCAACGCGGTGTCGTTCGTGGGCGTGTTCGGCGCCCTACTGGCGATGCGTGCGGGGGATCTGTTCCGCGTCGAGCCGGCTCCGCGCGCGAAAGGTCAGGTCCGCGAAGGCTTCGCGTACGTGTGGGGACGACCCGATCTGCGTGTGTTGCTCGCGACGGTGTTCATGGTGTCGACCTTCGGGCTGAACTTTCCGCTGAGTCTGGCCGTGCTGGCGCGTAATTCGTTCGGCAGCGGCGCCGACGCGTACGGGCTTCTGTCGACGACGCTGGCCATCGGAACCCTCGCGGGAGCGACGTTGGCGGCCCGACGCACCAGCGCACCGAGACTCCGGCTGTTCCTCGGCGCGGTCATCGGTTTCGGGGTGTTCGAGACACTCGTCGGGCTGATGCCGAACTACGTCCTCGTCGCGATACTGCTCGTTCCGACGGGTGCGCTGACGCTGACGTTCACGACGTCGGCCATGAACATTCTGCAGATGTCGGTGCCGTCGGAGATGCGAGGACGCGTCATGGGCATCTACATGCTCTGCTTTCTCGGTGGGACGCCGCTCGGCAGTCCGGTCCTCGGGTGGTTGGCCGACGTGCTCGACCCGCGCGCACCGCTGTTGTTCGGAGGCGTCGTCTCGCTCGCGACGGGCGTCGTGGCCGGGATGTACCTGATGCGTCTGGGCAATCTGCGTGTCCGGTTCGTGCGCGGGACCGACCGACTGCGTCTACCCGTCATGCAGGTCTGTCGCCGTCCCGTCCGAGCAGGAGCGCTGCCTCAGATCCAGCCGTAGCGTCGGGCGATCGCGCACGCTTCGTGACGGTTCGCTGCACCGAGTTTCGCAGCCGCGGCCGACAGATAGTTTCGCGTCGTACCCTGCGTGAGGTGTGCACGTTCGGCGATCTCGGCGATCGACGCACCGTCGGCCGCGTATTCGAGCACGTCGGCTTCCCTCGGCGTCAACGGCGAGTCGCCGGCGCCGATCGCCTCGGCCGCCAGTGTCGGATCGACGTACCGACCGCCGCCGTGCACGGTACGCACGACCTCGGCCAACGTGGAGGCCGACGTCGTTTTCGGCAGGAAGCCACGCACACCTGCGGCCAGCGCCTTCTTCAGATATCCGGGACGGCCGTGACTGGTGACGATGATTGCCGCGCACGACGGCAGTGCCGCAGCGATCTGTCCGGCCGCTTCGATACCGTCGATGCCGCCCATCTGCAGATCGAGGACCGCGACGTCGGGCGAATGCTTCGTCGCGGCCTCGACGGCTTCTTCGCCGGACTCGGTCTGAGCGACGATCTCGATGTCGTCCTCGAGCGCCATCATCGTCGCCAACGCGCTGCGGATGAGGTTCTCGTCGTCGGCGAGCAGTACGCGGATCATGAGGCCACCGTAGCCGGGAATGCCGCGAACAGTGTGAATTCGTCTGCGGTGCAGGCGACGTCGAGAGTGCCGTCGACGGCGGCCAGGCGTTCGCGCAGACCGGCGAGCCCGGTCCCGTCCGACGACCGTACGGCGTGTGGTCGATCGTTGGTCATCGTGACTCCGTTCTGGCTCAAACCGATTCGACAGCGGGTGGCGTCGGAGTGCCGGAGAACGTTGGTCGCGCCCTCCCGTACGACCCACGCGGCCGCCTCGGTGTAGGCCGGGTCGAGGGTGTCGGCGTTGCCGACGGTGTCGGTCTCGATGCCTGCAGCGTTCAGCAGCGAACGCGCGCCGTCGATCTCGGCGACGAGGTCGATCTGGCGATAGCCCCGAGCGAGTTGCCTTGCCTCGGTCATGGATTGGTGTGCGAGATCGCGCACCTCGTCCATCTGCGAGGCGGCCCGGTCGTCTCCCCGACGCGACAGTGTTGCCGCGAGTTCGCTCTTGACCGCGATGGCCGACAGAGCCCGGCCGACGACGTCGTGCAGATCGCGCGAGAACCGCAGGCGTTCCTCGGCGACGGACAGGGCCGATGCCGCGTGACGCGACGCGTCGAGCTCGCTGACGATGCGCAGCAACCAGATCGACAGGTGCGTGCTGGCCGCCATCGCGAGTACGACGAAACACGCGATCACACCGCCGAGCACCCCGAAGCGCGTGGCGATGGTTCCTGCTCCGACGACGACCGCCGTCAGCGCGGCGACGCGCAACGTCATCATCGCGCTGATCGGAATCGAGGTGATCAGCAGCGCCCAGATCCACAGGGCCGGAGCGCTGCTCGTGATACCGGCGGTGACACTCCCGGCGACGCACAGTGCGACCGGCCATCGGATGTCACCTCGAGCAGTTCCGCCCAGCCTGGGCATCCGTCGTATCGCGATGACGGCCGTGGTCGCGCTGACGGCCATCGCGACGGCGGTGGCCCATTCGCCGCGGGACACGGTATCGGTCACCGCGGCGACGAGCAGCGCGACGATGATGCTGATGAAGGACTGACGTGTGTAGAGCCGGACCTTGTCGACCTCGGTCGTGTCCTTCCACGTCGTGCGCGGATCGAGGTAACGGCGCAGTTCCATGTGTTTCACCTTGCCAGAATCAGGCCCGCGGTTCCCAGCGGAAGTGCGTCTTGGCGACGACGACCGAACCGACGATCCACGCGGCGACGACGACCAGCGGCATCACCGCGGGCGAAAACGTCTGGGCGGCCGTCAGAGGCGCGGATTCGGGATCCGTCGTGCCGAGCCAGCCGAGGTTCACCAGATCCAGCACGGCAGCCATCGGTGTCAGATCGATGATTCTGTCGAGGGATTCGGGGACGATGTTTCGCAGGAACGACGTGCCTGCCATCGCGACCAGGATGACGGGAAGGCTGGTGATCTGCGCGGCTTCGGCATTACGCGTGAACGACGACGTGATCAGGGCCAGGGCCGCGAACATCGCTGCGCCACCGCCGAGTCCGGCGACGAACAGGACCGGATTGACGGGAAGCCCACCGCCGAGCCAGGCGATGATCGCCGTCAGTGCGATCGTCAGAATCACCGTCAGCGCGAACGAGGGAACGGCCGGGCCGAGAAGAATTTGGTTGTCCGTCGCTTCGCCGGTGCGAAGTCGCTTGAGCACCAACTCGTCTCGACGCGTCGCGTACGCGGACAGGAGGTTGTAGTACACCAGGAACACGAGCAGGAACAGTGCGAACACTTCCAGTGCTCCGGACACGACGGTGCCGGGCAGTCCGTCGTCGCGGCCGATGACCAGAACGACGATGGGGAACAGCAACGGCATGACCATCGCGTTGAACAGCAGCACGCGGTTGCGGAGCAGCAGGGTGAATTCGCTGCGGGACAGTGTTGTCAAGGTGTTCATGCCGCGATCTCCTGCGGTCGGTCGAATTCGTCTGCAATGGACAGGAACACGGTCTCGAGCGATGCGGCCCTGGCGTCGAGGCCGTGGATGCGTACGCCCGATCGCTGTGCCCACAGCATCAATTCGGTGAGGGTGTCCTGTAGTTCGTTCGTCCTGATGACGACCTTGCCGTCCTCCACGTCGACGGTCGACGACACCAGTTCGGGCAGAGGCGCATCGGGCAGTTCGAGCCGAATGCTGGCGGGATGGTCCGCCACGACCTCGGCGACGGTCCCGGCGCGCACGACGCGTCCCTTGTGCATGATCGCGAGCCGATCGCACAGGCCCTCGGCCTCGTCGAGGTAGTGGGTCGTCAACATGATCGTGACGCCGGATCGCTTGAGGTCTTCGATCAATGCCCATGTGTTGCGCCGACTTTCGGGATCGAGGCCCGTCGTCGGCTCGTCGAGGAAGAGCACGCGAGGTTGTCCGATGATGGCGCAGGCGAGGTCGAGGCGTCGTTGCTCACCGCCGGACAGGAACTTCACGCGTGTGTCGGCGCGATCGGCGAGGTCGACGCGTTCCAGTACCTCGCGGGGCGGCAGCGGGTCGCTGCAGGTTCCGGCCCACATCGTCAGGCTCTCGAGCGCCGTGAGGTCCGACGGCAACCCGCCCTTCTGCAGCATGATGCCGAGATTCGGGCGCACATCGCGGCGATCGCGGATGGGGTCGAGGCCCATGATCGAGACGGTTCCCTCGCTCGGTCGCGAAAGTCCCTGTATCACTTCGAGAGTCGATGTCTTGCCGGCGCCGTTGGTGCCGAGCAGGCCGAACAGCTCACCTTCGGTCACCGACAGGTCGAGACCGCTGACCGCTTCGAACGCGCTCTTGCCGCTGCCGTAGCGGCGCGTCATGTTCGCCACCTCGATCATGCTCATGACCTGCTCCAGCCGCGAAGTCCGATCGCGAAGCGGACGCCGAGGAACACTGCGGCGACCGCGGCGGCGACGAACAGGAGCACGGTCGGCCCGACGAGTGCGAACACCACACCGAAGAGCGCGATCGAGATCACGACGACGACGACCTCGCGGGCCATCGTCGGAGCCGGACCGAATTCCATCAGGTCCGTGAACAGGTTTCCTTCATCCGGTTGCTTCATGCCTAGAAGCATCTCCGGATCCGAGATGCCGCGACAGTGCACGGCATCACCGGTCGGACTGACACCGTCACGGGTCGGTCATGACAAATGTCAGGGAGTCGAGCGCGGCCGGGCTAGAACGCCCACCCCATGACTGGAGCACGGTCGGTGGAGAACGCGAGATCGACCGTGTGCAGCGCGTCGGCGTCGCGACTCGTCAACCGCTCGGCCGCCGCGAACCGCGTCGCCCGGTGCTGCCCGAAGTACATCGAGCTGAGCACGTCGATCTTCATCGTGACGTCGGGTGCGGCTTCGGTGCGGGTGACGGACGCCTGCCCTGCCGTGATCGTGACGTCGAACGTTCCGCCCGCGTCGAGGAACGGGTCGTCGACCTCGATGACGAACTGCGCGTCGACGCCGTACGTTCGGGCCTCGAGCGCAGCCTTGACGTCCATGATGCGGCACCACAACGCGTCGTGATGGTCGGTGACCTTCGGGAGACGATTGCTCGTCAGCAGGAAGGGCAGTGCCTCGTCGGGGGCCTGGTTGACCTCGATGGAGTCGACGAGATCGACGCCTGCGAGCACCTGCCACAGTTCGGCGTACGCGGCGTCGGTGACGGCGATGAACTCCTGGACGACGATCTTGCTCTCGCTCTCGCTGCGCCGGTACGCGGCGTAGCCGTCCGGGTGAACGATGAAGAACAGTTCCGTCAGACCCTGCCTGCGGTTCTCGCGGTCGGCGAAGAAGCGCTCCCACCGGATCGGCGGCTTCGGCTGTGCGCCCGCGGTACGACGCTGCCAACGGTGGTAGATCTCGGGAAGAAGGTTCGACGCCTCCGCGGACTCGACGAGCCGCACCCCGGTCACCGGACGCACGCCCGAGTGGAACTGTGCGAACCGTCGGTCGATCACGACGCGATGTTCCTCGGTGACGGGTCCGTAGCCGAAGCGGCCGTAGATCGTGGCTTCGCTGGCGGTCAGCAGCGACAGTGGCGCACCCGCGTCCTGCAGCTTGCGGTGCTGCTTCGTGAACATGCGACGCAGAATCCCGCGCCTGCGATGCGTCGGCGCGACCGACACCCACGACACACCGGATGCCTCGACCTGAGCGCCGCCCGGCACCGTCACCGACATCGGGAAGTGCATCGCGACGCCGACGGGAGTTTCACCGTGCCAGGCCATCACGACGTGTTCGGAACTCGTCAGGATCTGGGTTTCGGCGAGGTCCTCGGAGTTCTGGTGCTCACCGAACGCGTGCGCGTCGAGGAGAGCTACGGCACCCCAGTCGTCGTCGGTAGCGGTTCTGATCGTTATCGCGTCATCGGTACTCATCACAGTCGAGCTTTTCACACGATGCCAAGATGGACACGTGGTACACGTAATCGACATCGATGACTCAGCCGATCCCCGTCTCGACGACTTCCGCGATCTCAACTCCTCCGACCGTCGCCCGGATCTGCCCGACGGAAAGGGACTGGTCATCGCCGAGGGTGTGCTCGTGGCCGAGCGGCTGCTGTCGTCGAGGTTCGCGCCGATCAGTCTGCTCGGTGTCGATCGTCGCCTGACCGAACTCGGGTCGCGTCTCGACGATGTCGACGTGCCGTTCTATCGCACGACCGCCGACGTGATGGCAGACGCGGTCGGGTTCCATCTCAATCGCGGAGTGCTCGCCGCGGCTCATCGGCCGCCCGAGCTCGACCTCGCCGACGTACTGAAGGGTGCGCGCACGGTCGTCGTCCTCGAAGGCGTCAACGACCACGAGAATCTCGGTTCGATGTTTCGCAACGCGGCGGGACTCGGTGCCGACGCCGTGTTGTTCGGTGCCGCGTGTGCCGATCCGCTGTACCGACGCGCGGTGCGGGTGTCGATGGGTCACGTTCTGCGCGTTCCGTTCGCGCGTGTGCCCGACTGGCCGCGTGGCCTGAAGATATTGCGGGAGGCCGGTTTTCAGACCATCTCGCTGACGCCGAACCCGTCGGCGATCTCGCTCGCGGAAGCGATGACGGGGGAGAAGGTGGCGCTGATGCTCGGAGCCGAAGGCCCCGGTCTCACCGAACATGCCATGCGCGCCAGCGATGTTCGCGCACGCATTCCGATGGCACCGGGCACCGATTCGCTCAACGTGGCCACCGCGGCGGCCATGGCGTTGTACGAGCGAGTACGCCTGCAATGAGGCCGGTGAGGAACAACAGCATCCTCTACACCGGCATACCCGTGGCGGCATTCGCCGCGGTACTCGTCGGAACCGCGCTCACGGCGTTCGGGCTCGAACTCGCCGCCATCAACAGTGCGCTCGCGCTCGGAATCAACGTCGTCGTGGTCGGCGGCGCCGCTCCGACGATCCTGCGGTGGAGGCACAAGCCGACCGTGCGGTGGCTCGTCCACGGTGCAGTCGTGGGCGCCGTGGTCAGCTTCGTGGCGCTGGGGATTTCCGTCGCCACCAGCGCTTGAACGACCGTTCCGACGCGGGCGCCGGGGGAGGTGCAGCGGTCGGCTCTTCACCGGGGGTGTACAGCGAGAATCCGCTCACCGGTAGGGAGTTCGGGTCGAACTCCTCCCCGCGGGGTGCGCCGGTGTAGCGGAAGCCGAGCCAGTGCGCATTGGCGGCCTCGGCGAATTCCTGCGGATGGAACGGCAGCGACTGCGGATCCGGCATGACGCCCGGCGGATAGACGAGCGGGTGCTCGCCTGCCCAGAACGGGCGTTCCCACACCAGCGGCAGACCGATGTCCTCGTAGATGTAGATCGGTGTCGCGCTGAACGAGCGTCGCAGCGATCCGCGCTCCCAGTAGGCGAACGCGCCCCACGCCGTCTCCGGGTCGGTCGCGATCAGATAGGTCTTCTCCGACGCGAGCGGACGCGACCAGTGCTCGGACAGCGATGCAGGAGACGCGTCGGCGATGCGGGTGCTGCACACGACCGTCACGCCGGGATAGCTGCCGACGGCGACCTCGTCGACCCCCACCGACGCCGACTTGGAGATGGGCGCCTGCTGTGTCGGCACGGCGACCTTGTCGGCGAACAGGCTGCCGACGAGCGCCGTCGCCGCGTCGTGATGGGACGAAGTGGTCTGGCGCAGAACCGAAATCGGATCCGGCGTGTCGACGTACCAGATGGTCGATGCCTTGGCCCCCACTGCCTGCACCCTCCCCGATGTCAGCTGTGCTCGTGTATCAGCTGTGGCCGCTGGAGCGGACACCTAGCAGGACATCCTCCCACGACGGCATCGCGGGCTTGCCCTTCTTGTCCTTCTTCGGTGCGGATGCTTCGTGCTTCGGTTCCGGAGTGCTCGACTCCGGCTGGTGCTCGGCTGCTTCGAGTTCGCTGTCCGACGTCGTTCCGTAGTACTCGTCGAACGACTGCTGGGCGTCCTCGGCGGGTGCGGGCTCCAAGGCGCGGACCGGAGCGAGACCACGCAGCTGACGTCCGAAGTCGGGATCGATCAGTTCCGACGCCGCATCGTCGAGCGCGGTGATGGTGCCGCCGTGGCCGTCGGGCATGAAGTGCCAGTGGGCCTTGTTGGTGGTGCGGCCTGCCTGCCACTTCAGTTGGGCGACCCACTTGTTGTCGTCGTCGCGCCATGCGTCCCATGTGGCGTCGTCGAGGCTGTGGCCACGTGCGCGAAAGGCTTGCGTGACAACCTCGGACAGCGTCTGGACGGCGGGACCGTCGGGGCGCATCGGGTGCCCCTCCTGCGCCATCGCGGCGGCCTGGGAACGCTCGAGCAAGACGGGATGGGCGAAGATCTCGACCCGGCTCAGTGCCATCCCGGAATCACTTGCAACCTGTTCGACGCTGGCACCCGCGCGAATTCGAGCCTGGATCTCCTTGGGCCTGAGCAAACTGTCCATTTCGATCTCAATCTGTCCTAGTCGAGCGATGTCACCGCGTGAGGCAGCGCGGAGCTTGTCGTCGGCCGGAAGCCGGAATTTGTCGCCGGTTTTGGGATCCGAACAGATCACGTACTGCCCATCGGGTTCGAGACCGACCACGCGTAGATCTCGCACCTTGACCTCCTCATCGCGCCGACTCGCGATATCGTCCGCTCTCGACTGTAATCCACTCGTGATCTCGGTCGGATGTCCGACACGCGTAGGTTCTCCGGTGACACAGACTAGTCATCGATGCCGACGGCTGCACGGGTTCGGCCATGACGGTGCGAGACCGATTGTCGATCAACGGTTTTCCATCGCGTCGCAGGTAGAAGGCGCCCAGAGCCAGTCCGATCGACAGTGCCGCAGCGTGTCCGAACGCGGTGAACGACGGGTCCGTCACCACCGACGCGGCGACGAGCGACACCCACCCGCACGCCCATGTCGTCCGCCACGGTCCGCCCAGGTAGCGAATCATCGAGCCGGCGACTGCGGCCGCGGCGTAGCTGACGCCGACGTCGACGGCCACCGCCAGAGAATCGGCGAGCCAGTCCGCGCGGATTCCGACGAACAGGCCGAGCGCGACGAGTGCCGTCGCACCGACGTGTCCGGCGACGAACGTCGACAGGAACCGGGTCGAACCCGACAGCCACTCGGCGACGGCGAACAGGACGGCGACCGATCCGAGCCACAGCCAGTCGGTCTCACCGTCGGTGAGAAAGGCGCTCGCGACGAGGGTGCCGACATGGCCGTCGCCGAGATTGTGGAGGTTGGTGCTGGCCTCGAACAGGACATGCCACTGGGTGTGTGGGCGGAGATGGGAGAGGAGCGCGGTGGCGGTCAGGGCCAGCGCGAAGTACCCGAGGGTGACCTTCAGTCGAAGAAGGGATGCCAGAACACGCACGGGCGCTCCCTCCGAGATAGTTGCGACTGCCAACTATTTTAGCTCTCGAAGAAAGCGCCCGCCTGTGAGCGTGCTGCTAGCTCAGTGTGGATACGACGTAGTCGATGCTCTTGGTGAGTGCCGTGACGTCGTCCGGTTCGATGGCCGGGAACATGCCGACGCGCAACTGGTTCCGTCCGAGCTTGCGGTACGGCTCGGTGTCGACGACGCCGTTCGCACGCAGGATCTTCGCGACCTGAGCCGCGTCGATCTTCTCGTCGAAGTCGATGGTGCCGACGACCTGGCTGCGATGTGCGGGGTTCTCGACGAACGGCGTCGCGAACTCGCTCTGCTCGGCCCACGTGTAGAGGCGCGACGACGAGTCGGCCGTGCGACCCGTGGCCCAGTCGAGGCCGCCGTTGCCGTTCAACCACTCGATCTGGTCTGCGAACAGCAGCAGCGTCGCGAGCGCGGGGGTGTTGTACGTCTGGTCCTTGCTGCTGTTGTCGATCGCGATCGGCAGCGACAGGAAGTCCGGAGTCCAGCGGCCCGACGACTGGATCTCGCTGACGCGCTCGAGCGCAGCCGGGCTCATCAGTGCGATCCACAGGCCACCGTCGGCGGCGAAGCACTTCTGCGGGGCGAAGTAGTAGACGTCGGAGTCGGCGACGTTCACCGGCAGACCGCCCGCACCGGACGTCGCGTCGATCGCGATGAGTGCGTTCTCCGAACCGGAAGGACGGCTGACGGGGATGGCAACACCGGTCGACGTCTCGTTGTGTGCCCAGCCGATGAGGTCGACGGACGGGTCCGACGTCGGCTCGGGGGCGCTGCCCGGATCGGCCTTGACGACGATCGGATCGCCGATGAACGGGTTGTTCTTGGCGACCGACGCGAACTTCGAGCTGAACTCGCCGTTGGTCAGGTGCAGCGACTTCTCACGGATCAAGCCGAACGCGGCCGCGTCCCAGAACGCCGTCGTACCGCCGTTGCCGAGGACGACCTCGTAGCCGTCGGGCAGCGAGAACAGATCGCGCAGACCTGCGCGCACCCGTGCGACGACGTCCTTGACGGGCTTCTGGCGGTGGCTGGTACCGAACACGGAGGCGCCGACGTCGACCAGGGACTGCAGCTGCTCGGGCCGAACCTTGGACGGGCCGCAGCCGAAACGTCCGTCGGCGGGCAGAAGGTCAGCGGGAATGATCGGCAAGTCGGCCATGTGAGCAGCGCATCCTAAGTTTCGGGGAAAATGGGCGTTGTTGGAATATGGCGTGTACAGGTTAGTCGATGGGTCGGGTCGACTGTTCGCCGCTTCCTCGTCCGCGCAGGTTGCAGCAGCTGCGCGGGTTGCAACGTGCGCGCTTGCTGGAAGGTGCGCGGTCGAGGTTCGCGATGTGCGATCGGTGTGTGCTCGCTTCTGCCTGCGCAGGTTGCAGCGGCTGCGCGGTTGCAACGTGCGCGCTTGCTGGAAGGTGCGCGGTGATGGTGGCACGCTTCTGCCCGCGCAGGTTGCAGCAGTTGCGCGGGTTGCAACGTGCGCGCTTGCTGGAAGGTGCGCGGTCATGCCGGCTCGCTTCTGCCCGCGCAGGTTGCAGCAGTTGCGCGGGTTGCAACGTGCGCGCTTGCTGGAAGGTGCGCGGGCGGCGTTCGGGGCGTCCGATCGCTGTGCGCTCGCTTCTTGCCGCGCAGGTTGCAGCAGCTGCGCGGGTTGCAACGTGCGCGCTTGCTGGAAAGTGCGCGGTCATGCCGGCTCGCTTCTTGCCGCGCAGGTTGCCGCAGTTGCGCGGGTTGCAACGTGCGCGCTGGCTGGAAGGTGCGCGGTCGAGGTTCGCGATTTGCGATGGGTGTGTGCTCGCTTCTGCCCGCGCAGGTTGCAGCAGTTGCGCGGGTTGCAACGTGCGCGGTGGCTGGAAGGTGCGCGGTCGAGGTTCGCGATGTGCGATCGGTGTGCGCTCGCTTCTGCCCGCGCAGGTTGCGGTAGTCGCGCGGGTTGCAACGTGCGCGCTTGCTGGAACCTGCGCGGTCATGCCGGCTCGTCGAACGACGCGGGGCCAGGCAGCGTCGCCGCCAGGTTGAACTGCCCTGGATCTGATGGAGACCTGGTTCAAGCCACTTCGCGGTCGGAGGTGGCGATCGAGCATTGCTGACGGTACTCGTTTTCATAGTCGACGGGCGAAACGTAGCCGATTGAGGAGTGCAA